>CAJTYD010000060.1 GCA_910583775.1 uncultured Muribaculaceae bacterium | reverse complement strand
CTGCTCGACCTTCTGCTCGACCTTCTGCTCGACCTTCTGCTCGACCTTCTGCTCGGCCTTCTGCTCGACCTTCTGCTCGACCTTCTGCTCGACCTTCTGCTCGACCTTCTGCTATAGCCTGTTCTTTTGCGTATTCAAGGGCGGCCTCGTCATCCTTCATTTTCCAGTAGGACTTGGAATACTCAACCCTTTCCTCTTCTGCAAGGTGTACGACCTCGGCGGCATCGAAGACATCGCTGTAGTCGCCCGATCTGTATAGTTCGCTATTCTTGTCCATAGTGTGTATATTCTTTATCAGATAAAGTAATCTTTCCAATTCTGTGGAGCACTCGCTCCATTCCTTCTTGACCTGCCTCAGGGATATAAACATCATCTTCACATCCTCCGTATAGACCTCTCCGGAACTGCGTTCCATAAACAGTACCTCATGGATTAAACGCTTGGAGAACCACTTTAGATCAAAATCGGTCAGTATGATGGAGTACACCGGATTGATGGCGTAGGTCATCCCCCTGCGCCCCTGGGCCACGATCGCCGCTGATGTATAGAAGATGACACGGTGGCCGAAATCCGGGGTGTCGGCCTTCTGCATCTCGATGATGAAGTGATGGCCTTCGCTCGTGGTGCAGTAGATGTCATAGATGGTGCGTTTCCCCTGCGGGTCCGGCGGCAGCATCTCCTTGTCGTGAAAATTTACCTCCGTAACAACCATCTTTCCTTCGAAGAGGGCATTGAGGAATCTCATTAGCACGTGGGCGTGTTTCGGAGTACCGAAGAGGTACTTGAATCCGAAATCCGTGCGGAGATCCATGAATACGGCATCGTTCGGTTCCATAGTTTGACTTTTATACCGCTAATTTACAAAATTATCGCCATATCTGCAAAATAATTTCACAGTTACAATGAGCTATTTATTCTTCTTCGGAGGTATCGGGCTCTTTGGTGACCTTGACGAGCTCGATGCGGGTGGTGGTCATGCGCTCGATCGTGAAACGCAGACCGTCTATCACGAAGCTGTCGCCCTGCGAGGGCAACTGTTGAAGACTCTCCAGAATATAACCCGAAAGCGTATGGTATTCCTCGCTCTCCTTCAGGTCAAGGCCGAAATCCTCGTTGATTGCAGAGACCTCCACCCTGCCCGAGAACTCATACTCGCCGGGAGCAATCTCCCTGGCAACGATCTTACGGACGTCATGCTCATCCTCGATCTCGCCGAATATCTCTTCTACAAGATCCTCGAGCGACACAAGACCCGCCGTACCTCCGAACTCATCCACCACAATTGCAAGAGAACGCTTCTCGCTCATCATCCGCCGCATCATCTTGTTGGCAAGCATCGTCTCCGGAGTGAAGATCACCGGCTTGATCTTGCGCCGCCAGTCTGATCCTGTGTTGAAAAGCTCCGAGATATGGATATAGCCGGCGATATCGTCGATATCCTCGTTATAGACAATCACTTTTGAAAGTCCTGTGGAGATAAATACCTTTATCAGACGCTCACGGGTGGTATCGGCTATCGGCACGGCCACTATCTCGTTACGCGGAATCATACACTCCGAAATCTGCGTATCCTTGAAATCTATGGCCTTGCGGAAGATCTTTACCTCATTCTCCACGGATTCTTTGTCGGTCTGTTCGGAGATGTTTTTCTGGATATAGTCATCGAGCTCGTCAATGGTAAGACGAGTGCGTTCGCTCTCGCCGTTGCCGAGGCCGAAAAGCTTCATAAGACCGCGTGATATCGCCGAGACGAACCATGAAACAGGATAGAGCACGAGATATATCAGAAAAAGAGGCAACGCCAGAAGCCGCATCATGAAGTTGGGATTGATGCGGAAAGTGGTCTTCGGAAAAAACTCGCCGGTGACAAGGATCACCGCCGTCGAAAGAACAGTGTTGCAGACAAGCGTCAGAGCCTCGTTGCCGTCAAACCATTTCTCAAAAAACGGATTGACGATCGCAGAAAAAGCGATACCGTAGATTACAAGCACTACATTGTTGCCTACAAGCAGCGTGGAGATAAACATATCCTCATGGTTCGAGAAACCCTTGATTATCTTGTCGACAAGACCGCCGCGGGCCGCGTCGATCTCCATACGCACCTTGCTCGACTGCACGAACGCTATCTCGCTCCCCGAGAAAAGCCCGGAGAAAGCGACGGCTATGACAGTGATTACGATCGCGAGACTTAACGGTAAAACCATTTTCTTAAATTTATTAAGTAAGTGATCAAATTTAATTTATACTTACTATCGTTTATATTTGAATACTTACTTATCTTTAATTACTCAAGTATATGCCGGACGCACGAACCGTGCGTCCCTACAGCCGGTCATTCGGCCTTGACGGTGTCTGCGGGATTGAAAGGCTCGGCCGGCGCAGGATGCGGATTGCCCGGACCTTTCTTGAAATCATCCCTGTTGACGGGAAAGATTCCCTCCGGATTCAGGATGCGGTATTGCGTGAGATGCTCGTTAGAGACGAAGCCGGTGCCTTCGAGCACATGGGTGGCCGTCTCGATATGCATGAACGTATCGCTGTAGATCTGTCCGCGACGCTGGTCCCAGAACACGCGTTCCGAAAGGAACAGGTCTTTGGGAACCTTAGTCATCTCCACGTGGCCTTCGAGGCGCCAGAGGCGCTTCTCCTTGAAGAACTTGGCGCTGTCGGCAGCCACTGTTGCCATGACATGGAAATACGGGTCGTATTTCTGAAGGTACAGTCCCTCGGGGAAAGACCAATAGGGCGTGTCGGCCTCGTCATATACATTCCATATCGGAGCGACGATCTTATACTGTATCTTGCCCGAGTCGGAAATAAGAGTCGAGATATTACGGGTGCTCATGGTGGCCATCCTCCTCGGGTCGAGCCCCGATGCGACATTCACCTTGCGCTCCTCGCGGCAGCCAGACGCTATGAGCAGCAGCAAGCCCACAGGAAGGATAAATCTCGACAACTTCAGATCCATCGGCAAAAACTATTGAATCAGCATTAAATTAAAAAGCCTGTCTCTTAAGAGTCACCGCGTATTAATAGATCTTACGCTTGAAGAACCAGACCTCATTGAAGTTGACACCAAGGGTGATGTTGAAATAATTCTCCGAGATAAGGTTGTTGGGCGAGGCGAACCGTTTCTTCCATTCAAGACCGAGGTTTATCACCGTCTTTCCCGAAGGCACGGGGAAACCGAAACCGCAGGTCACACTGTATTCCTTAACCTTGTTGCCGTTGATGTTGAGATAATCGTTGGCATAATAACCGCCGAGACGGTAGGTTATACGCTCGCCGTAATTGCCTCGCAGCTTGGGCACGAACTCGGCGCCGACGGCATAACGCGTTCGGTCGTTGAAGTCCATCCCCTGGAATATAACGTCGTCGGGAGTCTTGGGGTTGTTGCTGTAGAGCGGAGAATATTTGGCTTTCGACCACTGCTGGAATGTCACGTCGGCCTCCACCATAAGCCGGTAGTTCTTTTCGAAAGTATAACTTATGCCGGCGCCGACGGTGGTCGGGGTGTAATACTTGCCCTTCATGCTCATGCTTCCGACGGTGTCGGGGTTGGAGTCCATGGTGGTCTCCTGGAGCGTGGCCCAGGTGTTGCCGTGGAGCGATTTCTTGGGAGAATAGGTGGCTCCGACAACAAGTTTATGGAAGCGGTTCCATCTTGCGGTGTATTGCGCGCCAATGTTGATGTTCCAGTCGCGGATCTCCATCACGTGCTCGAACTTGGTCTGGCCTCCCGTGGCCGGAGTCGAGAAGACGTCGTTGACAATACTTCCGAAGTCATAGCTGATATTGAAGCCCAGCGAGAAACCGGCCACCTTGCCGCTCAGACCGAGATAAAGCTGGTTGATTCCGCCAGATCCCTGATTCTCCATCGATCCGTGTTTGATCTCGTTACCGAAGGCATAGCCCACAGAGCTGTAAGGCAGAAGGCCCACCGAGCCGCCCATGAACTTGCAGATAGGGAACTGCATGGTGAGATAGTCGACGCCTCCGCCGGTTGAATGCTCCTTCACGTTTCCCTCCTTGCTCCAGAGCATCGAGACGTCGGCTCCGAGGTCAAAGAGAAAAGTAAGAGAGTCGATTGCGGCGTATGAAGCCGGATTCATCACATTGATCTGGCGCCCGGAATTCATCGCGTAGCCGACGCTGCCCATCTGCCGCTGCATCGAAGTGGCGCGGTCGCCGATAATTCCGTAGCCATACATGGAGTAAGGTGTGGTGACATTCTGCGACATTGCGGTGCCGGCAACTGTAAGAGCCGCAGCCGCAACCATTAACTTTATCTTATTCATGCTTCTAAAGCTGTTGTTATCTGTTGTTACTGTTTTCTTCTGTTGTATTTGAATATGGCGGCCAGCCCTCGGCCCACCACCTGATGGTCGACGACTGCGCAGCCGAGATCGCGGATCGCAGGCAACGACGCTATGAAGTCGGCGTCTCCGCCGGTGAGAAGCAGCTTGAGGCCGGGATAGACCCTCGAGGCATCCCTGTATGCGCTCACTATCTCGGCCGTAAGCCCTCCGACAACTCCGGAGCGGATGGCGGTCTGAGTGTCATGGCCGAATATCGGAATCTCGCCGTCGAGACCCACAAGAGGAAGACGGGAGGTGAACTCATTGAGCGAGCGGAACCTCAGACGAAGTCCGGGAGAGATATTGCCCCCCTTGAAACGGTTGTCGCTCACGATATCGAGAGTGACTGCCGTGCCGGCGTCAACGGTCATGACATTGCCGCCGAGCGCCGCCGCGCCTACGGCTCCAGCCACGCGGTCGAGACCTAAGGTGAGAGGCGTGTCGTATTCGATCTCTATTGGCAGAGGAGTGGAATGGGAGAGCTCCATCACCTCGACATCGAGAAAAGCCCTCATGCGCGCGGCGAATCCCCGGTCATCGCTGCCGACGCTGCAATATATAGCGCCCTCAAGCCCGTGTCGGTCCACAAGGGAGACCAGCCCGTCGGGATTCCGGTCGTCGACAACAAGACTCTCCAACAGACGGTCGCCATAAAAGACACTCCCCTTGACGGCGGTGTTGCCGATGTCGACCGTAAGTATATTGCCTGTCAGATTCATCATTTCTTCTTATTATCGGATTCCTCCTGCTTCCCGGCCTCCTTGCGCATGGCCGAGGCTATCATCCAGGAGGCGATGATCTGGATCAGGGCTCCGGCGAGAGTGAACATCACGGTGTTGTTCATAACGGCGAGCGAGAAAGTGAAGCCCGCGAAACGATTGGCGTTATAGAACCAGAAGAACGCTCCTATACAGAAAGCGAACCCGGCCCACATCTCCATGCGCCGCAGCCGGCGAAGCCGCATACTGTCGCCCGGAGCGTTGACATCGATCATTCTCGCCACCGTATAGACGAGCGCACCGACGGTGTAGATCCATTTATATAAACTCAGGACCGTGGCGTTTTCCGAACCGGCGAAAGGCGCCACCAGACCGGCGCATATCAAGATCAGCCCGACCGTTGAGCATGCCTCGACAATCCTGCGTTTCTTTTCAAGTGACATTTTCATAGTCTTGAATCATTTGATGAGGAAGACATCTTCGGTCGGTTTCTGCATGTGGTATTCCTCGCGGGCGATATGCTCGAGCTCTTCGGTGCCGGTCTCGAGCGCCTCGCGACGGGAGCGATACCAGGCCGCCGAGTCGCGACATTCCTGAATCTCGCGCGTCAGCGTGCGTATTTCCTCCTGATACTGCATATTGAGCTTCATCGAAGTGTCTTCGTTGAAAAAGAGCAACAACACCACTGCCCCTCCTATCAGAAGAAGAGCCAGATGCGATCTGCGTCTCACCCAGAAACTGACTTTCTTTGCCTGTCTTCCCATTTAATTAGAGCCTGTTCCTTAAACGGCTTCTGTTGTTCAAATGGCAAAATTAATGATAATTATAGAAAATCTGTCTATACTTCACTATTTTTTAAGGCTTTTTTATGAATTGATCTTTTATTTCAAAAAATATTGAAATTTTTTGGCAGTTCCCAGGATAATTATTCTCCAACGGTTGTTTATATAATATCAGAACGATTTCACAGACGTGCGATTACCTGATAAACAATAACGATAGAAAACTAAACTTGATTGCTATGGCTGACTCAACAACTTTCAAACAGAGATTGCTCGGGCTCCAGGGGAACCTTTTCAATTTCGCTTGTCAGCTTACCTCAAACCGGGAGGCTGCACAGGATCTCGTACAGGACACTACCCTAAAAGTACTCGACAACGAGGCTAAATACGTAGATAATGTCAACTTCAAGGGATGGGTGTTCACAATCATGCGCAACATCTTCATCAACAACTATCGTCGACAGGTGAGAAGCGCCACGGTTGTGGACACTACTGATGATCTCTACCACCTCAACCTCTCGCAGGAATCAGGCCTCACATCGCCGGAGGGCTCTTTCGCCGCCAAGGAAATTTCAGTGGCCATCAACAGTTTCTCGAAAGACTACAAGGTGCCTTTCTCAATGTATATCGCGGGCTATAAATACAGCGAGATAGCCGACAGAATGGGGCTTCCCCTCGGCACGGTGAAAAGCCGCATTTTCTTCGCCCGCAAGCGACTGCAGTCGATGCTGAAAGATTATAGATAAGTTTGAGCAATATGGTTTGAAAGTTTGATACGGAAGATAATTTCTAAATAAATTCCATCAGATTCTTAGAGACACCTTAATCTACTATTGCAGGATCATAGAAATTACTGATACATAATCCAAAATCGAAAAAAGCGGGACCTCGAGGCTCCGCTTTTTTCATGCTCTTTTCCATCTTCTCTTTCCATGTCTTCAATGCGAGAGGAAAGATGAATACGGGCTCTGCAGGGCGATGTAATCGCCCCGGTCCGGATTGGCGTATAATCCGAAGCGGGTGGCGTCAAGACGGTGTCGCCTTTGCTCCGAGGCATCGCCCAGGCCGAAATGCATCGGGAAGAAATGCACCACGTCGACTGCCCGGACAAACATCCGCGCTCCCGTGTAATACTCTCCCCCTATCCGGGAATCGACGGGAAACATACAGATCGAGATTCTCCTGTCGGCCTGCGTTTCGAGGTAAGCTGTGATATCATTGAGGATTGCCTTGAAGTCGCCGATAGCCTTGTTTATCTCCTGCTGCGTGGAATCGTCGGTCCATACCCAGGCGTTGAGATCCCCGGCATGAAAGATCCTTCCCTCCGGGGTCTCTACGAGATAGGAATTGCCTATGTCGGTAGAGCCGAACGCTCTTATCTTTATGTCTCCAAACGAGGCGGTCATTCCCGGTTTCAGCTCCGTGTACCGGCCGCGCTCGACCTTCGGTCCGGAATAGACGGAGGTGGAGCTGAGTATATGCCGGCATGCCCTGACAGTGTCCTTGCTCAGGACATAATGAATCTTCGGGAAACGCTCCGCCCAGCCGAAAATGTCGCGGTTGAGATGATCCTTGTGATGATGGCTCACGAAGACATAGAGCGGCCGGGCCGGATCAAGAGAGTCGAGAAAGCGGGGATCGCCTCCAGAAGTCTCCGGATCGGTCCAGTAATCGAAAACGGCGGCGAAACCCTCGCCCCTCGCCACAAAGCAGTCGTGCCATATATACGTCAGTTCCATCATCCTGCAATTTTATTCATTATAATAAGCGGCTTAGAGCGGCAAATATTGCCCAACACGCCAATTTTTAGTAATTTTGCATCGCAAAATTGTTTTAAATATATTATTAACGATATATAAACAATTATGATTACGGCATCGGCTAAAAAGAGAGAGAATATCGCGGAATACCTGCTCTATATGTGGCAGATAGAGGACCTGATACGCGCCTACGGGCTCGACATCGACAAAATCAGGGAAAACATCATCGACCGCCATACCGGTCTGAGCGAGGAGCAGCGCAAGCAGATGATCGACTGGTATGAGTCGCTGATCGACATGATGCGCCGCGAGGATGTGGTTAATTCAGGACACCTCCAGCTCAACAGGAATGTGATCCTTGACCTCCGCAACCTCCATAACCGTCTCCTCGAAGACCCCAAATTCGCCTCATACGCCGCCGAATATTACAAGACTCTCCCCTTCATAGTCGAGATCCGCGCCAAAGCCGGCGAAAATAAAAAAGACGAGATCGAGACTTGCTTCGACGCCCTCTACGGAATCCTGATGCTCCGGCTTCAGAAAAAGGAGATTTCAAAAGAGACCCTCGAGGCTGCCTCGCAGATCTCAAAATTCCTCGCCATGCTCGCCGCCTACTATAAGAAGGACTATAACAATGAGCTTTTCAAAGACGAAGACTGAGCCCGCTCCGGCTGCTCATGACGACGATTGAAAGAAAGATAGAAGATAGAAGAAATAAATGTCTGAAGAACTAACAAAAGAAATTTCACGCAGGCGAACTTTCGCCATCATTTCGCACCCGGACGCCGGAAAGACCACCCTCACCGAGAAGCTGCTGCTTTTCGGAGGAGCCATTCATGTGGCCGGCGCCGTCAAAAGCAATAAAATCAAGAAAACCGCCACTTCCGACTGGATGGAGATCGAGAAGCAGAGAGGAATCTCTGTGGCTACATCGGTGATGGGATTCAATTACGGCGATTATAAGATAAACATCCTCGACACCCCGGGTCACCAGGATTTCGCGGAAGATACGTTCCGCACCCTGACGGCCGTCGACTCGGTTATCATAGTCGTCGACGTGGCCAAGGGAGTCGAGACGCAGACCAGAAGGCTCATGGAAGTCTGCCGGATGCGCAAGACGCCGGTGATCATCTTCGTCAACAAGCTCGACCGAGAGGGCCGCGATCCCTTCGATATCCTCGACGAGCTCGAGAAGGAGCTGCAGATTTCAGTGCGTCCCCTCTCGTGGCCTATCAATATAGGCGCGAAATTCAAGGGCGTCTATAACATCTACGAGCAGGGCCTCGACCTCTTCACCCCCTCGAAACAGACGGTGAGCGAGAGAATCGAGATTTCCGACGTCTCCTCCCCTCAGGTCGACGAGCTCATAGGCGCCGAGGATGCAGCCAAACTCCGCGAGGATCTGGAACTCGTGGAGGGAGTATATCCCGATTTCGATGTCGATGCCTACCTGCGGGGTGAGGTCGCTCCCGTTTTCTTCGGATCGGCGCTCAACACCTTCGGCGTCAAGGAGCTTCTCGACTGTTTTGTCAAGATCGCACCGTCGCCACGCCCCATACAGGCCCAGGAACGCAAGGTAAGTCCTGAGGAAGACGCCTTCTCCGGCTTCGTCTTCAAGATCCACGCCAACATGGATCCGAACCACCGTTCCTGTATCGCTTTCGTCAAGGTATGCTCCGGCAAATTCGAGCGCAACGTCAACTATAAGCACGTGCGCAACGACAAGATGATGCGTTTCGCGGCTCCCACTGCCTTCATGGCGCAGAAAAAGAGCATAGTCGACGAAGCATATCCCGGCGATATCGTCGGCATCCCCGACACCGGCAATTTCAAGATCGGCGACACACTGACCGCAGGCGAGAACCTTCATTTCAAGGGCCTCCCCTCCTTTTCCCCCGAGATGTTCAAATATATCGAGAACGCCGATCCTATGAAAGCCAAGCAGCTCGACAAAGGCATCCATCAGCTTATGGACGAAGGAGTGGCCCAGATGTTTACCAATCAGTTCAACGGCCGCAAGATCATCGGCACGGTAGGCCAGCTGCAGTTCGAGGTAATCCAGTACCGTCTGCTTCACGAATACGGCGCTCAGTGCCGCTGGGAGCCCATCAGCCTCTACAAGGCCTGCTGGATAGAGAGTGACGATGAGGAAGCCCTCGCCGCCTTCAAGAAGCGCAAGCATCAGTTTATGGCTACCGACAAGGAGGGACGCGACGTATTCCTTGCCGACAGCAACTACGTGCTGCAGATGGCGCAGTCTGATTTCCCGAAGATCAGGTTCCATTTCTCGAGCGAATTCTGATTTTTTAGAACCCATTTTAGCATCCGGGCAAGGAATTTTCCAACGCAAACGTTTTAATTTGATTAAAACGGCATTAGAAAAGTTAAAAAGCGTTTTTTGATTAAACCTTTTTTATTCAGGATTGTCATAGAAATAGGTAATTGTCGCAGACATTGCCTTTTTTAAATAATAAAACAATGCTTTAGCGACAAAACGGAGCTCTGGCCGAGGCCACAGCTCCGTTTTTCATTTTTCTTCCCGGGTGATTTATTACTTAATCACTCTGACTTATTACCTCTTTACGTCGTATCCCTGATCTTTCAGGTAATCAAGAATCCGGTAGTTCATCGCATGGTCATAATAGCCGATGATATGGGCCACCCAGTCGTTGTCGGTGGTGCCTCCCGAGCGGGTCTGATTATACTCCTTCACAGTGCGGTCGTAGTCCTCGAGTTCGTCAACCATGGCCTCCTCGTCCTGACGGTATTCATTGTGATGGAACACCAGCGATTCGGGCTGTTTGGGCTTCAGATCGGGATGCTCGCGTGGAATTCCGAGCGCAAGGCCGCAGACAACGAACACGCCTTTCGGCAGCTTCAGCAGTCCGGCGATTTTCGCAGGGTCGGCAGTGCGCAGATATCCGATGCAGTTGCAGCCTAACCCCTCGGCCTCGGCGGCCACGACGGCACTCATCATTGCCAGCGAAGCGTCGATTATTCCTATCGTCACGCCATCCATCGTATCGGTAAGGGCAGGCATCTCGAGATTCTTCCTGCGGGCCAGACAAGAGATCTTGTTATAGTCCGAGAGGAATATCAGCAGACGATTGCATGTCTTGAGCTGCTTCTGGCCGGTGATTTCATAAAGCTGCTCCTTGAGATTCTGGTCATCGATCTCGATAACGGAAAACTGCTGTCCGTTATAGGATGTCGGGGTATTGCGTATCGCCTCCCGGATAAATTCCATGGTCTCCTCCGGAATAGCCTCGCGTTCATAACGGCGGATACTTGTGCGCTCAAGAAGCGTCTGTCTTACATTTTTCATAACTGTTTCTATGTTTTTAATATATATTATTGTTTCAGTATTGTAGGGACGCACGGTTCGTGCGTCCGTTTATCCGTTTACGTTTATAGGGATTATAGATTGTTCCCGGGCCGGCGATTTATTGCGGACGCACGAACCGTGCGTCCCTACAGATGCGGGAAATGCCGACACCTAAAAAAAAAGCCGGCGGGCGCGCCTTCGCACACTCACCGGCTTGTAAGGTCCACATCAAAGGAATGTGACGAAACTCCGAATGACAGGTTTTGAGGACTTGAAAATCTTTGTAATCCGCCTGAGATCGAAATCACCGCCTTTCGGCGTGGGGCCCGCCATTGATAAACAAGCTTGTCTCGGTATTTCTTTTAAATTTGATGAGTTTCCCAATTTGCTTTGATGTGGTATACTCGTTCGGAAGCCGAAAGAAACTATCACCTTTCCGGAAGACTTCCGCAGCTCTCTTGCTTTAATTTTATAACGCAAAGATAATATATCGGGTTCAATCATGCAAGAGCAGATGCGATTTTTTATAAAATTTTCTTTCTGCGCTCCATAACAAATAACGGGACGTTCTGAAGGACGCCCCGTTATTTATGATACCGTAAAGGAATTTACTTCTTTACTTTGTCAACTATTGCCTTGAAAGCCGCGGGATTGTTCATCGCGAGCTCTGCAAGCACCTTACGGTTGATTTCGATACCTGCCTTGTGGATAAGGCCCATGAGCATTGAATATGAAAGACCCTCCATACGTGCCGCTGCATTGATACGCTGGATCCAGAGGGCGCGGAAATCACGCTTTTTCTGTTTGCGGTCGCGGTATGCGTAAGTCAAACCTTTCTCCCAGGTGTTTTTGGCTACCGTCCAGACGTTGCGGCGGCTTCCATAATAACCGCGGGTGAGTTTAAGGATTTTCTTTCTCTTTGCCCTTGAGGCAACATGATTTACTGATCTTGGCATTTTTTTGAATTTTTTTGAGGCGCCGAAACAGTTTCTTGCTATTCCGTTTCATTTCGCCTTTGAATGTCAGCGGCAATTTATGCGCTTGCGGAGCTGAGCATTCGGTTAATAATTTAATAAGTAAAACTCAATCGGAAACGTTTAACGAAGGTTGAGAAGCTCGCGAACCTGACGGAGGTTTGCATCCTGCACCAGACCCGTGTGGTCGAGGTTTCTCTTACGTTTCTTGCTTTTCTTTGTCAGGATGTGGCTGTGATAAGCGTGTTTCCTTTTGATTTTCCCTGTGCCGGTGAGCGCAAAGCGCTTCTTCGACGCGGCATTGGTCTTTACTTTAGGCATTGTTTTGAATATTTAGTTGTTTAAAATTCACCTCGGCACATTGTGCCTACGGTCTGCGTTCATTTCTTTTCTGTAGGTTCCTCCTTCGAAGTCTCTTTCGCAACCTCCTTCGGGGCTTCTTTCTTCGGCTGATTCTGCCCCTTGATCGGAGAAAGCATGATCGTCATCCTTTTTCCCTCGAGTACGGGCATCATCTCCACCTTGCCATATTCCTCAAGATCGTTGGCAAAACGAAGCAACAACACTTCGCCCTGCTCCTTGAAGAGGATAGAACGGCCGCGGAAGAACACGTAAGCCTTCACTTTCGAACCCTCCTTGAGGAAGCCGACGGCGTGTTTGAGCTTGAAGTTATAGTCATGGTCGTCGGTCTGCGGTCCGAAACGGATCTCTTTCACGACAACCTTTGCGGCCTTGGCCTTCTGCTCCTTCTGGCGCTTCTTCTGCTGATAGAGGAACTTCTGATAGTCCAGGATCCGGCAAACAGGCGGCTCCGCATTCGGCGAGATCTCGATGAGATCAAGCTCCATCTCCGCCGCGATCCGACGCGCCTTGTCAATAGGATAAATGCCCTGCTCAACATTATCGCCTACCAGCCTCACCTCGCGTGCGCGGATATGCTCATTGGTTGCGTAAGGGTCACGACCGTTTCTTTCTGATCCTTTGAAAGGCTTTTGACCCGGGCGCGGTTTCGGCGCCGGCCCCGAAGGGCGACGCGGTCCGCTGAATTGTGGTTTTTTCTCCATTCAGTTGCCTGTTTGCTTCTTTCTTTTGTGGCATCCCGATGCCGGGATGCCGGTTTGTTTTTTACTGTTTATTGGTCATGGCAGATACCTCTGCCTTGATTTCGTCTGCAAAGTTAACGATTTTCATCGTTCCTTTATCACCTTCGCCCTGTTTTCTTACAGAAACTTCCTCATTTTGGGCCTCCTTTTCGCCCACAATGAGCAAATAGGGGATTTTCTTGAGCTCGTTGTCGCGGATTTTCTTTCCGATCTTCTCGTTGCGGTCGTCGACGATGGCGCGGACATCATGCTTGTCAAGCTCCTTGGCAACATGCCATGCATAGTCGTTAAACTTCTCGCTGATCGGAAGCACCACACACTGCTCGGGTATCAGCCAGAGCGGGAGCTTGCCGGCGGTGTGCTCTAGAAGCACTGCCACGAAACGCTCCATCGAGCCGAAGGGGGCGCGGTGAATCATCACCGGACGGTGTTTCTGGTTGTCGGCGCCGGTATATTCGAGGTTGAAACGCTCCGGAAGGTTGTAGTCTACCTGAATTGTTCCGAGCTGCCAGCGGCGACCTATGGCATCCTTGACCATGAAGTCGAGCTTCGGGCCGTAGAACGCTGCCTCGCCCTCTACCTGAGTGGCCTTAAGGCCTTTCTCCTTGCAGGCGTCGATGATCGCCTGCTCGGCAAGATGCCAGTTTTCGTCGCTGCCGATATATTTCTCTTTGTTCTTCGGGTCGCGCAGCGAGATCTGGGCCTCGTAGTTCTGGAAATCGAGAGCCTTGAAGATATAGAGGATGATGTCCATCACCTTCAGGAACTCATCCTTGATCTGCTCGGGAGCGCAGAAGATATGCGCGTCGTCCTGCGTGAATCCGCGCACACGGGTCAGGCCGTGGAGCTCGCCGCTCTGCTCGTAGCGGTAAACCGTTCCGAACTCGGCAAGCCGCATCGGAAGATCGCGGTAGCTGCGGGGGTAGGTCTTGTAGATCTCGCAGTGATGAGGGCAGTTCATCGGCTTGAGCAGATATTCCTCGCCTTCCTGCGGGGTCTGGATCGGACGGAAGGAATCCTTGCCGTATTTAGCCCAGTGGCCGGAGGTGACATAAAGCTGCTTGTTGCCGATATGCGGAGTGATCACCTGAAGGTAACCGTATTCTTTCTGAATCTTGCGCAGGAACTGCTCGAGACGGTCGCGGAGAGCGGCGCCCTTAGGAAGCCAAAGGGGAAGACCCTGGCCGACGGTAGAGGAGAATGCGAAAAGCTCCATCTCCTTGCCGAGCTTGCGGTGGTCGCGTTTCTTGGCCTCTTCGAGAAGGACGAGATATTCGTCGAGCATCTTCTTCTTGGGGAAGGTGATGCCGTATACGCGCACAAGCTGGTTGCGGGTCTCGTCGCCGCGCCAGTAGGCGCCGGCGAGCGAAAGTATCTTCACGGCCTTGATCGGAGCGGTGGTGGCGATATGCGGACCGCGGCACAGATCGGTGAAGGCCCCCTGGGTGTAGGTGGTGATATGGCCGTCCTCAAGCTCGCTGATAAGCTCGCACTTATAGGTCTCGTTACGGTCGCCGAACATACTGAGGGCATCGGCCTTCGAAATATCGCGGCGAACGATGTCTTCCTTGCGCGAGGCGAGCTCCGACATCTTCTTCTCGATCTTCGGAAAATCCTCCGACGTGATCTTGTGTTCTCCCGGATCGATGTCGTAATAGAATCCGTTTTCGATCGCCGGACCGATACCGAATTTCACGCCAGGATAAAGTTCCTGGAGCGCTTCGGCGAGAAGGTGTGCGGACGAATGCCAGAAAGCGTGCTTGCCCTCCGCGTCATCCCATTTGAAAAGCTCGATGGAGGCATCTTTGTCGATGGGACGCGAAATGTCCCATTCCTCGCCGTTAACCTTTGCGGCAAGGACATCGGCGGCAAAACGCGGGCTGATCGACTCCGCTACCTGAAAAGGAGTGGTGCCGTTCTCGAACTGCTTGACGCTACCGTCGGGGAATGTTATGTTAATCATACTTATATGCTTTGTAATTGGTTAATGACCCCTTTGGGGATAATCCGCGCAAAGATACAAAAAAACATTCAATCCACCAAACCGAATGTTTTCATTTAAAGATTTTTGAGTTTACGAAAGATTATAGGGAAACTGTATTATTGGATTTGCCGGAGCGTTTCCGGATTTTTATTTCATTCTCTTGAGAAGGTTATACGAGGGAACCACTCCGAGCTCGCCGGCCTTGCGCAGGTCGGCGAAGGCGAGACGCTTGTTGCCCGTCTGCAGATAGCAGATTCCACGGTTGTAATATGCCGAGCCCAGCGAGACATCGGTGCGGATGGCCTCCGTATAACACTGGATCGCCGACGTATAGTCGCGAAGGTCGTAGAAGATGTTCCCTTTGTTGAACCAGGCGAAAACCAGACGCGGATTCAGGTTTATCGCCCGGTTGTAATCCTCTATCACGTCGTTGACCTCCTTCATGAGCCTGCGCTGGCGCAGACGGAGGTCGGCGTCGCTCTCATTCTCCTCCCGGGCGTCCTGGGAGGCACGGGCGTTGACATAACGGGCGTAGGCACGCGCCATATACGCCACAGTGAAACGCGGATCCGCCTCCACGGCCTTGTCGAGAGCCGTAAGAGCGGCGGGATAATTCTTCAGCATTGTCTGGAGAATTCCGAGCGCAAGATAATCGGCCGGACGTGCCGCGCCGTCGGCCACAACCCCGTCATAGAAGGCCACCCGGTCGAAAAGCTTCTGATAATCGGTCTTTTCCGAAGGCAACACCACTCCTGGCGAAAGATAGATCCTTTCGGCCACATACCGACGCTGATTGAAGTCGTCAAGCTCGCGGAAATAGTTGGAGACGCTGCGCAGGCTGCCCGGCGTATCGAGAAACGACAGGGCATAGGAAGCCTCGGGCTCTACATTGAGGTCGCGGTCCTGCACGCGTCCCTTTATTTTCTCGTTATACGTTAGCTGCGGCTCGGAAGCACCGACCGTGACAAGCTGATTGAAACGGTCCATAACCTCCTCCTCGCTCTCCGGCTCCTCGCCGCTGCGGGTTTCCGAACGGTTGCTTTTTCCGGCCGCGATCGTCGGACGGTCGAGGGGATTCTTCTCCGGGTTCGACACATAGCGTTTCACCAGATCGTCGCCGTGATAGGCGTTCTGCATGGCGGTGCGCATGTCGCCCATATTCCGGTAAGCCTCCGCAAGCGCGTAATATACAGGATAGAAGCGGGGATATTTCCCGGCTATTGCGTCGAACGACTTCACAGCCTCTTTGTTGTTTCCCCTCTCGAGATCCACCAGTCCGAGGTTATAAAGGGCATGGAAATTATCGGGCGAGAGTTTCAGCACAGCCTTGAAATCATCGGCGGCGCGGTTGAGGTCTTTCACCTCATACCTCAGCAACGCGCGGTTAAAAAGCGCAGCCGCGTTATAAGGCTCGAGCTCAAGGGCATAATTATAATCGGCCATAGCTCCGAAATAATCGTCGGCGTTATATCTGAGATATGCCCTGTTGACGTAGAGATCGCCCTCCTGCGGCTTCAGGCTTATGGCCTCGCCGAGGTCGGCAAGTGCCTTCTGCCATTCCTTCCGGTCGGCCTCGATCTGAGCGCGGAGAAGATATGCGTTGAGAAGATTCTTGGAAATCGAAAGAGCCTTGTCGAGATCGGCAATCGCCCCGACGGTATCACCGGCGACGGCACGCATACGGCCACGCGCCGTATATCCGTCTTCAAACTGCGGATAATAGCGCAACAAGGTCGCGAAAGTAGAGTCGGCCGCCGACGTCTTCTTAAGTTCAGTCTGCGCTACGGCCTTATAGAAAAGAAAATATTTGTCCTGAGGATTGTATTTCAGTCCTTCGTCGTAATCCATGATGGCCAGGGAGTCGAGACCGAGGCTCTGCCGGGCGAAGCCTCGCAGCTTATAGCCCTCGGTCTTGTATTTGTTGCGGGCAAGAGCCATCGTGCAGTCCTCCTCGGCGCCCCGATAGTCTTCCAGACTGAGCTTGGCGAGAGCTCTGAAAAAATAGGGGTCGGAAAGATATGGCTTGGCCTTGATGGCCTGGTTGAAATACTGGATGGAAAGCATGTAATCCTCCATCGAAAGCACATTGCGTCCGATATTGATCACCTGCTCGGCGTTGATCTGGGCGTTGGCGCAGGGAATGGAAGCGAACGACAGAATCGATGCCACGAACGCCGCTCCAAGCCTCAAAGCAATATTTTTAGGTGTTATGTTTCTCAAATTCATCAATCTTGTCATCAATCGGCAAATTTACTAAATTATTCTCAACTTTAGAGGAGTGATTTTCGTTAAAAATCTAAAATCCCATCATATTATGGAAAAAATTGTCGTTATCGGCGGAGGCTTTGCAGGCCTGAACCTCTGCAAACGTCTTGATCCGAAAAAATTTGAAGTCGCTCTTGTCGACAGAAACAATTATCATTGCTTCCCTCCGCTTTTTTACCAGATCGCCTCTTCCGGTCTGGTGGCGGCCAATATATGCTTTCCCTTCCGCCGTGAATTCAAGAAAATGAAAAACGTGACATACCACATGGGGCATGTAAAGAACGTCGACACGGCGGCTAAAAGAATAACCACAAGCTACGAGACCCTTGATTACGATCGCCTTGTGATAGCCGCCGGGTCTACCAACAATTATTTCGGAATGGCTGATCTGGATCGCGACACGTTCGGCATCAAGACCGTCTCCGAGGCGATGCATACCCGCGACGAGATCCTCGACCGGCTCGAGCGCGGCGCCATCTGCAGCGATCCCGAACGGCGGCGCCAGCTGCTGAGCTTTCTGGTTGTGGGAGGCGGTCCGAGCGGCGTCGAGATCGCCGGGGCGATAGGAGAGATGAAGAAATATATCCTTGCCAAGGAATATCCCGAGATCTCTCCCGACGACATGACCATCACTCTTGTCGAGGCCAGCGACAAGCTCCTCGGCGCCATGCGCAAGGGCTCGCAGGAGAAAGCGCTAAAAGGTCTTCAGCAGCTTATGGTGAACGTGCGCCTGAACACCGCCATGAAAGGCTATGAAAACAAATATGTGGAATTCGCCGACGGCCATAAGGAATACTTCGAGACAATCATCTGGACAGCCGGAGTGAAGGGAGAGCCTATTCCGGGACTTTCCCAAGAGGCGATAGGCCGCGGAAACCGTATCGTGGTCGACGAATTCAACCGGGTGAAAGGGCTTGAGGACTCGGTGATGGCCATCGGCGACATCGCACTCATGGTTTCCGACAAATACCCCGCCGGACATCCGCAGATGGCGCAACCAGCAATCCAGCAGGCCCGCAACGCCGCAAAAAACCTCAACCGCGGCGAGTTCTCATCCCCTTTCGTCTATCACGACAAGGGCTCGATGGCGACCATCGGCAAAAACCGCGCCGTCGCCGATCTGTCGAAAGTCTCTTTCTCCGGAGTGTTCGCATGGTGGACCTGGCTGCTGATCCATCTGCTGTCGATCCTCGGGATGCGCAACAAACTCAGCGTCCTCACCAACTGGACCTGGAATTACCTCTTCTACAGCACTTCCCTTCGTCTCCTCTTCCGTCCTACGAAATATCCTGAAAGGCGCCACTGGGGAGATTAGAGGCAGCTCCTTTCTTATCGAAAAAATTTTAGTTAAATTTGCAAAAAATAAAAGTCATGAAGAAAAGTATCATTAACATAGCGTTTATCGCCGGAATAGCCATTATGGCCGTCTCATGCAGTTCCATTCCGTTCTTAGGCAAAAGTTCCAAAAGCGGCAACTCCTCCTCCGGAGGCGCTTCAGGCAAAGACGTGAACCAGGAAGCAGTGCTCCCCCGCGACCGCGAGCACATAGCAAGCAAAGCCGAACTCAAGACCTACACTTCCGAAGAGATACGGAAAGGCGTCGTAAAGGGAGACTGGGCGATCGAATCGGTAAACGGCAAGAGCGCCGTCGGAGAGAAGGCCCCCTTCATCAAATTCGTTCCCTCCGAAAAGAGAATCTACGGCAACAACGGCTGCAACGTAATCAACGGCACATATAAATACAATCCCTCCGACAGCACCATCTCCTTCGGCAAGCTCGCCTCCACAATGATGTTCTGCAGCAAGGAGGGTATCACCGACACGGAAATCAACCAGGCACTCGGAGCCGTGAAATATTACACCTGGGAGGTAAAGGATTCGGATTATTATCTGCATTTCTACAACTCCTACCGCCGTAAGATCATGACGCTCATGCACCAGAACTTCGATTTTCTCAACGGCACATGGCTGGTGCGTCAGATCAACGACACTCCCGTCGACGTCCCGGACATGAAACTGGTGATCGATGTCGACGAGGGCAAGCTCCACGGCAACACGGGATGCAACATCCTTAACGGCTCCCTGGAGATCGACATGGACGCAGCCAATTCCATCTCGTTCAGCTCGATCATCACGACAAGAATGGCCTGTCCGCCCGACATGAACTTCGAGACCGAGCTCATCGTGGCCCTCGAGGAAGCATCAGCGGCAAAACCGATAAGCCCCGACGAAGTGCTTCTCTTCGACAGCCAGAACAAGCAGGTGCTCCGGCTGACGCGCACAACCGACAAATAAACTCATGCCGGTGGATTAGCCGGAACATAACAACTTATATGGCAGAAGAAAGAATCGACAAATGGCTTTGGGCCATGCGTGTCTTCAAGACGCGCACTATCGCCACCGAAGCCTGCAAGAAAGGGCGAGTCTCGATCGGAGGGGTCTCCGTGAAGCCTTCACGCACAGTGAAGCCCGGCGACGTGATCGACGTCCGCAAACCTCCGATCACGTATACCTTCCGCGTGAAGGCCGTGACAGGCAACAGGCTCGGAGCCAGGCTCGTGCCGGAATATCTCGAAAACATCACCGCTCCCGAGCAATACGAGCTCCTCGAGATGACACGTATTTCCGGATTCGTCGACCGACGCAAAGGTCTCGGCCGCCCCACGAAGAAAGAGGGCCGCTCTCTGGAGAAATTCAAGGAAGAATCATTCACAGCCGACAATTTCTTCCTCGACTGGGAGGATGACGACGAAGAAGAGGAGGATTGAAAAATCCCCCTCTTCTTATTTTATGGTTAAGTAGTTGAGAAAAATTAATGAACATATAAAACGAAGAGATTTTTGAGGCGAT
>CAJTYD010000059.1 GCA_910583775.1 uncultured Muribaculaceae bacterium | reverse complement strand
TTTAATTATTTTACTGTATTATTAACATCTCGAAATTAGTTTAAACAACTTCAATATGAAAATAACCATCGCAGGCGCAGGCAGAGTCGGAACGCACCTGGCAAAATATTTATCGAGCGAGCATCAGGACATCACGATAATCGACAATGATCCGGCCCGTCTGTCAGAGCTTGACGCAAGCTTCAATCTTAAGGTGGTGGAAGGAGATCCGAACGCTTTTGCAACAATGGATGAAGCAAAAGTCTCTCAGTCAGATCTATTCATTGCCGTTACTCCCTATTCGGCCGAAAATATAGTGGCCTGCGCGACCGCCAAGGCCATGGGAGCCCATTTCGCCGTGGCCAGGGTAGACAAATATGATTACATTGACCCTAAGAATGAGAAGGTTGTGAAGAGTCTGGGAGTAGACACTGCCGTTTTCCCGGAATATCTTGCGTCACAGACAATTCTAAGTGCTCTCGACCACTCCTGGGCGAACGACTGGTATGAATTCTGCAACGGAGAGATAATCATGATCGGAGTTCAGGTCTCTGCCGACGCCCCGATAGCCGGTGTGGAACTGAACACGATTTCTCCCGACAACGGATTTCACATATCGGCCGTAAGGCGCAATCACACAACCATTATTCCTCGCGGTGACTTCAAGACGCAGGACAAGGACGTGCTTTATTTCACCACAACTTCCGACAAAATCCGCGCCGTCAGGGAGATAGCCGGAAAAAGGGAATTGCATGTCTCCAATGTAATCCTTGCCGGAGGCAATCTTATATCGGAACTTACGGCCCGGCATGGAGCCCGTGACTTTCATTTTACAATTATCGAGAAAGATCAGGCGAGATGTCGGGTTCTGGCGCAGAATTGTCCGAAAGCCGATATTGTATGTGGCGACGCCGGAGAAAACGATGTGCTGATAGAGGCAGGATTTGCAAATGCCGATGCCTTTGTGGCTCTTTCAGAAGGAGCTGCCGGCAATATACTCGCCTGTCTTTCAGCAGCCGACGGAGGCATTACAAAAACGATAGCTGAGATCGAGAGGGAGGAATCAATTCCTAAAGCGGAATCATTCGGAATCCCGACCATAATCAACAAGCAGATCATCGCATCCAGCTTCATCTTCCAGCTTATAGTAGACTCCGAACAATCAATCTCCAAGTGCCTTACCCTTCCGGATGCCGGGGTGGCGAGAATGACAATAAACGGAGGTTCCTTCCTGACGTCTGCACCGGTGCGCGATCTCAAGCTTCCGGTTGAACTGACTTTTGCCGGGATGATCCGTAACGGCAAAGGGCTTCTGGTCTCAGGAAACACTCACTTCCAGCCAGGCGATTTTGTTCTGGTATTCTGTCTTGACAACTCACTCCACAAAGTGGAAAAACTTTTCAAAAAATGAGCAAGACATTTTCCGAAACCTCCCTTAAAGAACTTGCCTCAAGGCCGGCCATAAATATATCTCTGATATTCAAGCATCTTGGATCACTCCTGATAATAGAGGCCCTGTTTATGCTCGCCCCGTGCCTTCTCTCGCTCGCCATGCATGAAAGCGACTGGCTCGCCTTCGCCGCCGCCATAGGCATAACGGGAGGATGCGGACTGATTCTGCGATACGGACTGCACCCCGTCAACGACTCCCTCCGGCGCAGAGACGGCTATCTTCTCACCACCTGCGTATGGGTGGCATTCTCGCTGTTCGGAATGATTCCCTTTCTTCTATGCGCCACGCCCCTCAACACAAGCGAAGGTTTTTTCGAGGCGATGTCCGGATTCACAACCACCGGAGCCACAGCAATAAGGAATGTAGAGAGTTGCAGCCATGGCATTCTGCTATGGAGGGCTCTTACACAATGGCTGGGAGGGCTGGGCATAATCGTATTTACAATAGCCCTTATTCCTTCGTTCAACAGCAACGGCGGCATCACTCTTTTCAACGCCGAGTCTTCAGGAATAACACACGACCGCATCGGAGCCCTCATAGCCGAGACTGCCAAGATATTATGGGGCCTGTATGGCTCGCTGACGCTGATTCTGATTATTTTACTCTGGATCGGCCCCATGAATCTGTTCGACAGCGTGTGTCACGCCTTCGCAACGATCTCAACCGGAGGGTATTCCACGCATGGAGACGGGATAGCCTCCTATTCGTCGCCTTATCTTAAGATTGTCATAACAATCTTCATGTTTGCCGGAGGAGTGAACTTCGCGCTCATCTACGCATGTTACAAAGGAAAATTCCGTGAAGCCGGCCACAATGACGTCTTCAAGGCCTATCTCTGTTTTCTTCTGTTTTATTTCATTATCATTGATTCGGCAATTATTTTTCAAGGCAACTTCACCGGCTGGCAGAGTGTCAGCATCGACCCTCTCTTTCATATAGTCTCTGCTATGACCTCCACCGGGCTCGGGGCTTCCGATTTTGAATCATGGGGAGCTCTGGTAGTAGTAATGACAATAATAATGATGTATATAGGAGCGTGTGCCGGTTCCACCACCGGGGGTGCCAAAATCGACCGGGCTCTTTATCTTATCAAGAGTTTTCGCGCTGAAATAAAACGGATGATCAGGCCCCGCTCCGTCATACATATATCGATAAACGGCCAGAATGTCTCCGAGGAGAAAGGTCATGAGATAATGGCCTTCATATTGATCTTCACGGCCCTCACCGTCATGGGAGGCGTTGTCCTTTCAGCAATGGGATTTCCGGTTGGAGACTCCTTTTTCGCGGCATTTTCATGCGCCGCCAACAACGGGCTGGGCGCCGGAATGACAGGCATCAACGGCTCCTACGATTTCATTCCGGACGCCGCGAAATGGCTCATGTCGTTTCTGATGCTCGCCGGCCGTCTGGAAGTCTTTACCGTCATTATCCTTTTCGCGCCCTCTTTCTGGCATAAATAAGATCCGGCAACCTCCCGGGCGCCGGATCATTCTTCTAACCAATATATTCTTCCTTAGAGCTTGTCCTTGATATCTTCTGACGAAAGGTCTCCTACGATATAGAGTATCTTTACCGATCCAAACCATGCACCCCATTTAAGAATAAGAAGGTTAGTGATGGTGTTGCCCTTCATCGTTACGTAAATCTCGTTCTTGAGACTTGTGTTGTAGGTTGCTCCCATCAGCTCCATCCCATTGTCGGCAACGCATTTTTCTATCGCTCCTTTTGCAAGCTTTTCAGCATCAAACTTCAAGGTAAGAATCTCGATCATCTTGACCTTCTTGGCCGGGAAACCTTCAAGATCCTTATCCGTCAGATTCATCGATTTAAGCATCAAAGGCGACATATAGGCATATTCAGAAGAGTATGCTTTTCTGAGATTTGAGAAGAATGTCTTCTCCTGGTTATTGGACTGCGCGAAAGTCTCCATCGAGAAGCACATCGGAAGAAGAATCAATATAAGTAGTTTTATCGTTTTCATAATTAAAAATGAATTTATCTTTTCTTATATAATATTTCATGCATTCTACATAAGGGATGTCCCGGCGGGGGCGATTTCCTTTATAAGATCACGGACTATGACTTTAGTAGAAATCTGGACATCAAGATCTCCTCCGAGTATCTCCATCGCCGGATCTCCGATAAGTCTGGAATCGAGATCCATCTCTTTCAAAAGTCTCTTGCATCTCTCCCATTCCGTTTCCTGGTTATAAACGTGTGAATTTGAAGAGTTAAAAGACTTCATCGGTCCGGAGTATCGATAGGAAGAATTCCCGCGTTTATCGGACCATTCTTTCGAATTCGCGTCCTCATCCTGACGATCGAGGTTACTTTGTCCGCTTTCTGTAATTCCGTCGGCCGGTATTTCCGCAGTCACCATCGCCCTGGCCATTCCATGCTCTCCCGCCGAATCGAGGCGTCCCGAGGTGTCCATTGAGAGCCGAGTCGGCGGCTCTCTGTCGTCGAAACTGTTGTCAACCACAAAGATGAGTCCGAATATGATAAGGATGCAGGCAGCCGCCGATATGATCCTTATCCATGCCGATCTTCCGGTTCTCCTCTTTCGGAGCGCATTCTCCGTTTCCTCCTCTGCGGCAAGATTCCCGACAAACAGGTCAAGTTCCTCCGATTCTCTCTCGGAAAGCCTCATATCTCTCAGAGAGACATAGAGATCATAGACCGGTGCGGATTCATCAGCGATATCAAACACCGGGCAGTCGAGACCGGCATTTCCGGTATCGCGCTCGATCCTCTCGACAAGGCGCCCGAGCTCTTCCTCCTCCCCCGGTCCGAGCGAGACTTCGCTCCAGCGGGAAAGCAGGATGCGCAGACGCTCTGCGTCAGACTTGTCCATTCTATCTATATAAATTTTCCCGTTCATATATTATGGTCGTTTATATCAATTACCGTTCATCTTAAAATAAACCTTCAAAAACTGTCTTCCTCTCGACAACAGCTGCCTTACGTTGGCGTATGACATGGATGTCATCTCCGCTATCTCTGGCGCCGAAAGGCCCGAAATGGAACTCATGAGAAGCACCTGCCTCTGGCTTTCCGGCAACTTCCTCAAGCCTTTTTCGAGAATCCTCATCTTCTCATTCCTCTCTATCCGAGACAAAGGGTCGTCTGATACCGACAGTTCATCCGCCGATTCAAGAGAGGCGCTCCTCCTCTTTTTGATCATCATCATCGCATTGTTCCTGACCGATGTTAGACAATATTGCCTCACGCTGTCGAGATCCCCGATCTTGTCGCGGTTTTTCCAGAGAGCGACGAAAGTATCCTGCAGACAATCGAGAGCGTCCTCCCGGTTGCACAACACAGTCATGGCTATCGCCATCATCATCTGCCGATGACACATAACCGTATTTCTGAATTCCTCTTCAGTCATCTGGAAATTATAGCTTGTTATTCCGCCCGGGAGCGGGGCTATCGGAGAGCAATGCGTTTGTTTGATTTTCTGACAATATAATTAGGCAGAGCCGGAATTGTGACAAAAAAATGAAAGGATCCGGCTATTTTCCGAATCCTTTCTATAATTCGTTATGATTATCAGATGGTTCTGCCGTCCGGACCGACAAGAATCATATCGGATGGTTTCAGCGTGAACGCCGCGCGCTTTCTGGCACGGAACCGAATCGTCATAAGCCTGTCGCTTCCATCAAGGAGCGTCTTGGTGCCACGGTTGACGAACGTGGGATACAGCACCTTTTCTCCCGATGTGTGGAGTCGGTCGTAAGTAAGGTTTGTCATCTCCTTCATTCCGTCTGTCATGATGCCGACGTATTCAAAATCCGAGGCGTTATAGGGCAAAGCGAACGAAAGGGCGTTGATGTTCGCCAGATCCTTTCCGGAAACCGTTATGGTAACCTCCGAACCGGCGTTGACGGGTCCTCGCGAAGAAACCGCAAACTCGAGTCTGCCCGCAGGAGCCGAGACTGCCACAACAGAATCCGGGATCTGCATTCCGCCGTCGAGCTCCGTGGCGACAAGCGAGATATCGTATGCATCTATAAGCCCGTTGCGGTTCACATCGCCGACAGAGACATAATCGAAATCCGAATCTCCCGAACGCAAGCCCGTATAGTTCATATATGAGGTGAAATCATTGTCATCGATCTTTCCGTCCTTGTTGATGTCGCCCTGATAGTAGAACGACGAACCCGGGGTGCGGAAGACGTACAGCTCCCGTCCGCTCACATAATTGCCCTGAGCCTTGTCGACGTTTATGCGGATATAACGGGCTGCCGGATGCTTCGCGAAATCGAATCTCTTCATGGAAGCGTCGCGGTTCCAGGTGAACGGAATCGGATCCGACCAGTTGTTTCCGTCAAGAGAAGTCTGGACAGTGCCCTCCTGGATATTGCCGTTGCCGCCTCCGAGACGAGGAAGGTATTCCATCTTGTCGAGAGTGTTGACACTTACAAGGTCCACGGTCAGCGAACAGGGAACGGCCTTGGAGCCATACTTCGAATGATAGATGTCGCCGCTTTCAGCAAAATCGAAGAGATGCCACATCTCGAAGCCCTCCTGATCTTTTGCCGAGGCACGTCCGCGGATTCCGTGGATGGCGTTTGCCAGAGGATTGTCGAGCGTACGGACCGACAGATCGGTCCAGGGTGAGATACCGTCGGCGTTGACCGCACGGATTTTGAATGAATAATCTTTTTCAGGGATGAGATCCGTGAAGAGCAGCGAGTCGCCTCTTACAGTAGAATAATTCATACCGTTGAACTCTACCTCATAATAGTCGGCGTTCTCAACCGGATTCCAACGCGGAGTGACGCTGTAGGGAAGAACCGTCGCCTTGCCAAGCGCCGGAGCAGCCAGAGAGCCATGATTCCTGAGAAGATTGTCGGCAGCATGATATTCATAGCCCTTGACAACTACTTTTTCCGAATTCTCAGATATGTCGGAGGGGGCCAGCCTTACAATAATCTGCGGGTTCTTGGTGACCTTAAAGGACGCAGCCTCGCTCCCCGGAGTGGAGAATCGGTTGAGTTCCGGAGAGGGATCGTAAAACCAAACATTCTCCCCCTTTTCCCATTGAGAGAGCGACGCAGCCTTTACAAGCTTTATCTTTTTACCTCCTACAGTTGCCTCGAGGCACCTGGGCGCCGAAGTTGCGTTTATACGAAGCTCTGTCGACTTCATGGGCTCGAATCCTGCGAAAGATCCGGCAGTCCTGCCGATCTCCACCGACAGTTCGCCCTTGGGCGAGAGCGTCATCTCAACCGGAGTGCGGGCGCATTCGCCGCGACGGTATGCCTCTGTGGTGCCGTCGTCGTCATATTCCTCGAAAGTCGAGGTGCCGACAGCCGGATAAAGCTCATAGATTCTGAGATTTTTATTGATTCCCTTAACATTGTTGTTGGGATTTACCATAGGAATGATCGCGCCCTGACGCACAAATACCGGCAGTTTCCAGACCGGAGCCGGGAATGAGTTTATCACACGGCCTCCTTTGTATGTGTCGCCGTTGAAATAATCGATCCATACTCCTTCGGGAAGATAGATTCCGTTGCGTATGTCGTTGCCCTTGCCATCCGATGCGGTTTCCTGATATATAGGAGCCACCAGGAAATCCTTTCCATACAGATACTGATAGCGTGTAGCGGGAGAATATGTGAAGTCGTCGGGATAATCAAGGAACATCGCTCTGATAAGCGGTTTCCCGTCGACGGCCTCGCGGGCGTAAGTGTAGGCGTATGGCATGAGCTCGCTCTTAAGCTTGAGATAGTTGCGGTTTATAGAGGTGTATGGTTCGCCCATCGCCTGGGGATATTTCTCGTTATATCCCCATCCGTCCATGTTGAGCTGCATGGGCGTCCAGGTCTTCCACTGGAAGTCGCGGGTGTTGATCACAGGCTTGCGTCCTCCGAAGATACCGTCCATATCCGAAGTTATGTTCGGCTGCCCGGCAAGTCCGGATCCGATATAAGTCGGTATATGGAACCGGATGTATTCCCATTCGCCTCCGGTCTGGTCGCCCGACCAGACGCCGGCATAACGCTGCGTGCCTGCCCAGCCGTCGAGCGAGATGATGAAAGGCCGCGCGTCGGAACCATAATATGGCATTATCTTTCCCACATCCGAGACTCCGTTGAGCCCGAAGGAATATCCCCAGCCCACCCAGGCCACATCTGTCTTGAGCACTCTGACTCCGGCATCGCGGACCTCACGGACGATATCGCGCTGGAGCAGCGGTTCCACCCCCTCCTTGGGGTGAAGGTCGCTCTGCGTCCAGAGGCCTATCTCCACTCCCTTCGAACGGGCATAGTCGCCGAATTTCCTCAGATTCTCCACGTTGCCCTCGAGCGAACCGGTCTGGCCGTAGCCGGCTCCGTAGCCGTCGTTGGGGAGAACCCAGCCGAGCGGCATGTCGGCGTTGGCGTAACGGTCTACAACAGCTCTTGCCGAAAACTGGTAGTTGCCGGGTAATTCTCCGTTGAGGCTCTCCTTGATGCCGCCGTTGTCCTTCTGGCTTTCGCGGTATCTGACGCCATCCTCGAAAAGGACGGCACGGGATGTGGTGTCGGGCTTCCAGTAATCCCGGTTGTAGGCATTGAGATGACCTTCGTAGAAACCGAATTTAGGCAACAGTGCAGGTTTCCCGGTCAACTGGTAATAATCATTCAGTATTCCCTCCGGTGTCGGCGACGCCATCACGAACATATCGAGCCAGGGGGAGGAATGGCTGAGTTTCACCTTTCCTTTCTCGGCGGCTCCGAAATCATAGCGTCCCGGGGCAAAGGTATGGAACAAGATGCCGTAACCTCCGGTCGACCAATAGAAGGGAGCGGGTGAACACACGCCGCCGTCGGTCCATGAATTCTGGTTCACTATCTCGATGGCGCGTCCGCGGTGTGAGAATCTGCCGTTCTGCACTCCGCCGCCATAGAACCATTCGTCGTCACCCTCCTTAAAGCCGAGAGAAGTGGAATCGTCGATAAAGGAAACCGGTTCGGTCTGTTCAAGTATCACCTTGCCGTCACGGTCCCTTACGGTCATTCTCCCTTTGGCGTCAAACATGAGGGTGAGGCCCGGAGAACTCACCACGGCATTCCCGGATTCCGTTCCGACCTTCAGGCTTCCGGTCAGAGGCTGTCGCGCATCGGCCACAAGAATATCCGCGGGAGGGTCAGCTACAGGATTACGTACGATACCGCCTTTCGGATCGGCAAAGAGGCGGAAGATGTCATCTCCATAAAAATCTACGGTAAGGATAAGACTGTCAGGGAGGATAACCTCCGCCGTAGTCCTATTGATAAGCCGTGCCGAAGGGAGGGCTTTGTTGACCTGGACCGAAGGCATGGCCGAAAGAAGACTGCCTCCCGCCAACGCTCCGCCGGTAATAACAACCGCACCGGCAATGCCGAAAGCCCGAAGGCTTTCTCTCAACAGTGGTTTCATGATATTGATGTTTTGCATGCTAATTTTTCGTCTCAAGTATGAACTGCATCAAAGCATTTACTTGTTCCACAAATTTATACAAAAAATTTGAGAAAGCATCCTAATTTTCAAAAATGCTTCAATGTAAAAGATAAAAAAATGGCCACGCCGAACGGCGCAGCCAATTATTATCCGTGGAGCCCGAAAACATCCATTTCCCGCAAAACGCGGAGAATTATGCCTCGGGAGTTTCCTTATCTTTTTCCTCCTTGTCGCCGAACTCAGTGAAACCATTGTCGACAAGGATGTTATACCATGTAAAAAGCTTCTTGATGTCGTTCTCGTAGACACGGTCGCGGTCATAGTCCTCGACAATAGACTGGAACTCGTTGCGGAGTCCTTTGTTCTCAATCAAAGCCTTGACATCGATCTTCCTGCCTTCATGTTTTGCATAGACCTTGTCAAGAATTTCACCCAGAGGAGTGTCGCCGGACTCAGTATACATAGAGATGTTGCCGAGCGAAACCACTTTATCGCGCGAATGCGCCGGGAAACGTTTGCCGCTTCCAAGCTCCTCTACAATCAGGATTCCCTTCCCTTGGGAAATGATCTTAAACAGACCGGGGCGGCCTGTGATAGACAATATCTTCTCTAACATTTTTCAATATCTATATGTAATTAATTTAAATTTCGCAAGTAAATTTAAATTGGTTTATAGTTTGAGTTTAGGGTTTAGATAATACCATTTGTCCTGTTATCTCAGTCACGCGGTAACCTCTAAACCTAAACTTTAAACCTTAAACTTCAAGTTTTCAAGTTCACTGGAACTTGCGAAACTTGAATAATTAAATTTTCAAGTAATGAATCTATACGAGGCAAAAGCGCTGCCCCATCCCCATTATCTATCACCTTTGTCTTGCCGGAAGGAAGGCATTCGTATTCCCTTTCCTGAATTCCAATCCTTCTGGAAATGTCTTCGCTTGAACCGCCTCTCGCCACGGCTCTTTCGATTCTCAGTCCTACAGGAGCATCGACAAGCCATATCTCATCGCACATTTCGTCAAGCCTGGAGGTGACCATGATGGCGGATTCTATAAAGAAAATACTCTCGGCGCCCTCGGCAAGGCGACCTATGTCCTCCCTCACAGCCTTATGCACAAGTGAATTAACCCAGTCACGGTGACAGGAGTCGCAAAATATCCTGGAAGCGAGAAACTTCCGGTTCAATTTTCCCTGCGCGTCATAACACTCCTCCCCGAAGCGTTCCTTCAGATTAGAGCGTAAATCCGGGAAATCCTCCATCAGACGCGAGGCCTCGGAATCGCAGTCATAGACCTGATAGCCCTTTAGCCGGAGAATCCTCGAGACAACGCTCTTGCCGGCGCCAATTCCGCCTGTTATTCCGATTATGCGTGCCATTCCCTATTCTTTCACAAGAGTGTATTCGACGCTGTCGGCGCGAAGTTCAACATTCGCGACGTAATCCGCATAATCGTAGATTCTTACCGGGATACGGTCGCCGCGCGTCGTCTTGGTGTCGTTATAGTCGACAGCTATATCAATAGGAATCAGGTCTGAGTTGAAAAGACTCATCGGGACGAAATAAGACACGAGCACGCGGCTCGGGAAAAGAAGCAGGCTCTCTCCCGCCGGTACATTCTTGGCATGGATCGTGGCCATCGATTCTTTTTTGACCATAGGCTCGACAGGGATACGCACCTCGATCTGGTTAGGCTCGATCTTGGCGTTCGGAATGTTGCAGAGCTTAACCACATATACGGAAGTCTCCGAAAGATTGCGCCGCGAAAGCACCTCGGTGTATACACGGCTCATCGTGTCGAGAACCTCCGGATAGGAATAGACCATGACGGCACGCGTCAGAGGCTTGACCGGACCGGAAAGGATATAACCGTTGGCCGCGGAGACATCCGAGCGGACAACCACCGGCATACGACGCCCCTTGCCGGAGGTATATCTCAGATAAAGGGAATCTATAGAGGTAGAGGTTATCTGGGCCGATGTTCCGAAACGGGCCTTCAAGGCGGAATTCATGTCGCTTTTCGAAAACCGGAAAACCCCGTTGTTGGCAAAATCCCGGAAATTCAGGTCGATCTGAGAATGGCTCACTATGCCTTTGCGCAAAAGATTAGTTCCTTTGTCGCGAAGGGTGACATGAAACTCCTGCGGAGGATCGTTGATGAACGTGACCGTGTCGGGCACATTGGCGATGCGAAGTCTGACATCGACCGTTTCCGTCACATTGTCGTTAAGAGCGAGGATAAACCAGAAAAGGGTGGCCACCGCTACAAATGAGAGATAGAGCACGGCATTATGGAACCGGGAAGAAGATTTCAACCCCTTCCACTGCTCCTTCGTCTTTTCAAGTTTTGTGCCTATGCGCCTGCTCATAACCGTTCGGCATTTTCAAACAGAAGCTCCGGCACCGGGAAACCGATGTCGCCGATGCCAGGTAATTCCGTCGATATATTTATTTCTTTGCCTTGGGAGTCTCCTCTACAAAAGGATAAACGGAGTTGCGGTCAACCTTGATGCTGACATTTGGAGCAACTTCGATAACGATCGTCGTGTCTTTAAGCTCGCGGATCTTTCCGTGGATGCCTCCGGCTGTCACAACCTTGTCGCCGACCTGCATGGCCTCGCGCTGACGCTTTAGCTCTTTCTGTTTCTTCGACTGCGGACGAATCATGAAAAAGTAGAAAATCACGATCATCGCCACGATCATGAGCATTCCGCTCATTCCGCTTACTGAACCGGCATTTGCCTGCAGGAGAATGTTGTCAAGTAAATTCATCTTTATTATTTCGGTTTATAATTTTATTCCTATAGAAATTTAAACAGTTTCTTATGCAAATATATGGAGTTTTATCCATAAATACAATTCCGCGTCAATTTTACTTCAGAAGTTTCCCCTCCTCCTGCAGATTCTTGACCATGGCGCCCAGCACGCCGTTCACGAATCCGCCACTCTTAGCCGTGCTGTAGCTCTTGGCGATCTCGATATACTCGTTGATGCTCACCGAAAGGGGAATCTTGGGAAAATTCATGATTTCAGCCAATGCCGTCTCAAGCACGATCACGTCCATGAATGCGAGCCGCTCACTCTCCCAGAGACTTCGGTCGAGTATGTCGTTGATATATCCGCGATATGCCTCCTTGTTTCTCAGAACGGCCTTCATAAGCTCTGATCCGAAGCGGGCATCCTCGTCATCCTTGTATTTGTCAAAAACGACTCCTGTCGATACGGGAAGACCCTTCTCAAGATTATCCTCGATCTTGCGGAAAGTCTTCACGACAAACGTTCCCATTATCTCGAGGTCATCGTTCCAGAATACGGATGAATCCTCAAGCGACTCAAGAAAATGGGTATTGGTCATGACGATCTTCCTGAAGACAGTTCTCCAGAATTCCACATCAGAATGGAGGTCGGAAACCGAAGTCGACATATATTCCTCATAAATATCCGAACACGTTATAGCCTTGAGGAGATTATCCATCATCACAGGATCCTCCTGCAGCCAGGATATTTTGTTTTTCTCCATATAGGCGAGGAGTTCGTCGTTGTCTTTCAGGGCCTTTACAAGCTCATTGTCGACAAACTTGAGGTTCGGGTTCAGGTCCTCATGGGTGGTGATGAAACGGCGGCGTCTTTCTTCGAGCGCCCTTTCCTGCAGATCGGTGAGTTCGACCGGGAGATACAGCAGCCGCATAAAAAGTTCCTGGGCCTTGTCGAGGCTGGTCTCGAGCGTCTTGAAAACGCCTTCGCCGCTGTCTTGCGACGCCATGAAATTCACGAATGAATCGTTCATTATGTCGCTCATGCGCTCAACGCCCTTCATCGTGAAATTTTCCCTCCTTGAAACTATCGCATTCACTTCCGGATCAGGAAATATGATCATGTTGAAGAAATCGCGCCACACAGTCTGACCCCCGAAAAGATCACTGTCACGACGCTTCATATAATTCTTATAGATATTCGATTCCTTGATCTTCTCCGACATAGAATCCACAAGAGATCCGAGCGCGAACGGCTCCGTGCGGTATCTGGCGACAAGCGACTTAATCACCTCGTCATTCTTTATGCGCATTATAAACCGTGTCTGTTCAAGTGGACGCTCTCCGCCGCGGATGCTCACGTTTTCCGCTATCTTAACCATAAACACAAGCATATCCAGATAAAGCGAATACGCGAAACGCTTCTCCTTAGTGGGGGCTGTCGGCCTCGGTTCCAGAGAGAACTGTTTGTCGGTCAACAGATAGGAGTACAGAACCTGTACAACCTTCGTACGTATCAAAACACGATTTATCATAATTCTATATGAATGTCAAAATATTGAATGCAAAATTACAAATTTCCACCCTAACCACCAAATAGACGGTCCTACAGGACCTCACCGTGAATCCACTGACTACGCTTGTCTGACGTTTCTTTGACGTAACACCTCATACGTCATGATTCCGGCGGCGACCGACACGTTGAGCGATTCGATCTTTCCCGGAATCGGAATAGCCGCAAGGTCGTCACACTCGCGAAGCACGGCATCACTGATACCGACATCCTCGCTTCCCATAACCACGGCTACCGGGACAGTATAGTCGGGATCCGTATAGTTCATGGATCCCCTCTCGGTTGCGCCGACAATATGATATCCGTTCTCGCGCAGCATCCTCACTGCAGAGAGTGTGTCGCGTTCACGACACACTGGAACGTGAAAAAGTCCGCCCGCCGATGTCTTTATTGCATCGGGCGTGACGGAAACGCTGTTCTTCTCCGGAATCACGATGGCGTCAACGCCTGCGCACGCCGCCGTTCTCCCGATCGCTCCGAAATTACGCGTATCGGTCAGTCCGTCAAGAACAAGAATGAACGGATTGCGCCCCTCCTCGTAGAACAGGGGCACGAGATCCTCCAGACGGTAATAGTCAACCGGAGAAAGCAACGCTATCGCCCCCTGATGATTCTTCATCGTGATGCGGTTGAGTTTCTCCTGAGGGACACGTTGCATCAAGATTCCGTATTCCTTTATTTTGTCGAGCAGGTCCTTTGCGAGTTCGCCTCCCAAGTCCCTGCGAACAAGGACCTTGTCGATGCTTTTTCCTGCCTCTATGGCTTCGGTAACGGCGCGTATGCCGAATATATAGTCTTTCTTTTCCATATTATTCCTGTTTTCCGTCGTGCGGACGATAGAGTCCCAGAAGATCTTCCGCGTTTTTAAGAGCCGAGGCAGTAACCTCTCGTCCCGACATCATGGAGGCTATCTCCCTGACACGCTCCTCATGACTGAGTTTTCTGACATTGGTAATGGTTCTTGGTCCCTCGTCTCTCTTGTAGACCTTAAAATGGCTTGCCCCCTTTGCTGCTACCTGAGGAAGATGGGTGATGGCGATCACCTGCATCCTGCCCCCCATCGTCAGCATCATCTCCCCCATCAGATCGGCGATCTCTCCCGACACTCCGGTGTCGACCTCATCGAAGATGATGGTAGGGAGTTTCATCTTTCCGGCAAGAATGCCCTTCATCGAAAGCATAAGCCTCGAAAGCTCACCTCCGGATGCTATCTTCGAGACCGGGCCCGGCGACTGCTGCTTGTTGAACGAACAAAGAAACTCCACGCGATCCTGTCCCGTCGAAGAGAGTTTCCCGGCAACAATATCGACTTTGAAATCTATATTGGGCAATCCGAGCGGGCGGGCAGTCTCCATCAGCTCATCGGAAAAACGCCGTGCGGCTTCGCTCCTTGTTTCCGAAATATACGCGGCCTTCTCTTTCAGAACGGCGGCAAGATGCTTCGCCTTTTTCTCCAGTTCCGGGAGATCGGTTCCCTCGTCTTCGATTGAATTCAGTTTGGCTCGGACCTCATCGCGGAGCCTGACAAGCTCTTCGGCATCCCTGACCCTGAAACTGCGGATTGCTTCGTAATAGGCGTTCATTCTCGCCGACATCTTCGAAAGAGCCGCCGGGTCGGCGTCAACCGACGAGACATAATCGGATACAGTCTCATATATATCAGTGGCCTCCACGACCATTCGCTCAAGCCGCGAGACAATGTCTTCGTTCTCCTCCTCCGAAGAGTCAAAGAGGGAGAAATCTATCTTTTCCGCCTCCGATTTTGCCTCGCGCAAAAGGTCGGCAACTCCCCTTTCCTGAGCTCCGAGAAGTCCGGATAGCGTAAAAAGCCTTTCCCTTATTTCATCGGCATCGCTGAGCATCTCGAAACGCCTTTCCACTTCTGCAAGTTCGCCGGCCTTGGGATTGAGCTTATCGAGCTGGGCGAGCTGGAATCGGAGATACTCCTCGTTTTCACGCGCTTTCCCGATATTCTCCCTAAGACGTTTTATCCTCGACCGTAATGACACGAAACCGTGAAAATCAGATGCGTACGAATCAACCAGATCCGTATTGCCGGCTATAGTGTCGATGATCTCAAGCTGTATTGAAGGATCGTTTAGCCTGGCGTTGGCATGCTGGGAATGGATGTCGATTAACGAGCCGGTCAGGCCGGAAAGAATATTCAGCGTAACAGGACGGTCGTTGACAAAAGCCCGCGACCTTCCGGTCTGCGAAATCTCCCTGCGGACGATCGCCTCTCCATCCATCCATTCGATATCGTTCTCCTCGAAATACTTTTTCAAAGAGACATCCATGTCGGTGAAGACAGCCTCCACAACGGATTTAGAGCTTCCGTCGGAAATAGCCCTCGTATCGGCGCGTTCTCCCAGAAGCAATGAAAGCGCTCCGAGCATGATGGATTTTCCGGCACCTGTCTCACCGGTGATTATGGTCAGGCCCTTTTCGAAATCAAGCTCAAGACTGTCGATCAAAGCGTAATTCTTTATTATGAGTTTCTGAAGCATCTTTTCGAATTATTCCGGATTCTTTATTTTATTCCGGGTTCTTTATTTTTTCAAGACGTTCGTTCTCGGTTGGATATATCTCCTGAAGCAGACTATAGACTTTCATTCTCTCGGACTCAGGAGCTTTAGAATAAACGTTTACGAGCTCGTCAAGTTTCATGTCGCCGAACAAAGGAATGACAAACGACATGGGATTCGACGAAGCAATTCCTTTCAGAATATCGAGAGAGGCCGTGATCTCGCTTCTCCCTTTATCAACTCCGGTCGACATTTCGTCAAGCCCCTTCCGGTGATATTTGTAAAGAATATCCCGGATCCCGGCATTCGATGGTTCGGTAAATGCTCCAAGAAGCGACGCCCGGTTTCGGTTATCCTCAAACATCCGCCAGCCCGGTTCTCCAGCCGACTGCGCGCGACTCACCACGCTTTTGGCCTGCTCATAAAAGGCATCCCCGCCTCGCGGAGAGAAGCTGTCGAAATCCATGCCTAAAAAAAGATAGGCGTAAAAATTCAGCAATGCCTCAAGATTGGAATTTTCCGACGTGCGGTTGAACACCAGAGGCTCTCCCTCCCTGTAATCGAATTCTACCTTCGTATCCCTGTAATTCAAAAGCGAAGTTGTGTAATTCGTGTTATAAACCGGTCGAGAAAGCTGCATCTGGAGCTCGCCCTTGATGCGGGTTCCCGAATATTCCATTACAGTGAGATAAAGCCTGCAGTCTATCTTCTCATTTTCAGCAAAGACGGCATCGGAGAATTTAGTCTCGTTCATATAATCCGAAACCGTCTGCTTAAGCGATTCAAAAACGCTCCTGCCTGTTCCCTCGATATTGTCCGTGTTGATCTCGACCGCACAGTTCAGTTCCTGCGCGACTGCCGGAATCACTATCCCTGCCGCCAGTGAGATCATCATAAAAATCCTTAGGAATGCTGCCATCGGTCATTATCCTTTTCTACGGTGCCGCTACCCCCGGGCTTTCACACATCCTTGACCCTGCGTCTGCCGGAGCGTAGCTCCACAATCCCGTCGATTATGTCGGCCGCTACCTCTCGCTTGCTTTTTAGAGGGAAATCAAGAATTTCTCCGTCTCTGAGAACAATGCTTATCTTATTGGTGTCGCAACGGAAGCCCGCTCCTTTGTCCTTAAGCGAATTGAGAACTACCATGTCGAGATTTTTCTTCTCAAGTTTATGGGCCGCATTTGATTTCTCGTTGTCGGTTTCAAGTGCGAAACCCACAAGAATGGTTCCGGGCTTTTTAGAAGCTCCGATTTCAGCGGCGATATCCGGATTCTTTACGAGTTCAAGCGTCATCCCCGAGGTTCCCTCGCGTTTAATCTTGCTTGATTCCGATTTTGCCGGCCGATAATCAGCAACCGCGGCTGAAAAGATACCGACCTCGGCATCGGCGAATTCGCGCTTTGCGGCTTCAAGCATCTCGACTGCGCTTTCCACATCGATTCTCTTAATCGATGGATGCTTCACATCCAGAGAGCATGGCCCGCAGATCAGAGAGACATCGGCTCCTCGGCGCGCGCATTCCTCGGCAATGGCAAACCCCATCTTCCCGCTCGAATAATTGCCGATAAATCTGACGGGATCTATCTTTTCGTAAGTCGGGCCGGCGGTTATGGCCACCCTGACTCCCTTCAGGTCCTCTCGTGAATTGAAGAAAGCTTCTATTCTGGCGAAAATATTTTCCGGTTCCTCCATGCGGCCCTTGCCGACAAGATGACTTGCAAGCTCCCCTGCCGCCGGAGCTATTATCTCGACTCCGTCTGCCTCAAGCTGACGCAGGTTGCGCGTGGTGGAGGGATGGGCGAACATATCGAGATCCATCGCCGGAGCTACCATCACATGTTCCTTTGCGGAAAGATAAGTAGTGACAAGCATATTGTCGGCAACGCCATTAGCCATCTTTGCGATTGTGGACGCCGTGGCGGGAGCTATCACCATAAGGTCGGCCCAGAGGCCGAGATCCACATGGCTGTGCCATTCTCCGGTGTTAGCCGTAAAGAATTCGCTCACCACCGGACGCCCGCTGAGCGCCGACAGCGTGACGGGCGTGATGAATTCCTTCCCCGCAGGCGTGATAACGACCTGCACCTCCGCGCCGGCCTTGACCAGGAGGCGCAGAAGGCTCACTGATTTATAGGCGGCTATGCCGCCCGTTATGCCAAGCACTATATGGCGCCCGCTGAGTGTCTTATTTCCCATTCCTGACTTCGGAGTAGAATGCCGTTATAACATCTTTTGTATTCTTTGGAAAATCTCCCTGCATCATCCAGCTGTAGAACGATGGTTCGGTGCGGAAAATCTCCTTTACCGGTTTCCCCTTGTGCTTGCCGAAATTGAAGACCGGTTCATCCTTTTCATTGAGAACGATACGGCCGGCAAGATCCACGTTCCTACCCGATTTAGAGAATTCTGCAAGATACTCCACATCATTCTTCAATTCCGGATAGCGGTCAAGCTGCCCGAGAAGCACCTCGTATGTTGCCTTCGTGTCGCCAAGTGCGGAATGTGCGTCTTCAAGATTCTTGCCGCAGTAGAACTTATAGGCGGCCACAAGAGTGCGCTGTTCCATCTTGTGGAATATGTTCTGAACATCGATGAAATTACGTCCATTCACCTCAAAATTGAGTCCCGCGCGGTTGAATTCCTCCATCAGAAGAGGCACGTCAAACTTGTTACTGTTATAGCCCGCGATATCGCAGCCCTCGAAAATCCTGAACAGAGCTTTCGAGATCTGACGGAAAGTGGGTTCATCCTTCACATCTTCGTCAGTGATGTGATGGATTGCCGTGCTTGCCGGAGGAATAGGCATCTCCGGATTAAGCCGACGCGCTTTCTCCTCAACCGTTCCGTCGGGATAAAGTTTTATATAGCTGAGCTCGACGATCCGGTCGTGGAGTATGTTCGTTCCGGTTGTCTCAAGGTCGAAAAATATCAGAGGACGCTGAAGATTTAATTTCATAAACCCTTTTTAAGTATTAGAGCTTGTTCCTTATAATTTCTATCGTATGAAAAAACACTTCCATCAGAGCACCTGCATGGGCATCTGGATAGTAACGATATCTTCGCCCGGCTGCTGCTGGAGGGGAGTATAGATGCCCGGACGCGCCGGATCCGACAGCTTCAGCACGATTGATTCGTCATGAAGATTGTTGAGGATCTCTATCATGAACTGGCCGTTGAAACCGATCGTCATGGTGTTCCCCTCATAGTTGCAGACCACCCTCTCTTCGGCCGAAGTGCCGTAATCGAGATCCTGGGCGTGCAGGATGATTTCATTCGGCTGGATGTCGAGAACGACAAGATTCGACGATTTGGCGGCAAATATCGAAACGCGGCGCAACGCAGTCATAAGAGATACTCTGTCTACTGTCAGCTCAAAGGGATTCTCTGTCGGAATAACCCTGTTGTAGTTGGGATAATTACCGTTGATGAAAAGGCACGAGAGCAGATAGTCGCCCAGTTCGAATGTCGCGCCCTTGGAGTCGAATGTGATCATGATATCGGCCTCCTCCTTGCCGATGATTCCGCGGAGTATTGAAGCCGGCTTTGAAGGCAGGATAAACGAAGCCTCGAAGCCGGGAGCCGATTCCGAATTGATGTATCTCACAAGCTTGTGGGTATCGGAGCTGACGAAAGTGATGTCGCTCTGATGTATATCCCAATAGATACCGGTCATAATCGGGCGCACATTCTCGGTGCTGACGGCGAAGGCGGTGTTCTCGATTCCCTTGAGCACGACCGAAGCGGGAATCTCAAGCCTGCGGACATCCTCCCCCATGGCACGACGCTGCGGATATTCGGCGGCGTCTACTCCCATGAAATTGAAATGACCGTTAAGGAACCGGATATCGATCTCCTTTGTCTCGTCGTTGATATAGAATGTGAGAGGCTGGTTGGCGATTTCCTTGGTGATCTCGAGCATACGTTTTGCCGGAACAGCGATCATGCCGTCGTTTTCGCTTTCAGTGATCACCATATAGGCGGTCATCACATTCTCCTGGTCACTGCCGGTGATGCTCAGGCGGTCGCCCTCGACCTTAAGGAGAAAATTATCGAGAATGGAAAGCGCGTTTTTGGCGTTTATAACTTTACTCACAGCCGATAGCTGCTGCTGGAATGTTTTTCCCTCTACATTGAATTTCATATCTGTTTTGCTTAGAGTGTGTTTACTTACCAAAAGTGCGTTTAAGCGGAGGTTCCCGCAAATGTAAACACACTCTTAGATTCTAACTTGCAAATATAATCAATTTAAGCGAGCATTCAAATAGTGGCTGACGGGTTGAGGGCAAAAAAATGCGGGAAATGACAAAAATCATTTCCCGCTTCACAATATAGCTAAATTACAACTATTACTCGGCTACTACTTCGAATTCGACTACTGCGCTCACCTCCTTGTGGAAGTTAACCGTAGCGTTATAGACCCCGACCTCCTTTACAGGCTCCTTGATGACGATGAGCTTGCGGTCAACATTATGACCGAGTTTCTCGAGCGCCTCTGCAATCTGAATAGGACCGACAGATCCGAAGATCGTGCCTGTGGAGCTTGTCTTCGCGCCGATTGTGAGCTTCACGCCCTCGAGAGCTGCCGCAGCAGCCTGAGCCTCTTCGAGGATTCTGGCGAGCTTGTGGGCACGCTGTCTCTGGTTCTCCGCGAGCTCTTTGAGAGCTGCGGCTGATGCGATCACGGCAAGTCCCTGCGGAATGAGATAGTTACGGCCATAACCGCTCTTTACCTCTACCACGTCATCCTTATAACCTAAATTGGCTACATTTTCCTTGAGTATTACTTTCATTGTGATGTTGCTTTAAAAGGTTGAATAACGATTATTTCATCAGGTCAGTCACATAGGGAAGAAGGGCGAGATGACGGGCGCGCTTAACGGCCTGAGCCACTCTTCTCTGGAACTTGAGTGATGTTCCTGTGATACGGCGGGGAAGAATCTTACCCTGCTCGTTGAGGAATTTCTTGAGGAACTCGGGATCTTTATAGTCGATATATTTGATACCGCTGCGTTTGAAACG
>CAJTYD010000058.1 GCA_910583775.1 uncultured Muribaculaceae bacterium | reverse complement strand
TGTCGAAGCCGCCGGCCTTGATATTACGCCTAATAAAGGGATTTTATAGTTTAAACAATATTTTAAACCTTACAGTTTAATCGATAAGTAAACTTTATTGCGCTTTAGAACAGAGGAAGAACTGATGTTGACTGCACATATTTCCTCTCAAAATCGGCATCCGACATCACAAGCATCATGATGCCCTGAATAAGGGTCACTATACTCCAGAGGCCGCAGGTCACGAGCGAAAGAAGAATCGTTATGAAACCGCCGGCAACCTTACCGAGCACAAAATACTGCACGCCGAGCGAACCTACGAGTATCGCAAGAATTCCGCACAACACCTTTTTAGACTGAACCTCCTGGTCTCTTACCGTTCTCCCTGCCGCGGAATACGACTGATAGACCTGCATGAGTTCAGGATAAGTATAAAGAGGCGCCCACGGACCGCCGTCTTTGCTGACCGGAGTATCAGGGTTTACATTATACGACATGATCTGCTCTTTAGTCATCGGACCCACCGAGCTGCCGTTGATTGTCAAGAAATAATTCATAATTTTCTAAGTAGTTTCTAAAAATTAATCGATATATGAGTAGTTGATATCTTGAACTATAAAACTTGATCTTTTTGGTCGCTTTTGGCTTGTCGTTCAGTCGCATATATTAATATGCTCCTTCTCTTCGCACCAAAATCGCCTCAAAAATCTCTTCGTTTTATATGTTCATTAATTTTTCTCAACTACTTATTTTAATCATTTAAATCATCTTTATGCCGCAAATTTAGTATACATATTCATTTTCTCCAAATAAAAACATCCCAAATGTTTACTCCACATCCCGCAATGCACTGATAGCTTATAACAGTATTATTGAAAAATTGAAGAATTTTTGCTAACTTTACGCATAATTTTTTCGAACGATGTCCGACATTAACGATTCATACTTAGAAGAAAATACCGACATGGAGGATAGCTTCTCCTCCCGAGACTCCCGCGAGACGCAGTTGCCCACCGAGAACAAGACCGTCCTTTCCGGAATGTTCCGCAACTGGTATCTCGAATACGCAAGCTATGTGATCCTCGAACGAGCCGTCCCGCATATAGAAGACGGGCTTAAGCCCGTGCAGCGCAGGATCCTGCACTCCATGCAGACTCTCGACGACGGACGCTTCAACAAAGTTGCCAACATCGTGGGTAACACCATGCAGTATCACCCCCACGGTGATGCCTCCATCGGCGACGCACTCGTTCAGCTCGGGCAGAAGGAACTCCTGGTCGACACCCAGGGGAACTGGGGTAATATCCTTACAGGCGACTCAGCGGCCGCCCCGCGATACATCGAGGCCCGTCTGTCGGAATTCGCCATCGAGACGGCATTCAGTCCAAAGATCACCGAATGGACCCTCTCCTACGACGGCAGAAAGAAAGAGCCCGTGACACTCCCCATGAAATTCCCCCTCCTTCTCGCCCAGGGCGTGGAGGGAATCGCCGTCGGCCTTTCTTCCAAAATCCTGCCCCACAACTTCAACGAGATTCTCGATGCCGCCATCGACTACCTCCACGACCGCCCCTTCAAGTTACTCCCTGATTTCCAGACGGGAGGTCTGCTCGACGTATCCAAATACAACGACGGTGGCCGCGGCGGCTCAGTAAAAGTCAGGGCAAAAATCGAAAAAATCGACAACAAGACCCTCGCCATAACCGAAATTCCATTCGGCAAAACCACCTCCACCCTCATCACCTCGATCCTCGGCGCGATGGAAAAAGGAAAGATCAAGATCCGCAAGGTAGACGACAACACGGCGGCCACTGCCGAGATTCTCGTCCATCTTCTGCCGGGCACATCCTCCGACAAGGCCATCGACGCCCTCTATGCCTTTACCGACTGCGAGGTGAGTATCTCGCCCAACTGCTGCGTGATCCGCAACCGCAAGCCCGAATTCCTCACCGTCAGCGACCTGCTCCGTTATTCGGTAGACCATACCCAGGAGATGCTGCGGCAGGAGCTCGAGATAAAGCTCGGCGAGACTCGCGAACAGCAGCTGTTCGCATCGCTCGAAAAAATATTCATCGAGCAGCGGATGTATAAGGACCAGATCATCGAGCAGGCAAAGGATATGGAAACGGCGATCCGCCGCGTCGACGTGTTGCTCGAGCCCTTCAAGCCATCCTTCTTCCGTGAAGTGATCGATGAAGACCTCATAAAGCTCTGGGAAATCAGGATGGCAAGAATCCTTCGGTTCAACTCCGAAAAAGCCGACGAGAAGATCGCCCGACTCAACGAGGAGATCGAAAGGATAGAATACGATCTCGAGAACATAGTCGAATATACCGAAAACTGGTATATACATCTAAAGGAGAAATACGGCGAAAACTTCCCGAGGCGCACCGTAATCCGCGGCTTCGACTCTATCGAGGCGACAAAGGTTGCCGAGGCAAACCGCCGCCTTTACTATGACGCCGAAGGCGGATTCATAGGAACCGGGCTGAAAGACAAGGAATTCAGATTCACTTGCTCCGACCTCGACGACATTCTTGTCATCAACCGCGACGGCACCTACCGCATCATGCCCGTTCAGGAAAAAGTCTATGTCGGCAAGAAGGTGATCCATCTCAGCGTCTTCAAGAAAGGCGACCGACGCACCATCTACAACGTGATCTACCGCAACGGCAAGAAAGGAAACTACTACATGAAGAGATTCTTCATAACCGGCCTTACCCGCAACGGAGAATACAACATGACTAAAGGCGTGGAAGGCTCGCGAATCGAGTGGCTCACCTGCAACCCCAACGGAGAGGCCGAGACCGTCAGGGTCACTCTCAAGAACGAAATCAACGAGACTGGGCGACGCCCCAGAAACCTCGAGCTTTCGGTGAATTTCTCTACCCTCGCTGTGAAGGGCAAGGAATCCTTGGGAAACCTTGTGACGAAATATCCGGTCAAGAGCGTCGTTCTTGAAAAACGCGGAACAAGCACGCTCGGCGGCCGCGAGGTCTGGTTTGACCGCGATGTCCTGAGGCTCAACTACGACGGCCGTGGCGAAAGCCTCGGAATTTTCCAGGGCGACGACAAAGTCCTCGTGATCACCACAAACGGAGAATTCTTTACCTCAACATATTCCGAGACAAACCATTACGACGACAATATTCTCAGAATCGAGAAATTCGATCCAGACAAAGTGTGGACCCTCGCCTTATTCGATTCATCGATGGGATATCCCTATCTCAAGCGGTTCAGATTCGAAGTCTCGGCAAAACCGCAGCGCTTCGTCGGCACCGACGCCGATTCGAAACTGATCCTGCTCTCCGACACGCCATTTGCCCGTCTGGAAGTGACTTTCGGGGGCGCCGACGCCGTGCGCCCCGCTCTTGAGATCGAAAGCGAAGACTTCATCGCCGTGAAGAGCTTCAAGGCAAGAGGAAAACGTATCAGCACCTACGAAATCGGCGAGATTACAGAGCTGGAACCAACCCGCTTCCCCGAGGAGAAAGAAGAGGAGACATCTACTGAGGCCACGCCAGCAGAAGAAGAACCGGAAGAGGAAACATTCGAAGCACCGGCTCCGTCGGATGACGATTCTGCCGACAAATCCTCTCCATCTTTATTTGACTTCGACTATGAATAGCATTATGAAGGCATTTCTCGGCGCGGCCCTGCTGACGGTCTTTTCTGCCGATGCCGGGGCTCAGGAGGAATCGCGTCCCGTCACACAGCAATACCGGCTCGAGATCGGAGGGACTGATGTGGTTTCCACCTACCTTTCTCCTTTGAAATATGACGGCTCCTCCTTCACCGCCTCGGGTCAGTGGTCAAAGGCTTTTCAGAAGAATCCGGAGCATGTCGTGATGCAGTTTGACGCTTCTGCCACCTGGCGCTCGATGCGGAATCCGGCGCGCACGGCATCGATGATAGGACTCGACGCATATTTCGGCTGGGGAATGGCATACCGACACCGCTTTCCCGGGGGCTTTCAGGTCACCGCCGGGGGAGCGCTCGATCTTTCCGGAGGGTGTCTTTATCTTCTACGAAACGGGAATAACCCCGTCACGGCCTTAGCTTCCGCCGGAATCGACCTCACGGCCTCCGGTTCCTATAAGTGGAGGATCGGACGGCTGCCTATCCTCATTTCCGACGAATTGAGGCTGCCTACCTTCAACGCCTTCTTCTGCCCCGGTTATGGCCAGACATATTATGAGATATACCTCGGAAACCACAAAGGTCTCGCCCATTGCGGCTGGTGGGGCAACAGATTCAGCATCGACAATCTCCTCTCCGTCAAACTCGATTTCAGAAGAACAGCCATGGAAGTGGGATACCGATACAGTCTCCAGACCTACTGGGCAAACAACCTGAACACCCGGATATCGACACATAGTTTCGTGATCGGAATAATCCCTCATGGCCTCGGAATGAAACGGCGCCGCCCCAACACAAATTATTCGCTTTACTGATTCTCTCCCATCGGATATTTCCCAGGTTAAAAATTAAAGAATGAAGAGATTTATACATCATAAGCTTCTGCTGACCATGGCGGTAGTGATAATGGCATTAAGTTTATCCTCCTGTCATGACACCCCCGAATATCACAACGACTATTACGGCAACTTCGATGCCCTGGCCGATATCGTGGGCGAAAGATACTGCTTTTTCGCCGAAAAGAATATCGACTGGAAGCAGCTTTGCGAGCAATACCGCGCCAGAATAACTCCCGAAACCAAATATCTCGAGCTCTTCCGGATATGCTCCGACCTACTCGACGAACTCAAGGACGGCCACGTAAACCTCATTTCCTATTTCAACACAAGCTATTACCGGGAATGGTGGAGCGACTATCCCCAGGACTTCAACTTGCGCACCCTCCAGCAGTATTATCTCGGGTTTGACTATTACCAGACTTCAGGCATCTCCTACAAATTTATCGATGAAAAGATCGGCTACATGTATTATCCCTCCTTTTCATCGCCGATCAGCGCCACAAGTCTCGACTACATCCTTGCCATCCTTTCAAAAACAGAAGGATTGATAATCGACATCCGCAATAACGGAGGAGGGATGCTCACCAATATCGAGACGCTTGTAGGGAGGTTCATCGACAAGAAGACCCTCGGAGGATATATCCGTCATAAGACCGGACCGGAGCCGGACGCCTTCTCCGAGCCCTATCCCATTGAATACAAACCCGCTGCAGACGGACATGTGAAATATAAAGGCAAGATCATCGTTCTGACCAACCGCTCATGCTTCAGCGCCGCCAACGACTTTGTGGCAGTGATGAAATCGCTGCCCGGAGTAAGAATTGTAGGTGCAAAGACCGGAGGGGGCGGAGGTCTCCCCTTCTCTTCGGAGCTTCCAAACGGATGGGCCGTAAGATTCTCGGCTTGCCCGATCACCGACCCGGACGACAAACCCACTGAATTCGGGATCGATCCGTCGCCCGGCTGCGAAGTCCATTCGCCCGACGAGGAACTGGCCGCCGGCAAAGACGCCATTCTCGATTTCGCGATCCGGCTCCTTGAAAGCGAAGGATAGAGATTTCAGAAAACCGAGTTTACAATAAAAACGGAGAATACTGCTTCCTGCAGTTTTCTCCGTTTTCTTTATACGTTAATCAGCTGGATGTTTTCGGCCTTTATTTCACATAGGTCTCGAGGGCCGTAAGATTCCCTTTAGGAACGATGGTCAAACCTTTGGCAGACGACGGAATCAACAGAGTCTCGCCTCTATGGGCCGAAAGTCTCTCCTCCCCGCATATAAAATCCGCTTCCCCTTCAACGACTATTATGGCGACAAAAGATTCGTTTTCCCTATAATCCCTCATGACCTCGCGGTCGATCTGAAGAAGATTGGTGGTAAAGAAAGGCGTGTTAACGAGATTGACCGGAATGTCGGGATGAGCGGTATATTCGACGGCGTTCCCTTCGGTATCGTTAAAATTGATTGCCTCCTTGGCCAGGGCCGTGTGAAGTTCACGTTCGTTGCCGTCCTTGTCCTTGCGGTGATAATCATAGAGACGATATGTGGCATCGGAAGTCTGCTGAATTTCAGCCACAAAGCTTCCCTTTCCTATGGCATGCACGCGACCTGCCGGAATGAAATAGACATCCCCGGGCTTTATCGGCATGAAATTCAAAACCTTCTCTATCTCGCCAGATTCAACGAGCGATTCATATTCCTTCGGATCGACAGCACGGTTGAAGCCGTTGGCAAGCCGGGCGTCTCTGTCGCAATCAACCACATACCACATTTCCGTCTTGCCGTTCGGCATCCCGTGGCGCTGCGCGATCCCATCGTCCGGGTGGACCTGCACAGAAAGATCCTGTCTGGCATCGATAAACTTTATGAGCAGAGGAAAACGGTTTCCGAATTTTCTGAAATTGCGTTCTCCCAACAGCTCAGCTCCATATTTATCAATGAGTCCGGAGAGCGTCAGCCCCTTGTCCGCATCGTTGGCGACCACCGACTCCGAACCGGACACTCCGGATATCTCCCAGCTTTCGCCGATCTGTTTCTGTTCGGTCTCTATCCCTTTGAAAGGGGCGATCTTCTCTCCTCCCCATATCGTAGATTTCAATAAAGGTTCAAATTTCCACATATTATATTCTTTATTATATTCTTTATTATATTCTTTATTATATTCTTTATTATATTCTTTATTATATTCTTTTTATCCTTAATTCGAATTTTAGCGTGAAATTACTCATAAATTATCTAAATTACGACTTTTTGAAGCAAAAAGCGTTTAAATATATGAATACTCATTTTTAAATATCATTACTATGAACGACAAACTTGATACCGAAGAGAGAAGGGAACTCCCCGACAGCGTATACGGATTACCCGAAAGAAGAGAATACCCTATGCCCGATGCAGCGCATGTAAGGGCTGCTGAAGCCTATTTCCGCTATTGCCCTGAAGATCTGAAACCCCGTCTTGCAAAAGCCATCCTGCGTTTCGCCAATGAATATGGCGTGGATGTAGAAAGCCCCACTGTGCTCGAATACGCCGGCGAATAAGCCCCTTTGTTTTGGTTTAAGGTTTAGGCACAGATGTGGTTTAAGGTTTAGATAATAGTAGATGCTTTTGAAAGGATAATAAGATAAGTATCACCTGACACTGATCACATCCTGAAGTAAATACTATTATCTAAACCTTAAACCACATCTGTGTCTAAACCTTAAACTATATTTTATGTGCTTTTGAATGAGGATTTAAGGCCAAAACTATTGACATTGTTATAATTATTTGCTACCTTTGCGTGTTAAAAGCGCCCTTGATGATCCTCCGGGGCTTTAAAGGCGTGACAACCAATCAAAAGACAAACATTTTCGCAATAGAATGTATAGAGATAGAACATGCGGTGAGCTTCGTCTGGAAGACGCAGGCAAAGAAGTTACCCTCGCCGGATGGGTGCAGCGCACCCGCAAAATGGGCGGAATGACATTCGTGGATGTCCGCGACAGATACGGAATCACACAGGTCGTTTTCAACAATGAAATTAACAAGGATCTCACAGAGGCCGCCAATGCCCTCGGCAGAGAATTCGTGGTGAGGATCAAAGGCAACGTAGCGGAGCGCAGCTCCAAGAACCCCAATCTTCCTACCGGAGACATCGAGGTCATAGCTGAAACGCTTCAGGTGCTCAACCGCAGTGAGGTCCCCCCCTTCACGATCGAGGACAACACCGACGGAGGCGACGATCTCCGCATGAAATACCGCTATCTCGATCTGCGCCGTCCATGCGTGCGCCGAAATCTCGAACTGCGTCATAAAATGGCTTTCGAGATCCGCAGATACCTTGATTCAAAAGGTTTCCTCGAGATCGAGACTCCCATTCTTGTGAAGTCGACTCCCGAAGGAGCTCGCGACTTCGTGGTTCCTTCCAGAATGAACCCCGGCGAATTCTACGCCCTTCCCCAGTCGCCGCAGCTCTTCAAGCAGTTGCTGATGGTGAGCGGCTACGACCGTTATTTTCAGATCGCCAAATGCTTCCGCGACGAAGACCTGCGCGCCGACCGTCAGCCGGAATTCACGCAGATCGACTGCGAGATGAGTTTCGTGGAGCAGGAGGATGTGATACAGATGTTCGAAGGTCTCGTGAAACACATCTTCAAATATGTCAAGAATATAGACTTCACCGACCCGTTCCCCCGCATCACCTGGAACGACGCCATGCGCTTCTATGGTTCCGACAAGCCGGACATCCGTTTCGGCATGAAGTTTGTCGAGCTCAACGATGTGGCTAAAGGGCACGGTTTCTCCGTGGTCGACGAAGCTCCTCTTGTGGTTGGCATCGTGGCTCCCGGATGCGCAGGCTATTCCCGCAAGCAGATCGACGAACTTACCGAATTCGTGAAACGCCCCCAGGTTGGAGCAAAAGGCCTTATCTGGGTTAAGTTCGAGCCCGACGGCTCGATCAAGAGCTCTGTCGGCAAATTCTTCTCCGAAGACGAACTCAGGAAATGGGGCGAAAAGGCCGAAGCGAAACCCGGCGATCTCCTTCTCGTAATCACGGGCGAGGAGATGAAGGCCCGCAAACAGCTCTGTGAGCTGCGTCTCGAGATGGGCAATCGCCTCGGGCTGCGCGACAGAAATGTGTTCGCGCCCCTCTGGGTGATCGATTTCCCCCTCTTCGAATGGGACGACGAGACTCAGAGATATTATGCGATGCACCATCCCTTCACATCGCCCAACCCCGAAGACATCCCGATGCTGCGCACCGACACAGGCAAAGTGCGCGCAACGGCTTACGATATCGTAGTAAACGGAACAGAGCTTGGAGGCGGATCCATCCGTATCCACGACTCGGAGCTCCAGAACGAGATGTTCGAGCTCCTCGGGTTCACTCCCGAAAGGGCAAAAGAACAGTTCGGCTTCCTGATGAACGCATTCCAGTATGGCGCGCCCCCTCACGGAGGTCTTGCCCTCGGATTCGACCGTTTCGTCTCGATGCTCGCAGGTCTCGACTCGATCCGCGACACTATAGCTTTCCCGAAGAACAACTCTGGGCGCGACGTAATGAACGAATCGCCCTCGCCCATCGACGACTCGCAGCTTCAGGAACTCTGTCTCACGCTCAACCTGCCTGAAAAGAAATAATCGCAGACATTGAGAATGCTTAAAGTCAGAGAGATCACACAGGTCATCGAGACATTCGCGCCGCCGTCGCTGCAGGAAAGCTACGACAACGCCGGCCTGCAGGTCGGAGACCCCGAGATGGAGGTTTCGGCAGTATTGCTTTGTCTGGACGTCACCGAAGAGATTCTGGAAGAGGCGATTCAGCGTCAATGCAATCTCGTTATCTCCCATCACCCACTGATTTTCAGAGGGCTGAAGGAACTGACCGGGAAGACCGCCACCGAAAGAATAGCGATTCGCGCAATCCGAGAGAACGTAGCCATCTATGCAGCCCATACCAACCTCGATTCAGCATGGGACGGCGTAAGCCATGAAATTGCCCATTCTCTCGGGCTGGACGATCTGGAGGTGCTTGAGCCAAAGGAATGTGACGCCAACTGCGGTCTCGGCGTGATCGGAACCGCAAAGCCAACCCCAAAACTCGAGTTTCTTAGAAAAATCAAGGAGACCTTCAGCGTAAAGGCTCTGAAATATTCCGACAGATGGAGAGGCATCGTCATCAAGAAGGTGGCGGTATGCGGCGGTTCGGGAGCTTCCCTGATTCCCGAGGCAATCCGCAAGGGCGCCGACATGATCGTTACAGGCGATGTGAAATATCATGATTTCACCGAATATGGCTACGACATCGTCATCGCCGACATAGGGCACTACGAAAGCGAGCTCTGCTCCCGCAAGATTTTCTCAAGAATAATCCGCGAGAAATATCCCGATTGCGTAACATACTTCTCCGAAACAGAGAAAAACCCGATAAAATATCTTTAAAATAAAGGAATAATAATCGACATATATGGCAACTGATAAGAAACAGGAAAAAGAACGCAGCGTGGAAGAGCGTCTTAAGGCTCTCTACCAGTTGCAAAGCTATCTTTCAGAAATCGACCGGATCAAGATTTTGCGTGGCGAACTCCCCAACGAGGTCAAGGATCGCGAGGATGAAATCGTAAGATATCAGACCCGTATTGCAAAGCATGAGCAGGAAATCGATGAGCTCAAGGCTTTCATCAACCAGAAACAGGGCGAGATTGAAAACCGCAAGGTTAAGATCGCGAAATACGAGGAGCAGATCAACAATGTCCGCAACAACCGCGAGTTTGCATTCCTCGAGAAAGAGAAGGAATTCGAAAATCTCGAGATAGAGCTCGCCGAGAAGAATATCCGCGACGCCAAGGCAAAGCAGGATCAGAAAACCGCAGAGATCGAACACGACAAGGTAGAGCTTGACGACAACCAGCATATTCTCGAGCAGAAGAAGAAAGAGCTCGAGGAAATCGTTTCGGAAACCCGTCAGGAGGAAGAGAGCATCCGTCTGAAGGCAAAAGAGCTCGAACCCCTTATCGACGACTATACACTCGCGGCCTTCAAGCGTATCCGCAAAAACGCACGCAACGGCCTCGGAATCGTCACCGTCGAGCGTAACGCCTGCGGAGGCTGCTTCAACCGCATTCCGCCTCAGCGTCAGCTCGAGATCAGAATGCATAAGAAAGTGATCGTCTGCGAATATTGCGGCCGAATCATGATCGATCCTGGTCTTGCGGGAATCGCTCCCGAAGAGCCCAAGAAAGAGGCTCCCGCAAAGAAGACACGCGCAAGCAAATAAAACACATCCTCATAAATAAAACCGCGGCATAAACCATCATGGCTTATGTCGCGGTTTTATTATCGTCGTGCGGGAAGAGACCTGCAGGGTCAGGGAATCTCGAGATATCTGTGCAGCTGAACCGAGAGAGTCCACCGCGGATCCTCAAGCACACGGCGCACCGTATTGAGGCGGTTCTGCCTGAACGTCTCCTCATCGGCCACATAACAGGGCTGAAGATACATTATAGTCTCCGGAGTGCGGCATGGGAGCGAAAAATAAGGCTCGAGATCCTGCCCCAGATCAACAACCTTTATCTCGCTGGCGCGGTCCACACGCACGCTGGCGTCGCCCGAGCCCTCGAATCCGAACTTAGGACTGACCGTAACCCAGTCGACCGAAGGCGGAACGGGAAAGGTGCCGTTTGTCTCTATGGCAACCTTCTTGCCCGTGGCCCTCTTCAACAGCGACACGAAATCCTCGTCGATCCACATCGCCGGCTCCCCGCCGGTGAGCACGATCCAGTCGGCACGGTAAAGATTGACCGCCCTGATGATCGCGTCGTCATCCATATATATTCCGTCGGAATGCTTAGTGTCGCAGAAAGGGCAGGAGAGGTTGCAGCCCGAAAACCTTACGAACACAGAGGGATAACCCTCGTGGTGTCCCTCTCCCTGAAGGGTATAGAATATCTCGTTAATCTTTTTCATAAGCGGCAATATTTCCCTCGCTCTCCTGCACCTCGCAGCGGAAGCACGTCGGAATCATATCGGCGATCCAGCGGGCGAGATTCTCAGCTGTAGGATTGAAATCAACCACATCGTTGATTATCTTGTGATCGAGCATTCCCATTATATTGTTCTTTATGTGGGTGAAGTCCTCCACCATGCCGTCGGAGTTCAGCTCCTTCGAACGGCATTCCACCGTCACGATCCAGTTGTGGCCATGAAGCAGCGAGCACTTGCTCTCGTAAGAGAGGGCAAGCCGGTGTGCGGCGCTTATCTCAAGTCTTTTCTTAACGTAATACATCAGAAAGTATGGTTACTAATTTATCATGAAACCTGATTATACATCGGTAATGTCAATTTTCATATTCGGTAGGATCATCTATTCCGGCAAACGCCATCGCCTCCTTGCGTTCGACACATGTGCCGCATCTGCCGCAATGCTTTTCACCGCCTTTATAGCAGGAATAGGTCAGCGAATAGTCGACGCCTAGCTTCTTCCCCCGCATTGCGATATCTCCCTTCGTGATATCGGTGTAGGGAGCGAAAAGAGTTACGCCGTCATACGTTCCCTCCTCCATCGCCTTCCCCATCGCCTTGACGAAACCGGCCCGGCAGTCAGGATAGATGGCATGGTCGCCGCCATGATTGGCGAGCATCACGCATTTCAGCCCTCTCGATTCCGCAAGTCCGCACGCAACGGCAAGCATGATGCCGTTACGGAACGGGACCACTGTCGATTTCATGTTCTCATCCTCATAATGGCCTTCCGGAATGCTGTCGGCACCCTCAAGCAGGGAGCTCCTGAAATATTTACCCATGAAATCGAGAGGGATGATGATATGCTCGATGCCGAGCAGCCCGCACTGACGCGCCGCGCACTCCGCCTCCCGGGCGTTATGGTTGGAGCCGTAATCAAAAGTGACGGCCAGCGCTATCCGGTCCTTGAATTCATGAAGCATCGTGACCGAATCCATTCCTCCCGAGAGGACTGCTATAGAATCTTTTTCTGCCATATATTTTCTCTTTTACTTGAAAGAAACAGTGTCGTCAAGGACCGCCATGCGTCGGTTTTTCACGTAATCCTGATGATCCTCATCGCCATAATTGGCAAAGGGATAGATCGAGATTCCGCCTCGAGGCATGAAGATTCCCCTCACCTCGATATATCGAGGATCCATCAGCCGGATAAGGTCTTTCATGATGATGTTCACGCAATCCTCATGAAAATCGCCGTGATTCCTGAAACTGAATAGATAAAGCTTGAGGCTCTTGCTCTCAACCATCCTTTCCCTCGGGATATACGATATATAGATATGTCCGAAATCAGGCTGACCCGTTTTCGGGCAAAGAGTCGTGAATTCCGGGCAGTTGAAGGTTACCACATATTCATTCTCCGGGTGTTTGTTCTCGAACGTCTCGAGTATTTCCGGGGCGTAGTCCCCGCAATATCTCACTCCCTGATTTCCGAGGAGAGTAACGCCCTCAAGTTCTTTGTCTGTTCGCATAATTGTCGGATTAAATGCAGGATTCAAAATTCCAAGAGCTTGTTCCTTATCCCAAACCCTGCAAACTACAAAATTACAATAATATCCCGATTCCACCAAACCTTATCGTCTCCCCCTGCCCTCTTTGCGAAGTTCTAAGAAAGTGTTTAAATTTATTTTCAAAGGATTTTGAGAAGATAATAGAACCGGAAGCAGCTGATGTGCTTGTTTTTTTCACATCGGGATGACACAGTTCACGAATTTTTATTATTTTTGCATCATGGCGAGCGATTCTTCCCCTGGAAGTGTCTCTTTTCTTTCAGTAAATCATACGACATGTGTCATATTGGAGCGTATTTCCGACTGATTCAAACTTCTATGAGAAATAAATTTTTTCGAACTCATTCTATCTCCTTGACATCGCGATTTTCACTCTGCGTCATCGCTGCCGCAACTTTATTCCTGACTATTCACCTCTCGTCCCGTGCCGAGCATTTCAAGCATCTGTCGCTCGCGCAAGGGTTAAGCCAGCCCTCCGTCATGGCGATCTCCCAGGACCGGCTCGGACGGATGTGGTTCGGCACAAGAGAGGGCGTCAATGTTTTTGACGGCCATAATATCGTTTCCTATAAAGGCTGGATCAAAGACTGGAAAACAGGCTCCGACATCTGGATCGGTAATGAGGTGAAAGCAATCGCTAACGACTCTATCGGGAACATATTCATCCTTATCGACAGAGACATCGTCAGGTTCGACCTCCGAAAGGAACGATTCAGTCTTCTCACATCCTCTTATGATATTTCGGCTCTCGCCGAAAACAAGGGAGAGATAGCGTTTATCTCAAACGACTCTCTCTATGTCAAGGACCGGCTTACCGACAATATCTCTTTTATCCTGAAGTCAAAAAAAATCTTAAACGCATCCAATCTGACATTTTCCGATAAATGTTTCTACATAAGCACAGACAACGGTCTTTCAGTTATCGACCGTCGCACCCGTTCGGAAAAGACATTACTGACCGGGAATCCAATCTATTCTTCATTCATTTCCCGCGACGGAACGCTCTGGATAAGCGCTGCGAAATCAGGACTCTATCGTCTTAGCCGCGATGAGAAGGAGCCCGTGCGCGTCTCGGCGCCCTCCCTTCATAAAGGGGCACGCGGCTCAGATCAGACCCGCATGGCAGCCGAAGACCGTTCCGGAAAGATATGGTACGGTTCATTTTCGGGGCTTTTCTGCTTCGATCCTACCACAGGACAGACAAAGCACATATCAATTCCCGCCATTCTCGACGGCCTTAGCCACTCCTCCATCTTCAGCGTTTTCTGCGACCGCCAGGGTTCTGTCTGGGCCGGGAGCTATTACGGAGGTGTCAACTACTTCACACCCGACCACGAAGGCTCCTTCAATTTCGACTACGGCAGCCTGTCTCCCCAGGGACTCTACCATTCATTCATTATCGATATGGTGTATGACAGAGACGGGAACCTTTGGCTCGGTACTGACGGCGGCGGAGTGACATGCGTGGACTCCGACTGGAACCTGCGTCAGCAGCTTTCAACCCTCAGCGGGCCCAACTCGCTGCGTCAGAATAATGTCAAGGCAATGGCATACGACCAGGTATCCGGCCGCATTTTCATAGGAACGCATCTCGGCGGCCTTTCATATCATGACATTTCTTCAGGCAAGACAGTGAACCTCATCGATCTATCTGGAAATGAATCCGGTATCGGAGATATTATCCATCATCTGAAAGTCTACGGAGAGAGGCTCTTCGTGTCGTCAAATGCCGGGCTGGCGTCAATAGAACTTAAAACCGGAAAAATCTCGAAAATCTCCAACGTGCAGCCGCCACAGTTCGATTTCGACAAAAAGGGCAACCTATGGTTTTATGTCTTTAACGGCACAAAACTCCACGTTCTTGGCCCAAATGGGAAATCTGGAGGACAAATACCTTATTTTCAGAATACCAACTCCTTTTCAAATCCTTCACGTCTTGTATGTACCGATGACGGAGTCGTTGTCGCGACGCTCGGGCAAGGAATATTTCTATTCCCTTACGACCGATCGAAGGTCCTCCGGCTCAACACAGCAAACAGCAAGCTGCCAAGCGATTACTGTTATGCCATTGCAAAAGGCAGAAACGGGAACGTTTTTGTCACAACCGAAAAGGAAATCGTCAGATTCAATCCTAAGACAAAAGAAATCAAGGCCATCAATTTCTCAACCTTCAATCCGACAGGCGACATAATTTTCGAATGCGGCCTTATGGCCCGGGACGACGGCTCGCTGCTGGTCGGAACTACCAAAGGAATAACAGTCCTCTCCGATGATATATTCGATGAGAAACCCGATCAAAGAAGCGCCGGGCCGAACGACATTTTCTTTTCACGGCTCACCATCGGAAGCCGCAGGATCGTGCCGGGCGACGACACCGGAATCCTGAACGAGACCCTTCCTCTGGCCCATGAGATCCGGCTCGGTCCCGACGACAAGAGTTTCGGTATCTGGATTTCAGAATGCGACTTCATAAATCCTGAACACGCAGACAAATACCAGTACAGGCTCGACGGCGTGGACCATGACTGGCAGACGGCCCACAACGGCTATATCCATTATACCAACCTCACCCCGGGCACCTACACCCTCAGAGCAAGGCTCACCCCGGCATCATCCTCCGAAAAGCCCCGTGAGATATCTCTCAAGGTCGTTGTGAAATCCCCCTGGTATGCCACAGGATGGGCCTATCTGGTTTATTTCGTCATCGCCTCGGCTATCGTGTGGTATCTTATCGTAAAGACCCGGAATGCGGCGAGGCTCAGGCTCTCTCTTGAAAAAGAAAAACTCGAACGGCGCCAGATCGAGAAACTGAATCATGAGAAATTAGTGTTTTTCACAAACGTCAGCCACGAGTTTCAGACGCCTCTTGTCTTGATCCTAAGCCATATCGACATCCTGATTTCCAGAAACCAAAGGAATGAAAGGCTCGTGAACCATCTTAAACGCGTCCGTCGACACGCCGAGAATCTAAGCTACCTCATCACCCAGCTGCTTGAATTCCGCAAGCTCCAGCAAAACAGGCAGGTGCTCCGCATCGGGCGTCACGACGCCGGACAGATTCTCAAACGCATAGCAAATCCTTTCGCGGATTATGCCATGAAAAGGGATATAGATTTCAAAGTCGAGATTCCGGAAAAACCGGTGTTCGGATATTTCGATCCATGGCTTATCGACCGCGTACTTGTCAACATCCTCTCCAACGCATTCAAATATACCTCCGACGGAGGCAGCATCATCTGCCGGGTCAACCAGGCTCCCGACGGAGACGTGCTCTGCAGTTTCACCGACACAGGCAAAGGAATCTCAAGCCATGATCTGCCCCTCATTTTCGAGCAGTATTACAACGGCTCGGCCGACGAACTCAAGCATGACGACCTCAACTACAAAAGCACGGGCATAGGCCTGGCCTTCGCCAAATCCATCATGGACAGCCATCACGGCGCTATCTCCGTAGAAAGCCACGAGGGAAAGGGATCGACATTCACCGTCCGCATTCCCGGCTCGGATCTCCCGTTCCGCAACGACGCCAATGTCGAATTCGAACCTACCTCGCTCAACCCTTCGGAGGTAGCGCTCCCTTCGCAGGATCTTCCGGCCATCGCTGCCGAAGATATCCCGGAGAATCACGATGAAGACTGCAAAGATTCCGATAAAGAGGGCAAAGAGAGTGGAGACCCGGTGCTGATGATTGTGGAAGACAATGTGGAGCTGCGCGAAAATCTCGCCTCATATTTCTCTACATATTACAAAGTCCTGCTGGCCGGTGACGGCGACGATGCCCTGAGGGCAATTCGCCGGGCTCAGCCCGACATCATCATCTCCGACATCATGATGCCGAAAATGAACGGTTTCGATCTTTGCCGCGCTGTAAAGATGGACATGGAGCTTTGCCATATCCCTGTTATCCTTCTTACGGCCCTGAACGCCTCCGAATCGCGTCTCGAAGGCTTCAACGCCAATGCAGACGAATATGTCACGAAACCTTTCGACTTCCCAGTGCTTCTCGCCCGCATCGACAATCTCCTGCGCAAGCGACGCATGCTCCAGCGACAGATAGAGAACAAACCTGTATCGGAAATCGACGTGACTGTAATAAACCCCTTGGACCGCGACCTTCTCAGGCGCACCACCGAGATCATAGAATCGCACATCTCCGAACAGGAACTCGACATACCTCTTCTCTGCCGCGAGCTCGCCGTCTCCCGCTCGCTCTTCTACAGCAAGTTCAAGGCTCTGACAGGAATGACGCCCAATGCCTTTATCCTGAACTACAGGCTCAAGCATGCCGCCGCGACCCTTGTTGCCAAACCACATCTGAGCATCACCGAGGTCGCCGAATTAAGCGGCTTCGCCTCGCAGGTTTATTTCAGCCGCTGCTTCAAGAAACAGTTTGGTGTCTCTCCTCAGAAATACCAGACCATGCGAGGAGAAACAACAGGAGTCTGCCGCGAGGAAGCGACAGACTCCGGGCAACTACCGGGCTCTTGAAAATTCATTGCCTTATCGAGTAGTTACAGCTTCTACCCAAAACAAAATAAAAAGATGATTTTTTCTACCAGACTTTATTTCTGAATCATTATTTCCGAAACTATTTTCATTATTCTTTCCGTATTTCTCATCTATCGAGGTTCCTCCTGCGCAGAAGAGCCTCGAGATAGTAATAATCGGCATAATTCAGGGGGACGTCAATCTCGTTATTGTGAGGAATGCTTCCCACGCTGTGCATAAGGATGAAGCGTCCGTTCTCGCCGGGTTTTGCCGTATAGTCGGCAGAGGCGAGCGATTTCATGATCCTGTCGGCATAATCACGGCATTCCTTAGGATTCTCTACCGGATAGGTTAATAGCTCATAGAGAGCCGAGGCTATGACGGCTGCCGTAGACACATCCCTCGGCTCATACGGAATGTCGGGAGCGTCCATATCCCAGTAAGGGATGCAGTCGGCCGGCATCGCCGGATGGTTCTTCATGAATCTGAATGTCTTGACCGCCTGATCGAGATATTTCGGGTTGCCTGTCTCGCGATAGCACATTGTGTAGGCGTAGATGGCCCATGACTGTCCGCGCGACCATGCCGATTCATGAGCGTAGCCCTGGGCGGTGTGGCGATGAAGCACCTTCCCCGTCTCCGCGTCATAGTCTATAACATGATAACAGCTTCCGTCGGGACGGAAATGCTCGGCCATCGTGCGGTCGGCATGGCTGACGGCCACTTTGTAGAATGTGCTGTCGCCGGAAATCTTCGTCGCCTCGAAAAGAAGCTCGAGATTCATCATGTTGTCGATGATAACCGGACACGTCCAGCCTCTTTTCGCCTGCCAGGAATTGCCTGTCACGTTCCAGCTCTGGATGATTCCCGCGCCCGGACGGAAGCGGGTGCAGAGCGATTTTGCCGCCTGAACGAGCACATTGTTGTATTCATCCTCCTTCACAAAGCGCCTCCCGTTTCCGAAACTGCAGTTGATGATGAAGCCTATGTCGTGGTGCCACGTTAGATTCTGAGCATCCTTGATGGCTTCCGTATATTTCTGGGCCAACGGCAGAAGGCTTCTGTCTCCCGTAAGCTCGTAGAGATACCAGACGCTGCCGGGAAAGAAACCGCTGCGCCAGTCCTCATAGCCGCAATAAGCCGTGGCATAGCGGTTGAGCTTGGTCGTAACCGGATTCAGGACCTTTCCCGATCTGTCGTTTTCTATGGCCTGGATCTGCAGTCCCATCTGCTCGCGGGCGTTTCTGACGGCCTCTTTTTCCCATTTGGAGGGAGATTTGGCTTCCATGGAGGCTGATCCCAGAAGGAATGCCGAAATCAGTGTCGTCATCAAAATATTTTTCATATTCTGTTTAGATGTTAGATTTTATGGTTAGAGTTATGATTATATACGCGATTAGAGAGCTTTTACGGTAAAGGTGTAGTGACCTGCCGTACGCGCCTTTTTGTCGATCAGCGAGATGCGTGAGATCTTCGGACCCCAGACATTGCTCAGACGCGGGTCTGGAAGCGGCTGGTCGGTAACCGTCACATCGAACGTCGCCGGGTCATAATCGATCTCGGCCTTATGCCCCTTGACCTCAATCCTGATCTTACCCGCTTTTGAGGTATCGATCTCTCCCCAGGTCATGAAATTCACCACATTCGGCGCCACCGCCTCGGAAAGTTCGAAACGGTCGGTTATCTTCACCTCGCGCTTCTTGACGTCATATCCGCGTTTCCAGCTCTTTATTTTCGCCGATTCGGGATAGGCCGAAACAAGATCAAGCTCGAAATGATTTTTAGAGGCTTTCGCTGCCGATGCCTTGAACTGCCGCCCGTAGGGTTCCTCAAAGCCGTTTATAACCGGAAGATTATGCCATCCGCTCTGCATCGTCCATATCTTGTATCGGTCCTTACTGAAAGTCTGACGCGTATATGTCCCGACGCCCGCATCGATTATGATCGGAAAACTGTCGGCCCACAAAGAGAATGTTCCGGCATCGTTATGATTATGGCTTTCGTCGTTATATCCTCCTTTGGAAGCGAAGAAGAGACCCTGCGGGGTAGTGATATAGCAGAATTCAGTCTCCGGATACCAGGTGAGCGGCTCGCGTATCAGCTTAGGGCTCCCTTTACGAAGCTTCGGAGCGATCTCCAGGGCCTGGAAAGTTCGGAAAATATCCCGACCGTTATAAGCGGGCTTTCCTCCATCCTGTTTCTCATACATCGCGGCGGCGAACGATTTCAGAATATCCGAATCCACGGCGTCACCGTAACGGTAGCAGAGATAGGGATCTCCTCCTCCGCGTGCCGATGCATCCGCGAAATTCACAACCCAGCCGTCGCCTACATACGACCGGGCTATGTATTCGCCCATATCCTTGATAAGCTTATTGTCGCCCAAATCAAGTTTTCCGCCGGTGGCGAGTTTAAGGAGGTCGATATAGTCGAGAGTCTTGCCGGCGGCGTGGCCCCAGTAGGAAGGGCCCTCCTCGCAGGCTCCGTCGCCATGAATATAATTAAGGAACTTATCCATTCCGAGCAGTGTGAACCAGGCAGTGTCGGCATAACGCTGCGGATCGTCCTCGACAAGCATCGAGGTCATCAGCACGTTGCTCAGACACCACGGACTCCAGTTGTTGAGCATGCGTCCGTTGTATTTGCGGCTGCCGTCCCACCACCATGTGTCGACATTGAGATAAGGGTCGAGAACCCGGGTCTTGAGCTCATGCTTCAGACGGCGAGAGATCTCAGGGTCGATTTTGTCGAATTCCGGTTTCATGAAATAATAGACCCATCCGAAAAGACCTCCCATGTCGCCCGAGACGAGGTCGATCATCGGATAATCGTATGCCTGTATGGAACGGTGGCTCGGCTGATTGGGCGTATGGGCGCTCAGGGCCCACGTGGTCATCTCGGCCGCGGCGTAGACGCCGTTGATAAGCTGGTCGATGAAGCGCCCTTTCCCCTCGGCGAGTTCCGCCATCAGGAGGTCGGCCACGGCGATGTTGTTTGAATCAAGAGGATTCTCCATGATCTTGCGGTTGCCGCTGCGCTCGTATTCGAGATAGTCGGTGGCCTTGACGCGAGGCCAGCCGTAGTCAAGAAGCTTCTCTCCTCTATTAATATAATAATCCTTAGAGTCGCCAAGCAGTGAATCCCAGGCGGCACGGTCGGTATATGCCGGCAGCTTCACCCAGTTCCTGTCGCGTACAAGCATCCCGGCGAGATCCTCCCGGGTCGTTCTCGACTGAATCAGGTTTCTTTCAGTATAGGCCGACGCCTCGACCGAAAGGAAACAGACAAGCAGTATAAACAGAATCCTTTTCATGATATCAGACTAAATTTTTCTCAAAAATAGTACATATATGGTTATAAGGACTGAAGATATTTTCCAAAATATATGTTTCAATTGTCCATATCACAAAAATAAGGATAATTTATGCAATTTTGGACAATTTTATCATATATTTTGGAAAAATTCACATAATGTAAAAAACAATACTTCGGTTATTTTTTGAGAGTTTGTTAACGGCTCCGAGGAGCCAAGT
>CAJTYD010000057.1 GCA_910583775.1 uncultured Muribaculaceae bacterium | reverse complement strand
GCTTGGCGGTGGATGCCGCTTAGCCTATGAATAAATTTTTAACGAACTATTGTTTTAGAGAATGTAATGGAAAATCTTGAAATCACTACAGATGATCTTTTTGGTGATTTAAGCCAAGTTTCGGCAGTCGAAAACGATAGTTTTCTCCTTTCTCAACTTGCTTGAATCCCTCAAAAATCTCTATCTGTATTAATTTCATTTAAATTCAAACACACTCTAATCCCGGCATAAGATCTCAATATCGGAGAACAAACCAAAAACAGAGAAGCTATCCCAATAATAATCTCAAGCATTTCCATGAACTGTTTCTTAGAAATCTATACCGAGACGGACGGTGAAGAATACATCCGCTCCACGTTTCGTGAAGACGTTATAATATCCTTCCGATTCACGTTGCGGGATATAGTCATAATCAGAATATTTCGTACCCAGGACAGTCATGCCCAGACCAAGATTCAGATTAACTTTGCGCCCCCAGTTGAATCTATAGCCAACCGATGGAGAGAAATATACGCCTGTACCCTTGTCTCCGTCGGCTATGTTATAGCCTAAGCGGATATCACCGAAAGGTGTAAAGCCAGAAAAAGCAGTGTCAAACCTGAAATGAGCGAATACAGGTATTATGCCGTCTTTATTAGATGAGAGCGGAGATACCATCAGGCCTCCTCCCAAAAAGAATTTGTTGTCGAACTGAAATCCGTGAGAAGTGGAAAGTCCGAGATACCAGAGGGTTTCTCCCTTTCCGTAATATGCATTGCCGCGCTCTTTTCCGACAGTGAAGTCAACATCGACAAAACCGCGATACCCTCGCTCGGGATACCTTGTCGCCTTAGGCTCCCATGCGTTGCATACAAAAGCAATCTGCATGGCTATTAAAAGAAGTATAGACTTTTTCATAAAATTCTATCTTTAAGCTTATCCTTTAAAATTAATCACGCTGCCTTATTTTGATGGAATGACCCGAATCAGCAATCATTACATCCACATAGAGCGTTCTGTGTTTGCCGGTGGTATTAGGCTCCGCTTTAATAATGATTTTTCCTTCGGAATAAATAGCGGTGGCCGTCAGCCAATCGAAAGTTGCCGATTCGACATCCGCAATCGTTCCATCATCCGGATCTAAATCCGGATCAGGCCGAGCTCCCACTTGATCCCCGTCATAATTAGATATTGAAAGGCCATAAAAAGATGGACCCTTATCCGAAACAACAAACGTTCCGCCATCCTTAGGTACATTTATGGCATTCGGCAAATCCGTGTCCTCGCCACAAGCCGATACGATGATCGCCAAAAGTAAAAAGCTTAAAATCGTTAACTTATTCATGATATTCCAAATAAAAAATTTTGACTAAACTGTTGATTGAGAAATCTCCCGCAACGCTGCATAAGAAGCAGAGATTTAAGCAGCGTCCTCGAAAGGTAGTCTTTTAACTATAAAGTCTTTGTTAGAGATCAAGCATCCGATGAATCCGGCCAGCCAGATAACAGTCAGACATAAACTCGGCTTGAAGAACTGAGGATGATCAAATCCTGAATAATACCACAAGTACGATAGTTTATATTGCTTCTGACTCCCTCCCATAATTTGATGCTCAGGTTATTAACATTATTGAACTTACTATTTAAACGGATTCATCACCTATTTTATTTCATAAAACCATTTGACAATATGGTAAATAATTCAAGCGACTTCAACGCCTTAAAAAGGGGTATTGTATGACTTGACAGACTTTTCTGGGCGGCTTCATTTTCATAGTTATCCACGAAAGAATCCGCACAAGAAGTCAACAACCCCATGAGTATAAGAATACTCCAAATTTTAAAAATTTTGTTCATGGTAAATGAGTTAGTTAGTTTATTAGTGAGTAACAATTGTGTAATATCCTATGTATTTACTGCCGCGTGAGGTTTCCACAAAAATTTCGTAGGAGCCTTCCTCGTTCCCGACAGTCAATGAATACTCAAAGAACGTCGGAAAGGAACGGCTATAAGTTTTCCCATTGGAAAGGTTAGTAACTCTTGCCTTGGCAGTTCCCTCGGGAGTCTCAAATTTAAATATAAAGCTTCCTAATCTATATTTACACTTAAGGTTTACTGCTCCATCAAATCCTGACTTTGGCTTAAGAGTAGTATTATCTACCACAACCTCATCTGAATTGTCTGAATCTTCCTCTCCATCATCAGCCCAACAAAACTGAGGGAAGGCTATGCAAAAGCATATAATTGAATACCAGAAAAATTTTAACATAATTTTTTTTGCAAAGCTATAGTAAATAAATCACTTATACAAATAAGTCACTATACATCAATATGTTACAGATATATAAATTAACCAGCTGCAAACCAATTCTTTAGATACAATGTGTAACGCAATTTCGTTACATTCAATTAATATATATCTGAATAACAGATATATAAAAATCTCAATGTAACGCAATATAATTTATAAAAAATTTCTATGCGAACTCTCAATATTAACTTTTAACCTTCATATTAAACAAAAATTCACCTTATTTTGCTAATTTTACAGAAAAACTAACTAACATAAAAATGAAGATACGAAGAAGCGTCTTTAAATATATAATAATTCCGTTTTTACTATTAGCACTTTCTTGTAATAAAAACGACATTCAGCAAGAATTGCAACTTGCTGAAGAAAACATGATGGAAGATCCCCAAACAACTTTGGAGAAACTTGAAATTATAGATACTACACAGATTGAATCATCTCATGATAAAGCTTTCTATGCCTTATTACTAACTCAAGCAAGGGATAAAAATTATAGATTTGAAACAAATGATTCACTTATATCAAAAGCTGTTGAATATTATGATAAATGCTTCTTTAAAGATGATAATAAACGTATGCTTGCACATTTCTACAAAGGTATTTTAAACTTTAATGCCAAGAATTATTCCGATGCATTATCTGAATTATCAATGGCTCTGTCATTGGTTAAAAAAGATGACTATTTTTATAAAGGTAAAATTCATGACGCGATGGCAGATATATACGTGAGAAGCTACAACATTCCAACCGCTGCAGAACATAGAAAAAAGGCCGTCTATTATTATAAAAGAGCTGACAAAAAATTATTTGACTTCTATTGTATAGATGACCTGTCCAAAAATTTAATGAATATCGATTCTCTTGAGCAAGCCAATAAACTGATGGATAGCTTATTGACCCTCAAAGACTCTGATTTACAGTCACATATGCCGCTTCCCAGAATGTCAAAGGTTTACTATTACCTTAATAAGAAAGATTTCAAAAAAGCCTTATATTATTATATGGCTTCAAAACTATACCATGATACATATTTTATAAGGCCCCATTATGCTCCCATTGCATATATGTTTGCTGCAAATAATTTACCCGATTCTACATATAAGTATTTATCACTGGAAGAAAATAATAATCCGGAATATATCCGAAACTCGTGGTATAATAAAGCAAGATACGAACTGGCTCGCCAATCAGGAGATTATAAAGAAATGTACGATAAATATGTTTTTAAAGACAGCATCGCGGATATTTTACTTAAAGAGGCGTTGGATAGAAATGTAGCACTTAGAGAAGCGGAATTCTATTATAGTAAAAATGAATTGGCAGAGAAATCAAAGGCAAAGTGGATATATATTTCTATCACAACTGCAAGTATATGCGCAATCCTTCTTCTTCTTTTATTAAATTATCTCCAAAAAGTAAAGTTTCACCAGTTGGAAACAGAACAAAGATTAAGAGAATTCTTAGATGAAAAATATCTTTCTGAGGATAATAGTATCATTCCTACTGATGAAAAAGAGATAAGCCCTCAGGTTTCAAAAACGATTGTCGACGCGCAACAAGAGTCTAAAAAGAATGATAATAATATTAATTATAATATCGATATAGAAGGCTGGAGAAATTTATTAAAGGAGGTTTTAGCAAACGAACTTGATCCGGTAAAATCAATAGCCATTCAATATTTTAGCAAAGAAACTGATGAACAAAAGAAACGTGAACTAAGCATAAACTTAGGGAAAATAATCGAAAAAATCAATTCTGAACGGGAGGCAACTATAATAGAAAAACTTGTTGATTCCATAAACGATGGTGTTATTGCTGAAATAAAGAAAGAGGTTCCAAATCTCAATGCACGGGATATTCGATATCTGATTTTTGAGATGTCCGGATGCACGACAAATATGATAGCACTGCTTTTGAATAAAAAACCTTCACACTGCAGAATTATCAAGAAGAGATTGATTGAAAAGATTAATGAATCGGGATCAGAACGTGCCATCCAGTTACTTCAACAACTTGTAAATAAGTAAATATTCATCTACAAGTAACTGCCTGTGGGCGGGGATGTGACGATGTCGCATCCCCGCCCACAGGTATTTACTGTTTCCAGTCTGTCTACTATTATTTTACGGGGGGCGCCCAGAAGCGTTCAGAATCGGTGGTGGTGATATCGTAGACAGGAGCTTTCGAGGCACCAACCGGCGCGAGCATGACATACTTGCCTTTTGTCGCTTTCACTCCTTCAGGACGAGGAGAGTTGAACTCTTTGGCAGTTATGTAATAGAGATTCTTGGCCATATAATAGTCGAGATAATGCTCCTTGGTTTGCGCAGATTTATGGTTCCAGTTGGCGTCCGGATTAAGAATCAGAGGCTTGTCGGCGATCAGTCGCTCCCTTACCTCGCCGGGATGAAGCATCAGGCCGTTCTCATCGGTCACAAAGGCCGCAAACGTCGGATCTACCCATACCCATTTTCCAAGAGACTCCGACCAGGCGACACAGATCACATGACAGTCCGTATCGAATGCCCAGAGTTTAGGCTGGCAGGTGAGATAACGCGCCGGAATCCCTTCGGCAAGCAGCGCCTCCGTAAGAATTATGGCCATCATCCTGCAGTTGACGCCTCTATCCTCTTTTTTGCAGATATCAATGATATCCTTGAGGGATATCGACCGGGGATTATAGGAGCTACCATCGTGCCTTACGGCATCATGCACCCAATACATAAGGTTCTTGATCCTGCTGATATCATCGCCATCGCCGGCTATACTGTCAAGATTGAAATATTCACGGTCAAAACGCAATATCGAATCGGAAGGAGCGGCATACCTCCACTCAAACTTCACGTCATCAGCCCGATATGACGGAGATTCCTTGAGCAACTGCAGTTTTTCCTTCTCCATATCCTCTTTTACCGGACGAATCACCGCGGCAAGCTCCTCTACTCCGGAAGCCTCCCCCAAAGCTTCAGCCAGCTTTTCGGTGTCGGCAAAATTCATTATCTCTATCCTTTCAAGGAAACTGTCTGAGGCGTTTTTAAGAGTCCTTGTCTTATAATCAAGCATCCTCAATGCCTGCTTTTTCATTTCGGGAGCAGCGGCAACATCCGCGGGTGTGCCGATCCTGAAGACAGAAGAATCTCCGTCGAGCACAATTCCATTCTGAGTATATCCTTTCAATTTCGGGCAATTCACGGGAGCTCCGAAACCGGTCGAGAAGACAAGTCCGTCAAAGCGGACCTCCTCAAGTTCGGGACAATCCTTGACAAACTGTGCGCCTCCAGTGCTTGCCACAGGGCCGCGGAAAACAATGCGTTTGAGTTTCGGGCAGTTCGTAACCGTATACCCGTCGATATGGCCGATCAAACCCTCAAAAACAATTTCCTCAAGTTCCGGCAGATCAACAAACGATCCTCCGCCTACATAATCGACATCCCCGTAACTTACTCTCTTTACACCCCGGAGACCGGACTGTGAGGGCGCTACTGCCTGTCCTTTTATCTCAGGCAGACGCAACACCTCAAGTAAAGAATCGGATGCTATGGCCTGCGAAGCGACATAAACACCGTCCGGGACAATCAGCTCCTTAAGCAATGTTCCCGAAAAAGCCCATCTGTCGATTGTGTCAAGTCTCTGGGGAAGCACCACACGGCTCACGGGACAATTATAAAGAAAAGTCGGAGGGATGCTGTGTTTTCCCTTTATCCTGTAGGCTGATTTTTTACCCAATATGGATTCCGGCCCGGGAACAAACGATACCTCCGAAAGGTCGATATCAACCAGTTTGCCCGGAGTCTTCTTAAACAAAGTGTCCCCTCCAGCCATATCGCGCAAGAAGCGGACATCGTCGGAATTAAGCGATCCCTTTATCCTGATAGCCGTTGTGGTATACTTGTTCTTTTCCCCCACTTTCGAGGCGAGGGTGCCCGGCTGTTTTACGTTTACTGTCTTCACGCCGGCAATAAGCAAAGCGCCCGACCCGATCACCGCCGCTGAAATAAGGACAGATCTTAAATGCGATCCCATAAGCAATAAGTTGTTAATTGTGTTATGCATAATCGTGACAAATTTATAAAAAATTATTGAATATGCATATTACAAAGCGATTTTAATCCTCCTCTTCTTCCTGGGCTTCCTTTGGGAGAGTGATGTGGAGCAACAGCCATCCGAGAACTCCGGCAAGAAGCGAGCCGACAAGAATGCCGAGTTTGGCGTCGTTAAGAAGCTCGTTCTGCATCGGATCTCCTCCGAAAGAAAGATTGGCGATAAAGAGCGAGACAGTGAAGCCTATGCCGGCGAGAACCGACACCGACGCGAGACGCTTCCAGTTAGCCCCTTCCGGCATGGGAGTCCATTTAAGAAGGATACACAGGGCTGAAAAAAGGAATACCCCTAAAAACTTACCTACCACAAGGCCGATGATAATGGCCGGAGCTATACCATGAAAAAGTTGACTTATCTCCATCCCTCCGAAATATATCCCGGCATTCGCAAACGCAAAGACGGGGACTATTATATAATTTACAAGAGGATGGAGTGAATCCTCCATATCCTGCAACGGAGAGATAACCTTGTCGGATGCGGTCTCCATCTCTTTGAGCCAGTTCATCTGTTCTTTGCTCAGAATAGTTCTTGAATTGAGCGACTCATCGTCTTCATGCGCGAAATGCGAGATATTCTTTCTGATAGACTTCACATATTTTTTCGGGGCATATACAGGCTTGGCCGGAACGCAGAAAGCCACGAGGACTCCGGCGATTGTCGGATGGATGCCGGCGTTGAGGAAGAAAAACCATACGAACGCCCCGACAATGATATAGAAAAGCTTAGTCTGAATGCCGAGCTTGCCTCCGATAAAGACAACGGCAAGACAGCATGCCGCCCAGAGAAGGAGCATATAGTCGATATGCGTACTGTAAAAGATAGCGATCACAAGGATGCCGCCGATATCATCAACCACGGCAAGTGTGGTAAGAAATACCTTTAGTCCGATGGGAACCCTCTTTCCGAGCATCGCCAGGACTCCGAGCGAGAACGCGATGTCGGTAGCCATCGGAATTCCGAATCCGGAGGCATAATCCGTTCCCCGCGACATCAGCCAATAGATAAGGATCGGCATCGCCATTCCTCCGATAGCGGCGACAATCGGAAGCAACGCGTTCCTGAACGAGGAAAGCTCTCCGACGAGAACCTCCCTCTTTATCTCAAGCCCGACAGAGAAGAAGAACAGAGCCATCAGGGCATCGTTGATAAATGCCATGATCGACATCGGCTGACCGTGATGGCTGAAAAGATTGAACGAACCAACCTGCAGGGCAAGCTCATGATCCCAGAGGGATTCATATAAACTCCTCGTGAAAGGAATATTGACGATCAGAAGGGCAAGAACGGTCGCGACGATAAGGACATTTCCTCCGTTGGCATAATTCCTGATCGTCTTTCTCGCTGTATAAAATGCTGAAGCCATAACCGGGTAATGAAGTTTAGAGCGTGTTTTTCAAATAATTTCGAATCAGGAGAGATCGTTTCCGAACTCTCCTGATCAATCGGTTGCAAAAGTGTTTTTCAGAAATCGAAGCTCCTCGGTCAGGGAGCGGGATTGATGTCGTTGCGGCCGTCGAGCAGAGCGAATATCTGCGCTGCCGCCTCCTTAGTCTTGACCTTCTCGATCACATCAGACACAACTCCATCCGTATCGGTGATGAAAGTGGTGCGGACAATGCCCATATATTCCCTTCCTGCCATCTTTTTCATCCGCCACACACCGGCCAGCTCGCACAGCTTATGATCCGTGTCGGCTACAAGAGGGAACTGCAACTGGAATTTTTCGGCAAATTTCTGATGACTCGCCTCCGAATCCTTGCTGACGCCGATCACCTGATAACCCATTCCCTTGAAAACATCGAAATTATCGCGTAAGTTGCACGCCTCGGCAGTGCATCCGGGCGTGTTGTCCTTCGGATAGAAATAGATGATGAATTTCATACCCGGATAGTCGGAAAGTCTTATCTCCTTTCCCGCAGAATCCTTTCCCAGAAGATCGGGAAATCTGTCTCCTATATTCATAACCTTTATTTTTAATTAATTCAAATTAATTCAATTAAGAGCGTCGTACATTTTTACGACACTCAAGAAGAGAGATTATAAAAAACTCTCTATCATTAATTACAATTTAACGACAGAGAGGGTTCAGTTTTATCTAAGGAGTTTCAATTCATCAATCGAGTTTAAGCACAGCCAGGAAGGCTTTCTGGGGCACCTCCACAGAACCGATCTGCTTCATGCGCTTCTTTCCCGCCTTCTGTTTCTCAAGGAGCTTACGTTTACGCGAGATATCGCCTCCGTAACACTTCGCCGTCACATCCTTGCGGACGGCCTTCACCGTCTCGCGGGCTATGATCTTGGCTCCTATAGCCGCCTGGATGGCGATGTCGAACTGCTGACGAGGTATCAGTTCCTTCAGTTTCTCGCACATTCTTCTTCCGAACTTCACGGAATTCGCCTCGTGTGTGAGAGTGGAAAGAGCGTCTACACTCTCTCCGTTGAGAAGAATGTCGAGCTTGACGAGTTTCGATTCCCGGAAGTCGTGGATATGATAGTCGAATGAAGCGTAACCTTTAGAGATCGACTTAAGCTTGTCGTAGAAATCAATCACGATCTCTCCGAGCGGCATGTCGAACGTGAGTTCCATGCGATTGCCTGAGATATATTCCTGCTTCACGAGCTCACCCCGCTTTCCAAGACAAAGAGTCATGATCGGACCGATATAGTCGGCCTGCGTTATGATGGTGGCCCGGATGTAAGGTTCCTCTATATGGTCGATCAGCGTGGCCTCCGGCAGTCCGGAAGGATTATGCACTTCGATCTTATTTCCCTTCTTGTCGTAAACAAAATAGGAAACGTTGGGAACCGTCGTGATTACATCCATGTCGAACTCGCGGCCGAGACGCTCCTGGATGATCTCCATGTGCAGCAATCCGAGGAAACCGCATCTGAACCCGAAACCGAGCGCAGCCGATGACTCGGGCTGGAAAGTGAGCGAAGCGTCGTTAAGCTGAAGTTTCTCGAGGGAGGCGCGAAGATTCTCGAAATCCTCGGTATCTATCGGATAGACGCCGGCAAAGACCATCGGCTTCACCTCCTCGAAACCGGCGATCGCCTTCTCGCATGGACGCCCCACATGAGTGATGGTATCGCCGACACGCACCTCTTTCGAGGTCTTGATGCCGGAGATTATATATCCCACATTTCCTGCCGAAAGCTCTTTCTTGGGAAGCATGTCGAGCTTGAGGACTCCGATCTCATCAGCATGATATTCCTTGCCTGTCGACACGAATTTAACGAAATCATCGGTCTTTATCGTGCCGTTCACTATCTTGTAATATGCGATGATACCTCGGAAAGGATTAAACACGGAGTCGAAGATAAGAGCCTGGAGCGGGGCTTCCGGATCCCCCTTTGGGGCCGGGACGCGCTCTACAATAGCCCTCAGGATATCATCGACGCCCATACCGGTCTTTCCGCTGGCACGGATAATCTCCTCCGGATCGCAGCCGAGAAGGTCGACGATCTGATCCTCCACCTCTTCGGGCTTCGCGCTGTCGAGATCGCACTTGTTCAGCACCGGAATTATCTCCAGGTCATTGTCTATGGCCATGTAGAGATTGGATATGGTCTGGGCCTGGATTCCCTGCGAAGCGTCGACGATAAGAAGCGCGCCCTCGCAGGCCGCTATCGAACGCGACACCTCATACGAAAAATCGACATGCCCCGGAGTGTCGATCAGGTTGAGCACATATTTCTCTCCGTCAAGTTCATAATCCATCTGGATAGCATGGCTCTTGATGGTGATGCCGCGCTCGCGCTCGAGATCCATGTCATCGAGCACCTGCGCCTCCATATCCTTGCCCACCACGGTATTGGTGCGCTCCAGCAGACGGTCGGCAAGAGTCGACTTCCCATGGTCGATATGGGCGATTATACAGAAATTTCTAATATTCTTCATCAAAAATGCATTTGACTGCAAAATTAGCTAAAATTCTCCAAATCATCAACCGCGTCATCACAGCTGACGGTCAATCTCCTGCTGAAAAAGAAAAGATCATAGAGAATCGTAGGAGGGAGAGAAAGTGTCGCCCTGCGTCATATCGCCGGTCGAAGCGCCGCGCTTAAGCCAACGGACGCGCTGGTCGGAACGCCCGTGGTTAAATGAATCCGGCACTGCGTATCCCTGCGCCTTTTTTTGGAGATAATCGTCACCGATTTTCGAAGCGGCGTTAAGTCCCTCCTCGATGTCGCCTGGTTCGAGACTGTTGAACATCCGGTTGTCATGAAACGCCCAGACTCCGGCATAGAAATCCGCCTGAAGCTCCAGACGGACGCTGATCCGGTTCGCCTCCTTCTCCGACATACGCGACATAGCGTCGTGAGCCTGCCCAAGGGTGCCGAGAAGATTCTGCACATGATGACCGACCTCATGGGCTATAACGTAGGCGTAGGCGAAATCGCCTCCTGCTCCCATCTGCTTCTCCATCTCCTCGAAGAAAGAGAGATCGATATATACGGTCCGGTCGGCCGAACAGTAAAAGGGTCCTACCTGAGAGGTGGCGTTCCCGCATCCGGAATTTACCGATCCTGTATAAAGCACCATTTTGGGCGCTTCATATTTCAGACCGTGTTTTGCGAATTCCTCCGTCCACACATCTTCCGTTCCGGCAAGGATTTTAGAAGCGAAATCGGCATATTGCTGCTCTTTTTCCGAGGGCACATAGTTCTGATCCCTCTGATTGCCCATAACGGCCCCGGCATTATTCAGGACCGACAGCGGATTGCCTCCGGATATCCATGTTATCAATGCGGCAATGATCAATGCTCCGATTCCACCGGTTCCTGCAATCAGGCCTGTGCGTCTTCCTCGCCGGTCGTCCACATTCGAACTGTTTCTTCTACCGTCTAATCTCATATCCCTTATGTTTTAGAGTGTGTTTGAATTTAAACCGATTTTAACTTTTAGAGTATGTAATGGAAAATCTTGAAATCACTACAGATGATCTTTTTGGTGATTTAAGCCAAGTTTCGGCAGTCGAAAACGATAGTTTTCTCCTTTCTCAACTTGCTTGAATCCCTCAAAAATCTCTATCTGTATTAATTTCATTTAAATTCAAACACACTCTTAATAGTGAAACTTATATCCTCTTCAGATTGTTCAATCTCGCCCACGGATAAGTAAGTCAAAGAGGAGGAAAGCCTTGGCCTCCCCCCTCTTCTCATCGCATTTTTGTTATGATTTAGAATTATCCGTTATTTCAGGTTTTATTTTCCGCAGGTGTCGAGCGGACAGCGGGGCTTGATCTGCTTGAAGAAATCGTTACCCTTGTTGTCGACAAGGATGAATGCCGGGAAATTCTCGACATCGATTTTCCAGATAGCCTCCATGCCGAGTTCGGGATACTCGAGAAGCTCGACGTTCTTGATGGAATTCTTGGCCAGAATAGCGGCCGGACCTCCTATGGAGCCAAGATAGAAGCCGCCATGCTTCTTGCAAGCGTCGGTGACCTGCTGGCTGCGGTTGCCCTTGGCGATCATGACCATGGAACCGCCGGCTGCCTGGAACTGATCCACGTATGAGTCCATACGTCCGGCTGTGGTCGGGCCGAATGAGCCGGAAGGCATTCCTTCAGGTTTCTTGGCCGGACCTGCATAATAGATGGGATGATCCTTAAGATACTGGGGCATCGGCTCGCCGGCGTCAAGACGCTCCTTGATCTTCGCATGAGCGATGTCGCGGCCGACGATGATAGTCCCTTTGAGCGACAGACGCGTTGATACAGGATATTTGTCAAGATCGGCAAGTATCTCCTTCATAGGGCGGTTAAGATCGATTTCAACAACCTCGCCCTCGCCGGCATTGCGCATCGACTCGGGGATGAGCTCACCGGGGAATTCGTCGAGTTTCTCGATCCAGAGACCGTCTTTGTTGATCTTTGCCTTGACGTTACGGTCGGCCGAGCAGCTTACGCCCATTCCGACAGGACATGAGGCGCCGTGACGCGGCATGCGGATCACACGCACATCGTGTGCGAAATATTTACCGCCGAACTGTGCTCCGAGACCAAGACAATGAGCGGCTTCGAGCAATTCCTTCTCAAGCTCCACATCGCGGAACGCGTGGCCGTATTCGTTACCCTTTGTCGGGAGGTTGTCGTAATATTTCACTGAAGCCTTCTTCACTGCGGCCAGGTTAGCCTCTGCTGATGTTCCGCCGATCACGAAAGCGATATGATAGGGAGGACATGCGGCTGTACCCAGCGTCTTCATCTTCTCGATCAGGAAGGGAACGAGAGTCTTCTTGTTAAGTATTGCCTTTGTCTCCTGATAAAGGTATGTCTTGTTGGCGGAACCACCACCCTTGGCTACAAAAAGGAAGTTATATTCGCTGCCCTCTGTGGCATGAATCTCGATCTGAGCGGGAAGGTTGCAGCCGGTGTTAACCTCGTCATACATCGTGAGAGGAGCGTTCTGCGAATAACGGAGATTATTCTCGGTATAAGTCTTGTAGACACCTTCCGAAATCTTCTCCTCGTCGTCACAGCCCGTCCAGACCTGCTGGCCCTTGTATGCGGCGCAGATAGATGTGCCTGTATCCTGGCAGAAGGGAAGTACGCCCTTCGCAGCCACCTCGGCGTTGCGGAGCATCGTGAGGGCTACGAATTTATCGTTTTCAGAAGCCTCGGGATCGTTGAGAATCTTGGCGACCATCTCGTTGTGCTCGCGGCGGAGCATGAACGAACAGTTGTGCGAAGCCACATTGGCGAGCACGGTAAGCGCTTCGGGATCAACCACAAGCATCTCGTGGCCGTTCCAGTTCTCGACTTTCACATAATCCTTCGTTATGAGCTGATACTCGGTGGTATCGGGGCCGAGAGGAAACATTTCCTGGTAATGAAAAGGTTTTGTTGCCATAGTTATTGTCTTGTTTTGAGATATTTCAGTTCAGTGTCGCCGACAGTGTATGTTTCGGCGACATTACATTCGCGAATTTACAAAATTCTTTTCATTATCGGAAACTCTTCGGACTTATTTTCCAAAGTGTTCTCATTCGCCGGCTCTTCTGAGCAGTTCCGCGAATACGGCAACATTCTCCGCAATAAGCTCCGGAACAGGGTCGCTTGAAAGCGCCGTCTCGAGCGTGGTCTCTCCCGAAAGCACCAGAACTCCTAAAGATCCGTGGTTTCTTGCTGTAGCGACATCTGTATAGATTCTGTCGCCGCACATTGCTATCTCTTCCGGTTTCAAGTGGTTGCGATAGGCTATTCCAGCGAGCATATCGGGGTTGGGCTTGCCGATGACGGCATCGGGGATTCTTCCCGTTGCGTGTTCTATAGCCTTGCAGACCGACCCGCAGTCGACGAGCACCGTCTTCCGGTCTGTCGGACATACCCGGTCGGGATTGGTGGCTATGAACGGCACTCCCTGCGACGCAAGCCAGGAGGCATGGCAGAGCTTACGGTAAGTCAGGGTTGTGTCGAAAGCCACCACCAGACAGTGAGGCATATTCTCGGGATCATCCTCTATCAGCTCGTAACCGGCGTTTCTGAATTCTTCTTCCATACTCGGAGTCCCTACCACATAAAGGCGCCGTGCAGCCGGCATCTTCTCTCTCAGCCAGTCGATGGCGGCGACCGAAGAGGTGTACATCTCCTCCCTCGTCACGTCTATTCCCATTCCGCCAAGCTTTTTGAGATAGTCGTCCACGCTCTTTGTAGGGTTGTTGGTAAGGAAAGAGAAACAGATGCCCATCTCTGTCAGATCCTCAAGAAAACGATTGGTGAAATCAAACAGTCTTGACCCTAAATATATCGTGCCGTCCATATCGAGGGCGACATGGCGGATCCGGCGGCACTTAGCCATCAAAGCCTCTTCAGCGAGAGGGGAATAATATTTATCGAATTCCATAGTCATCCTCATCTTTAGATATCCGTGTCATCGCCTGTGGGTACATTTCCTTCGATTTCATTTACTTCCAGTGCCTTTCCCTTAAGCTCCCTGAAGAAACGGTTGCTGCGTTCATATCCGTCGCGGGGAGCGAGCCACATTGTCAGGAAAGTAACTGCTCCGAGACATCCCACGCCTATGATTATGTAAAAAACCATGTTCCATCCCCAGTGGTCGGCGACAATTCCTATTCCGATGGCAGAAAGAAACGAGCCTACATACCCGAAGATTCCGGCCAGCCCGTTGGCGGTGGCCGAAGCCTCCTTAGTGGCATGGTTGGCCGATGCGATGCCGATCAGGGCCTGCGGACCGTAAATAAAGAATCCCGCCATGGCAAGGATAATTATCGAAAGAATGACAGGCAGCCCGGGAAGGAAGATGAACAGACTCATGAAAACTACGGCCATCACCATGCAGACAAGGCACATCCGGTGGGCCTTCCCGCGGAAGATATGGTCGGTTGCCCAGCCGGCACCTATGGTGCCCACGATAGCGAATATCTCGAAAACACCGACTGACCAGGCGGCATCCTCGATCGACATTCCTCGGTCTTCGGTGAGGAATTTCGGTCCCCAGTCAAGAATTCCCATCCTCATGACATATACGAACACATTGGCGATGCAGAGCGTCCATATCCAGCGGTTTGTCCATACCATTACTTTCAGGAATTTCTTGCGGTATGATTTCTGCTCGGCCGCCACTTCCGAGGCGCCGGTCTTTGTGGCTGCCAGTTCGGGCAGTCCCACAGATCTCGGGTCGTCTCTAAGACCTACAAAAAGCCATAACGCGCCGCAAACGGCGATTCCCGCCGGAATCCAGAAACACCATTTCCAGGCATCCCAATGGCGCGCATATCCCATGATGGTCTTGAGCTGATCCGAATCCGTGGGATCGAGATTCAGGTTGGCGGCGATACGCGAGATCACTCCCTGGTCGGAACTGAGGTCCTGACCGAGGGAGCCCATCAGATAGCCGCAGACAACCACAGCCAGCGCGGCTCCGATAGAATGCGATGTATTCCATATCGACATCTTCGTGGCAAGCTGCGAGGGATGGATCCATGACGGCAAAAGCCGTGCGCAGGGAGGATAGCCCATTCCCTGGAAAAACTGGTTGAACACGATGGTGACACCCATCACCAGGATTAGCATGTTGACCATATCCGGCCCGCTGTCCACTCCCGTTATCCATGAACTGATATTGACGCCGAATCCGAAAGCGAGGTTCGAGGCGGCGCATAAAAGCAGGCCGACCGCCATTATCGCCCTGGCACTGAATCGGTCAACGACAAAGCCGTTTACAAACCTGGAAAGGCCATAGATAAGCGACCCTATTCCGATCACTATACCGAAACTTGTGTTGGTTATGCCATACTGCGCGGTGAGTCCCGGCATGGCTATCGAAAAGTTCTTGCGGACGAAATAATAAATTGCGTATCCTATCATCGACACGATGATGGTGCGCATCTGCCATTTCTGGTATTTCTTTATCGTCGCTTTGTCCCAGCCTGAAAAGATATCTTCCTTAGACATTGTTTATAGATTTTAGGTTAGCGAAGCCTTCAGCGGTAACAGCCGACAGACTTCCTGTTTCATTGACGCGTTATGGAATCAATTCTACGACAAATATACAAATCTAATTGCAATTGTCATAACTTGTTCTCAATTAATTTGCCTATATTTTCATTAGCCGCTGCAGTTGCCTCGAAATCGAGAGCGTCGGCCATGACCGAAACAGGATTGACCACCTCCATTCCGGTATTCATCTCTATCTGCCATTTGCAGGTCTCACAATCGGTTACAACGGCCTCCACGCCCGATTCCATTATCGCCGACACCAGCTTTCTGCCTATCTTCTGCGAAGAATAATAATTCTCGCGTTTAAAACCGTATGTTCCCGCCATTCCGCAACATTCCGCCGGCATTCTGACCAGCTCGAGTCCGGGAATCATCCGCAAAAGCGACAAGGTATAGGCTTCCCATCCGAGTCTGCGGAGATGGCACGGAGCATGATAGGCCACACGTTTTCTATAGCCGTCGCGAAAAACAAGCTTTATCTCGCCGTTTTCGGCCTTGCGGGCAAGAAAAACAGTTGCAAGAAGCAGATGATCCCTGACATCCGCATTCTCAAGACCGAGAAGATGCGGATATTCATCCCTTATCGTAAAGGCGCAGGTGGAACTCGTCGATATCACCTCGAGGCCTTCGATCACCGCTTTCCTTATTGCCGAGAGATTGATTTCGGCGTCATGCCTCGCCCTTCCGATAAGATTATTCGCTATTTTGGCCACACCGCAGCATTTCTGTCTTTCCAGAGGCAACACACCATATCCGACGGCATTCATTATCCTCACGAAGTCTTTGCCGAGCTCGGGGAAGTTATAATTCACGTAGCAGCCATGAAAATAGGCGACATGCCGGTCGAACCGCTTTTGACAGTCCTGGATCTTTCGCAGATATGAGGCGAAAGTGCCGTGAGAATACGCGGGAAAGGAGCGGTGACGGTCGATTCCCAAAACATGAAGCGCGGTTTTGGCGATGCCGTTCTTCAACACCGGATTCGCCAGCGGGGCCATGAAAGAAGCCGCCCTTCCCATAATATCGGTCTCGGCAAGCATTCTGTCGCGCAGGCGAGGCCTCTGACGGTCATACTTTATTCGCGCCGCCTGAATTATGTCTCCGATTCTCACACCCGAAGGGCAGGCTGTCTCGCAACGTTTGCAGTTAAGACAGTATTTCAATGTCTTGTCGAAAAATTCAGGACTTTTCAGCCGGTAACGCTCGCTGTCGGGTCCTGCGGCCTTCGGCCCCGGGTAATCCATCCTTACCTCGAGAACCGGACAGTATGCCGTGCAGACAGTACATTTGAGACATTCCTCGAAATTGCCCTCTACTGTGTATTTACTCTCAATCCCTGTCATGATCTTTTGTCATAGTTATCTGAAGTTATCTGAAATCCCGGTTATACTGCTATGATCTCGTCCGCTACATATAATCCGGAAAGAATAGAGATGCCAGCACCCGATCCTTCCGATAATGAATCGAAACCTCCCATAATCGAGCCTACTCCGTAAAGGTTCTCCACGCGCGATCCGTTTCTGAAAACATGGAAGTCTGAATCCGTTCTTACTCCCCCCTTTTGATAAGGCTGGGGCGCGAAGAAATCTTTTGAGAATCCGGAATCCCGGTCTGACGGGCCGCATACGTCAAGTCCGAAAACCGGCTCGCGGAATCCGTCGGGAGAAGCCACGATTCCTTCGCTGAAAAATGATCCGGAAGCTATTATAAAATCATCGGCATAGAGACGGTCGCTTCCTAATTTGGCGGTAGAGACATTCTTTAGTCTTGAGCCTTCGAATTCACCCGCAGTCACAGCGTCTCCGGCAAAAATAATTCCACCTGCCTCCTCAAACCGATGACGCAAGGCGTTCTGCATGCGGAATCCTGCAGCCGAGACAGGCAGGGTGGGAAGCATGAACAGCCGGCATCCGACCATCTTTCTCAATACGTCTATCTGATCTCCCGATTCGAGACCTACCACGGCAGGTATCAGAACGGTCTCCCCCTCTCCCACAATGCCCGAAATCTTTTCGGCAAATTCCGATATCGCCTTTCGGTCCATTCTTTTGGCGACTGAGATTGTCCGCATGTCGAATCCCAAATCCCGAAGGCGGGTTATACCGTCGAGTTCGATCTCCTGTCTCACGCATTCGGCACCGGCCCTTCGCAGATTGTCGCAGACGAGCAAAGGGTAGCTCTCAAGATAGCCTTTCAAGGAAACCACAAGATATTTCCTATCCCGGATTTCCGAAGGATCATCAAAAAGGGCAAAGCCGTCGAGCGTAAGCCAAGCCGGGTTAAGCGTCCCGAAAGGCGTGAATGTAAAATGGTTTCTGTCGCAACGTCCGTTGAATTGCAAACCAGCAGAACCTAAGAAAACAGATGCCTCTTCTGTAAGGCGGGACATGGACGCGTATCCTATTTTCCGATATGGATGGGGGGCTTCGAGCTTTTTTATTCCTTCAAGGGGATTCATAACCGGTCCGCCCTCCGTATTCGCAAGCAGACCGAATGAACCGCTGCAAAAATTCAGAGTGCTTTCCCCCTTGGAGACAACAGCGGTTCTCTTTCCGGCTGAGGCAAGCTTTATTCCAGTCATCAGCCCGGCGAGTCCCCCTCCTATAATAACCGTATCGAATCTCATGGCAATTATTCCCCGCTTAATTTAGTTTTCGATATTTTCTGCGCCAGCGGTTCCTTCAGTAGAGGAAAGACCGCATACGCCTCTGTAAATCCAGGAGGAGAAATCGGCCTCCGCGAGTGTTCTTCCCCATCCCACGGGAATCATTCCTTTCCAGCGTTCCTGCAGGAATTCCTTCATATCTGCGACAGCGGCTTCGCCGCCCTTACGGGAGGCAAGGATGGAAGCGGCGCGTGAGACACACAAACCGCCCTGGCACGTTCCCATGCCGAGTCTTGTCCGCCTTCTCAGATTCAAAAGATTCCCGGCATAAAGAGAGTCGAAAGCGAACCTGATCTCCCCTACCGATACTTTTTCACATTCACAGACAAGATCCGCGTCATCTCCCGAATCAATTTTTTCTTCAGGCAGCATTGATCCGTGTCTCTCTTTGGCGGCCAGGACGTTACTGTCCGGCTGCATCGGAAACACTCTTTTCTCGATTTCCGACTCCCGCGTGCCCGAAGAACCGGGTAGAGGATCTGTAGCGGTGGTGCATTCGGAATCGACTCCAAGTTTATGGCAAACGGTGTCGGTCGCTATTTCAGCCATCAGTCGATATGTCATCAGCTTGCCGCCGGTAATTGTGACCAGGCCTTCGAGACCGTCTCTTTCGGCATGATCAAGACAGACGATGCCTCGGCTTATCTTTCTTCCCGTCGGATCGGAATCATCCGCGACAAGCGGCCGCACTCCGGCGTATGCCCTCAGAATTCTGGTCTTGGCAAGCAAGGGAGCAAGCTCTGCGCCTCCTCTTAGGAGGATATCCACCTCTTCTTTGGTAACCTCCAGGTTATCGCATTGGTCAAACGAGATTCGGCTCGAAGTAGTACCGATCAGCGAAATCGTATCGCCGGGAACCAAGATGTCGGCGTCGGATGGCTTGCGGCAGCGATTGATCACTATGTTGTTGACGCGATGGCCGAAAACAAGAAGCGCGCCCTTGGCGGGAAACATATTGACTCCTAATCCCATTTTTTGCGACAACCCGTGAATCCAGATTCCGGAGGCATTCACCACAATGCGGCCTCTAATCTCTTTATCGTACAGAAGTCCCCCGCTTCGTCCGGCGAGGGTGCTTCTGACAACAATCCCCTCAATTCTCTCACCTTTTCTGATAAAATCAATCACCTCATGGTAAGTCAAGACACTCGCGCCATGCAACTGCGCGTCCACAACATTGGAAATCGTAAGTCTGAATGGATCGACGGCGCCGTCAGGAACGGTCAACGCCGAGGTAATTTCTTTATTCAATGCCGGCTCGATCGTTTTCGCATAATCAGGGTCAATCTCTTGCGCCTCTATTCCGGCAGAGCGGCAGGCACTGATGAACGTGTCCTTATAGGAAAGGTCATCTTCGGGGAGAGTGACAAAAAGACCGCCCGTGCCTTCCACACAATGGGAGGCAATCCTACGCAGGGTCATGTTCTCGCGGATGCATTCCCCGGCCGATTCCACATCAGTCACGGCATATCTCGCCCCGGAGTGGAGCAGCCCGTGGTTTCGACCGGTGGCTCCGGCTGTAAAATCAAAACGTTCCACAAGAAGCGTCCTCAGCCCCCGTTTCGCGCAGTCGCGGGCCGTACCGGCTCCGGTTGCACCTCCACCCACGACAATCACGTCATACTGTCGATCAAAAATATCCGACATAAATTCTTATCGTTTCAATGACAATTTTATTGCTTTTGTAGCTGTTTTATACCAACTCCTTATATTTCGTTATGAAATATTTTAAATTCGCTACAAAAGTATATAACTTTTTATTCGAAAGCAAATTTTTAGTAAATTTATTTAAAAATTCTTTCACTTTTTGGATTCTTAAAAAGAATTCGTAATTTTGGTAAACAGAATAATACGCTATCCAGACGATGACAAAAGAGGAAAGACATGAACTGATAATCCGGACCCTGATGGCAAAGGAGACCGTCTCGGTCAACGAACTTTCGGAACTCCTGCAGGTTTCGGCGGTAACGATACGAAAGGATCTTTCGGAGCTCGAGTCGCTGAAGAAACTTTACAGAAGCCACGGCAACGCCATCCTTATGGATCCGTATATCTCCAACCGTTCAATCCGCGAGAAAGCAAAGCTCGCGAGCAAGGAGAAATCAGCCATCGGCTTTTATGCCGCATCGCTGGTAACTCCCAACGATTCGATAATAATAGCTTCGGGAACAACTGTTCTCGCTTTTGCACATAAGCTTGAACCTCAACAGCATCTTACGGTCATATCTGCTTCGTTGAAGGTTTCGGAAGTCCTCGGAGGCTCCGACAAGGTCGACCTCATGCAGCTTGGCGGAACACTTAGGGCAAGCAGTATGTCGGTTGTCGGCCGGAATGCCGAGAACTTCCTCGAAAATATGGCGTGCAGCAAGCTTTTTCTCGGCGTTGACGGGTTCGATATATCTTTCGGTATCACCACAACCGACATCAGAGAGGCGTATCTCAACCGTGCGATGATGAAGGCATCGCAGAAAACAGTGGTACTCGCCGACTCCTCCAAGTTCGGACGCAGAGGTTTCGTAAAGATATCCGATCTTAGCGACATCGACATTCTCATCACCGACTCGAATCTTCCCGATAAAGCAGCCAAAGCCCTTGAGGATGAAGGCATCGACTTGAGAATCGTTGACGTATGATGATTGAAGGATGTTAATTTTAAATATAATTAACACTTTCGATTTTGCAAAACGACTTTCGAAAAGTAATTTTGATGCGAAATCCAATTTCGTTTCATAAGTAGTTGATAAAAATTAATGAATGTATAAAACGAAGATATTTTTGAGGCGATTGGGTTGCGGAAGGAGGGAGCATATTA
>CAJTYD010000056.1 GCA_910583775.1 uncultured Muribaculaceae bacterium | reverse complement strand
TGAAATTTAGATGTTTAACAGCATAATTTCAATTTTTGTCATCTACTAAAATTTTTACCATTAATAACACAGAGTCATGAAAAATAACTGTGAAGGAAAATTCCGTGAAGAGTCTGATCTTCTCGGAGCAAAACAAGTTCCTGAATGCGCGCTTTACGGAGTGCAGACATTGAGAGGTATCGAGAATTTTGAAATCAGTCAGTTCCGCCTCAGCCAGTATCCTTATTTTATCAAGGGCCTGGCAATCACGAAACTTGGTGCTGTCAGAGCCAACTATGAGCTTGGCCTTATTTCCAAAGAGCAGCTCGACGCCATCGAGCAGGCCTGTCAGGAGATGATCGACGGCAAGCTTGACGACCAGTTCCCTATCGATATGATCCAGGGCGGCGCAGGCACCACGACCAACATGAATGCCAACGAGGTTATCGCCAACCGTGCTCTTGAGATCATGGGTCACAAACGTGGTGAATACCAGTATTGCTCGCCTAACGACATCGTTAACTGCGCTCAGTCGACCAACGACGCTTATCCGACGGCAATCCATATCGGCATGTATTTCACACATCTTAACTTTATCAAGCATTATAAGATTGTGATCGAGGCTTTCAGAAAGAAGGCTGAGGAATTCAAGAATATCGTCAAGATCGGACGTACGCAGCTTGAGGATGCCGTTCCTATGACTTTAGGTCAGACATTCAACGGCTTCGCTTCCATCCTTGAGGATGAGATCAAGCACCTCGACGAGGCCGCCGAAGACTTCCTGACCGTGAATATGGGCGCGACTGCCATCGGTACGGGTATCACCGCCGAGCCAGGTTATGCCGAGCTTTGCGTTGCCGCTCTTGCCAAGATCACCGGCTGGGACATCAAGCTTTCGAAAGACCTCGTGGGCGCTACTTCCGATACATCCTGCCTCGTAGGCTATGCTTCGGCACTGAAACGCGTCGCCGTGAAGATGAACAAGATCTGCAACGACCTTCGTCTGCTCGCCAGCGGTCCCCGCTGCGGCTTAGGCGAGATCAACCTGCCCGCAATGCAGCCCGGTTCGTCGATCATGCCCGGAAAGGTCAATCCGGTTATTCCTGAGGTCATGAACCAGATCTGCTACAAGGTGATCGGAAACGAACTTTGCGTGACAATGGCCGGCGATGCAGCCCAGATGGAGCTCAACGCCATGGAGCCTGTGATGGCACAGTGCGATTTCGAGTCGGTCGACCTGATGATCAACGGTTTCCACACACTGCGTATCCGTTGCATCGAGGGCATAACAGCCAATGCGGCTCACTGCGCAGAGCAGACAAAGAACAGCATCAGTATCGTTACCGCCCTCAACCCGGTTATCGGTTACAAGAACTCTACCAAGATCGCCAAAGAGGCTCTTGCAACAGGCAAGTCGGTTTACGATCTCGTGCTCGAGCATGGCATTCTGAACAAGGAGGAACTCGACGAGGTTCTTGCTCCCGAAAATATGATCAAGCCCGTGAAGCTCGACATCAAGCCCCGCAAGCTTCTCTAATCTGATTCTGAATTTTGCAACCATAGATAGAGGAGGGAGGATTCATCCGCAAGGAGGGATCCTCTCTTTTCATAATTACCCTTTTTTAGATTAATGCTATGCAGATTCAACATTTACGTCTTCATTCAAATCCTGACCTTCATGATTTCGTGATGATCTTTGTCGGAATGGCCGTCTATGCCGTCGGCTTTATGGCTTTTATATTTCCCCATCAGATCGTTGTGGGAGGCATGGCCGGTTTCAGCACGCTGGTCTATTTCGCCAGCGGCGGTCTGTTGCCTGTGGCCTTTACGATGTATGCCGTGAATATCCTGATGCTTGTATGCTGGTATAAGACTCTTGGCCGTAAATTCGTGGTCCGTACGGTTTTCGGCGCGACGCTCCTCTCGGGAATGATCGCCTTGATAGAGGGGTATTTCACTTCTCATCCCCCTTTGGTGACGGATATGACGATGAGCGTGCTCGTAGGTTCGGTGATATGCGGTATCGGCATCGGGCTTTATTATTCGCATAAAGGCTCGGCGGGAGGGACCGACATCGTGGCCGCTGTGTTTGAGAAGAAGTCGAATATCAGTATCGGCAGGACGATGATGATCATTGATGTCACGATAGTGGCCTGTTCCTTCTTCCTTCCTTTCGACGGCGACATGGACGCGCGGATTCAGAGCCGTGTGCAGACAATCCTTTACGGTTGGGCGTCTATCATCATCTATTCCTTCATTGCGAATTATATGGTCGGAGCCGACAAGCAGACGATCCAGTTCATGATTCTTTCCACAAAATGGCGCGAGATCGCCGAGCGAATCACGCATGAGTCGGGCAGGGGAGTGACGGTTTTCGAAGGTCGTGGTTACTGGACCGGCGAAACCCGGGAGATGCTTATCGTCTGGTGCCGGAGATACGATGCCAACCAGATCTACGACATCGTCCGGAATGTGGATGCCGGCTCCTACATCATCCAGTCGGACGCCCGCAGCGTCTACGGCAACGGCTTCGATCCCCTCAGGCTGAAAAAACACAGCAAGAAGCAAGATAGCTAATGCGGATCCAAAAATTTGCATTGAAGAAGATTCCAAGGATTCCTGAGGCGCCCGCAAGCGGGCTATGCGGGGACGAATATGCCGGGATATTTCCCAGCAGGCTGTGTGAGAGACGAATATTTCGGGATATCTTCAAGCGGGCTATGCGGGGACGGATATCCCGGGATATTTCCCAGCAGGCTGTGTGAGAGACGAATATTTCGGGATATCTTCAAGCGGGCTATGCGGGGACGGATATCCCGGGATATTTTGCGTTTGAGGCCATTTTCGGTCAGATTCGTCTTCCGCATTAGCCGCTTGCGGCAATAACCGAATGGCAATCAGAATTCCGGCTTCATCTTCGATAATCGCTATAAATATCAATGACTATTAAATCCGTGAATTATGGGTCGCGATCCAAAACATGATTATAGAAGCAGATGCATCTATCATATCACCATCTGCAAAGCGCCAGAATGCCCTAATTTCAGCCGTATTCTCGGAAGTCTGGAACAACCGGTGATAGAGAGATCACGCATCGGTGAGATTATAGAATCGCAAATCCTGATTTTTCCTAATCTTTGCTCTTCTCTGCAACTGCTGCAGTATGTAATCATGCCTGACCATATTCATTTTGCCATATTTGCCCGTGAATATCTTCCTCGGGTGCTCGGGAATTATATCGGAATGATGAAGGTGAAATGCGGGCAGTTGATAAGATCGGAATTACCCCTGTTGGAACACGTTTTTACTCCGGATTTTCATGACCGGTATTTGCGACCGCATCACCGCCTATCCACAATAATTGAATATATCAGGCAGAATCCATATCGGTTATTAGTACGCCGATTGAATCCTGACTATTTTTATCGAATCAATAATATCAAGATCGGAGACAGTCTTTGGCAGGCCTATGGCAACCTTCAGCTGTTGGACAATCCTTTTAAGGCGCCTGTGGTGATTCACCGATCGGATTCGGATATTCTAAAGGCGAACAAGCTTCGACGTTGGACTCATCTCGCTGAAAATGGAGGAGTGTTGGTTTCGCCGTTTATCTCTCCCGCTGAGAAATCAGTAAGGCGCCAATGCGAGCAAACAAATGGAAAGATAATCTTGCTGTCGAACGTTCCATTTGGAGAACGGCAAAAACCAGGAGCCCACGATTTTGAACTTTGCGCTCAGGGCCGTCTGCTCATACTTTCGCCGATGGTTCCTCTCGCACCTGGACGCGACACATTCCTCTATCTAAACGCTATCGCAGAATCAATATCAATCCCTAAGTAAAAGGATTGGCAAATTGGATGATCTCGGGAATTTTTAGGATTCCTGAGGCGCCCGCAAGCGGGCTATGCGGGGACGGATATCCCGGGATATTTTGCGTTTGAGGCCATTTTCGGTCAGATTCGTCTTCCGCATTAGCCGCTTGCGGCAATAACCGAATAGCAATCAGGATTCCTGTTGCCTTGGAAGGATTCTGGCTTCAGGATATGCTTATCCAATAATAGTTTTAACGGTAGATGAGGAGCTGGTCGAGGAGGATGCCTTCGGTGAGGGGCGTGAGTGTAAGACGGTGAGGCTTGCCATCGTTGGGGATGGTGAGTTTTCGTTGAGACTGGTTGGAAAGGACATTCAGTTTCCATTTCTCGCTGCGGCCTGCGGTTTCGTAATGAACCTCTTTTGCGATGATTTCTCCGTCGATGCTGACATCAAATGCCAGTCCCTTTTTATCTATGGGATGAGTCGGCAAAAGGCGGATGTCTATCGTCAGGGAATCGGCAGTTTCGATCGAAGGAATGATGAAGGAAATCGGCTTATTCTTTATCAGGGAAATGGCGCCGGATTCATAGCCGAGTCCTTCTGCGATCTCATATTCTCCTTTGGCGTCTTTGCCGTTCCTTTTTATCAACGGTCGGGGGAATGCAGTCATTTTATCCGAAGAGGCTTTGTGCTCGATTCGATCGAACACCGGAAGTCTGCGGGGGCGGTAATCCATTATGCCGTTCCATTTCCCGTTGTTCGCGAAACCACGGTTATACTGAGCCGTAAGGGAAACGATGCTGTCGAACGCCTCGTCGCTTTCCTCCCAACCGCATAACCCGCGACGGGCTTTCTGGGCAGTCAAGGCCTTTACGTTCATCTGCGCCGCTCCCTGCACCGGATATTTTATCAGCTGGAAATATGTGTCTTTACGATTGGCAGGAATGTCATTCCATATTTCCTCCACTGCGTCAGAGATATCCTTATATTGTCGGAGACGGGTATCTATGGAATCGATCGACCAGGGAAGGTCGCGGATTGTGCTGTAATAGTTACGGTCTTTTTCCTCAACACGGGTATTGCCCATGAATTCCGGTTTCCTAATGAACGCAAGTCTGTAATGATCGTTCATTACATCAAGAAGCTTTTCGGCTGTCGACGCGCCGAATTCGCGCGCAAGGAATCCGGATAGATGTCGTGACGGTCCCAGGGATTTTACTTTATCCATATTCCAGGCCATGTCCATGAAGAGCTCTATCTGATATTCGGCCGGCTTGATGTCGCCTACATTGAGGATCCAGATATCGCGAATACCTTTGTCGTATGCCTCAGTCATCTGCTGATAAAGCAGATACGGGCTGACGGTCCCGAGCCAGAGATAGTCGTGCGGCCGCCCCCAATAGGAAACATGATAGTATATGCCGTTCCCCCCTTTGCGGGCGCGCTCCTTTTCTGTGGGGAAATGACGGATGTAGCCGTAGTTGTCGTCACACCACATCAGAGTCACGTCTTCCGGCACTTCAAGACCAGCATTGTAGACATCCAGCACTTCCTTATACGGAATGAATACCTGCGCCACTTTCGTGACATCCTTGTTTACATAATCTGCAAGTAGTTTCCGCTGGTCTTGGAAAACATGGGTCAGGACATTCTTCTGTTCATCGATGGTCTTTGCTCCGTTCATCGCTCCGTCATGAACCCCGCGCATACCGATGGTATAGAGAATTTCCTGATTCGCCACATCCTTTACCCGGTCTTCCCAAAAGCGATATACATTGTCGCTATTGTTAACGTAATCATAATCTCCTTTCCCCCGTCGTGCCCATTCTCCGGCTGCGTTGCAAGCCATCGGCTCGCAGTGCGAACCGCCAATATAGATGCCGTATTTCTCAGCAACTTCGCGATTCCCTTCGGTCAGGAAAAAGGGGAGGGTACATTCATGCATCGCCGGCCAATAGGTATTTGCCCTTAGTCTGAGCAACAGCTCGAAGATCTTCGCGTTTGTTTTCGGACCGATATGGCCCGGTATATCTGACGGCTCGAAAGTCTTCGAGCTCCAGGGCATGAGTCCCCAGTCTTCATCGTTTATGAAAATCCCGCGATACTTTACGGAGGGATGTTGCCGGTTTACGTAATTCTCCGGCAATTCGAATCTATCTCTTTTCTGCGGAGCGGCATCGGCCCACCACTCCCATGGCGAAACACCCAACAGTCTTGAAATCTCCATTACGCCGTATGCCGCCCCGTGACTGTCATGCGCGGTAATGATGAGTTTTCCCGATCCGTTGGACGCCATGACGAAGCCCTGTTCTTCCCTGACATCTACAGGATCTATCCTGATTGTCAGAGCGGCATCCCGATCTTTAAATTCAATTCCGTTGCCGAATACGTTTCCTAAATCCTTATTCAGAATCTCAAGGGCAGTATTCAGGACTGCCCGGGATGACGAGGGACATGAAACCGTAAGGTTTTTCCCTTTCTCGATAACAAACGGACGTGCGTATGCTGCCGTGGGTAATAACACGGAGATAACGGTTATCAGGATAGTTGATAAGGACTTCATTTTTCGATTATTGATTTGGAAACGTTTATAAAAAAGTCTTTGCTCCCGAACACATTTCCTTTTTTGTCTGACCACACCGGGTTTTCACCGGAAACCTCGACTTCAAGCATATAATCATCTTCGGGATAGAGGCGACTGACATAGCGGGGTGAGAGATCAGGGACCTTGCTGTAGAAATCCACATACTGGCTGTGCAGGATCTTTCCCTCTTTGTCTTTGATCGATACAAGTGCGTAGCCCGACTGAGAATTGGACTCTCCGATAATGGAAATTCTCTTTCCGTGAAAGGGGATACGTAGTTTTTCTCCCTTTTTATCCGAAGTCCAGTCATGTATTTTTGTCTCGCCTGAGAGCGTTTGCTTCCGGATTCCGTTTATATTCCAGGAAGACCAGTATTCCGGAATGGACAGACTTGTACCGTTCACCTGCATTGGCAACCATACATAGGTTGCGGCCGAGGCCTGACGGGGATATGACCAGCGGTCGCCCATATATATGGGAATTTTCTCTCCGTTGCGTGTCAGAGTGAAAACAAATGTACATTGGGAATTGTGGGTCAGCGAGCCCTCAGGGCAGAAAAGTCCTCTTTTCTCCCAGGGGCCTTCGATAGAGGTAGCTGTGAAATAATAGTTGTCGTTTCTTTCCCAGCTTGTGAGATTGGATGTCAGCATGAAATATATCCCGTTTTTCCTGAACATCGCGGGAGATTCTCCCATGCCGTCGATATGGGCGGCCTTTGCCGAGATAGAGCGGTAATCATCACTGAGTCGATATACGGGCCCATGATGTATCAACAGGTATCCGGTGCCGTCATCATCCTGAAAAGTACCCATGTCCCAGTTTTTAATGGGCTTTCCGTCATACTCGATTGTTCCGAGAAGCCGGTAGTCGCCATTGATGCTGTCGCATACTGCGATTCCTATGTGCGGGTCTGTGTATTTCAGATTATCCGCATGCATAAGCATTATATATTCTCCTGTTTTCGGGCATCTCATCACCTTCACCCTTTCTCCGACGCGATCGGGCCCGAGTATGCCGTCTTTCTGGACAGGAAGGACTACCCGTTCGAATTTCCAGTTAACGAGATCGGAGGAGGAATAGCATCCGAATCCCGGAAAAGCATTGCTGTTGTCGGATTTATATTCTCCAAATAGCCAATATTTCCCTCCGTCCTCAATGATGCAGGCTCCATGAGCATTGATTATGTTGCCGTCTGAGTCAAACCATGGCACACCGTTGGTAATGATGCTCTCGTTGTCTCTTCCGGCAATAGCCGGAATGCCGAGGAACATAAAAATAATTAATGTGATTATATTTCTCATTTGAAACTTACAGTTGAAGTTGTCTTGGGGTATATTTAACAGATATTATCCTTGACCTGGAGATAATAAGCCAGTGCCCGGTCCTGACCATTGGCGTAGGCGTCATGGAATTTCAAGAAACCGGTTCTAAAGATTTAGAACTGAAACCCGAGGAAGAGAGGAGTATTCGGTTATAGTGCAAAGTTAGATAAAATTTTCAATTATATAACTTTTCTCGCACGGCAATTGCATATAAAAAAGATTTGTCGGTTTGAAAATAAATTTATAAATTTGCGGCGATTTGGTTGGCTCGCGCCATTAAAAGGGAACCGGGTGAGAATCCCGGACAGTCCCGCTGCGGTGAGTCTCTAAGAAATTTAAACAGTTTCTTAAAGGCTTCCTCCAGACGAACATCGCGACAGATTCGAAGATCGGATGTTTTGTCGCCACTGGTTTTTCGGAACCGGGAAGGCGGAGGAAAGCTGAGATAAGTCCGAAGACCTGCCTGATCATGATTCGCGGCATTTCTTGCCCGGTTCATAATATGTTGCACACTCTTTCGAGGAAAAGAGAACATATATGAAAAGGATAAATTCAGACTTATTCAGGAAATCATTATGCGCCGTTATGGCCTGTGTCGCCACGCTTCCGACAGGGATCGCGGCCTTTGCGTCATGTCCTCTTTCAAATGACAAGCAGTCAAAACTATCTAAAAAATCAGATATCCCGCATGACCGGGATTCCCTGCGGGTAGGGGAAATCGATGAATTCACGGTTATCGCCGACCGCGTGAGGAAAGAGGTGATCAGCTCCGCGCCGGTGTTCAATCTTTCTAATGAAAGGATGAAAACCATAGGAGTTACCGACATTTCCGATGCCCTTCACCGTCTCCCCGGTCTGAACATCAAGGATTATGGGGGCGCCGGAGGTATGCGGACAGTCTCTGTGCGCGGCTTCGGAGCCAACCACACGGGAGTCATATATGACGGCATCGTGTTGAGCGACTGCCAGAGCGGAAAGATCGATCTTTCCCGTTATTCGCTCGACAATGTGGGCAGTCTCTCGGTCACTATCGGCGACAACAGCGACATCTTCATTCCCGCAAAAGCCTCGGCATCGGCCGCCTCCATTCTAATTTCCACCCTGTCGGTTCCGGCACCCAACGACTCGGCCTGGCATCTCACTGCCCGGTTCCGTGCCGGTTCATGGCGTTTCCTGAATCCTTATCTTAAAGTGGGCAAGACCCTCACGAAAAATTTCTCCTTTTCACTGATAGGGGAGTATACCCACGCCAAGAACAATTATCCTTTCACGCTTTATAACGGCGTTATGGTTACGCGTGAACGGCGTAACAACAGCCGTATGAATTCGGGTCACGGCGAGCTCAACGTTAGATGGCGCCCCACACAGGCATCTACTTTAGACGGCAAGGTCTATTATTATGACAACAACCGTCAGCTGCCGGGCGCTGTGGTTCTCTATAATCCCGTGATAAACGAGCGTCTGCGCGACCGTAATTTCTTCGGACAGCTAACATACCGGAATCTTTCACTCGATAAATTCTCTTTCCAGGGTCTCGCCAAGTTCAACTGGGACGCATCGCTTTATCACGACGAGAACGGGAAGTATCCCGGAGGGATGCTTGACGAGAACTATTACCAGCGTGAAGTATATCTTTCCGGGTCTGCGCTTTATCTGCCGACCGACAGACTGTCGTTCAACTATTCGGCCGATTATTTTTACAATAACCTGAACAGCAATCAGCCGGCCACGGTAGAGGTCAAGCCCCGGCGTCACTCATTTCTCCAGAGTTTTACCGGGAAGTTCAGGAACAACTGGATGCAGGCGATGGTGCGTCTTCTTTGGTCGGTCTATGACAATGAAGTCAGATATGGCGAAAGCGCGAAAGACGAGAACAAGCTGTCTCCGTCGGCAAGCGTCTCCTTCCAGCCTTTCAGCAGCCTATTCTTCATCCGCGCCTCCTATAAGAATATTTTCCGAATGCCGACATTCAACGACAATTATTACTTCCACATGGGCAGCGTGTCGCTGAAGCCGGAGGATTCCGATCAGGTCAATCTCGGATTCACATATCAGATGCCTGCACTTTCATGGCTCTCGACAGCTGTATTCACTGTCGATACATATTACAACTCTGTAAAGAACAAGATCGTGGCTATCCCGCAGAATATGTTCATCTGGACTATGATGAATCTCGGCAAGGCACGGGCTTTCGGCGTCGATGTGACAGCCAACGCCACTTTCCATTTAAGTCGCAATCAGAACCTTGTATTCGCCTCCAACTATAGCTGGCAGCGAGTGCAGCCACGTACGAACCGCAAGGATCCCGACTACAACAAGCAGGTGGCCTACACTCCTCAGCATAGCGGAGCGGCCTCGCTCTCCTGGCAGAACCCCTGGGTTGACGTCGTCTTTCACGCCACAGGAGTCAGCGAGCGTTACGGCACGAACTCCAATCTGCCCGTTTCGAGGGTCAAGGGATATATCGAATGCGGAGCCTCGCTGATGCGGACGTTCCGGTTTCACGGCCACTCTCTCGATCTGCGTTTCGATCTGTTGAATATGTTCGACAAGCAATATGAAGTGGTTGTCGACTATCCGATGCCGGGAAGATCCTGGAAGGCGACGGTAACTTTTGAACCATAACCTTTTATCTATGATAAATAAAAAGAATAAAATGAAAAAGTATTTAGTTTATGCATCAGCACTTCTGATGCTTGGCGGAATGGCTTCATGTTCCGACGATGACAATACACCTAAGGCAGTTGAGACAGTAACCGGATTCTACACTATAAACGGTGGAAACAAGAGAGGTAATATCCCTGCTTCGATCACTGCATACGACTATGCGACCGGAACGGCGACTGATGATGCATTCTATGCTGAAAATGGTGTCCGTATCGGCGACGGCGCCCAGAAGGCAATAGTATACGGAGCAAAAATGTATATTGCTATGTACAGCTCTAATCTTATCTGGGTTGTTGAGCCCGAGACTCTTAAGATAATTACATCGATAAGGCCGGAAGGCGATGCCACGCAACCGCGTGCTTTGGCGGCAAAGGATGGGAAAGTGTATGTTTCCATGTATACGGGATATGTTTCATGTGTCGATACTCTTTCTCTGAAGGTTGAGAAGTCGATTAAGGTCGGTCCGAACCCCGATCAGATAGCCATTGCCGGAAACAATCTTGTTGTCGCCAATTCCGACGGCCAGAATTCCAACGGAGGTGCGTCAGGTGGTGTAAAGTATGGAAACAGCTATATTTCAATTGTAAATCTCGCCACATGGACAGAAAAGAAGATACAGGATACCAGAAAAGTTCTTAATCCGACAGATGTGGCGTCAAACGGCACGGATGCCTTTGTTGTATGCAAAGGCGATTATGAGGGAAATCCTTCTGTTGTCGTGAAAGTTACAGGTAATGATGTGACAAAAGTATGTGATGGAACTTTGATCGCATGCCACAATGATGAGCTTTATGTTGTCAATGCTCCGTATTCCAAGATAGTGCCTTCGGCCGATTATACCTATAAAGTATATTCCACCAATACCTTGAATGTGGTGCGTGAGAATATGATTCAGCGTCAGCAAGGTCAGGATTCCTGGATTGCCAGTCCAAACGGCGTGGCAATCGATCCTGTGAGCGGCGACATCATCATTCTGTCTTATTTCCTTGATTCGGCAGGCAGCTCTCAGGTCCGCGAACCGATGTATGGAAACATCTATGACAAAGATGGCGTCTTCAAGAAAAGATTCACTTGTGGTGTAGGAGCCCGCGCTGTGACATTTATTCATCATGTTGTGAACAAATAAAATTCCATAGTCGCACGTTTCTAATGTGTACTCAGTTATGGTTTAGATATGAATTATGATTATAGATTGGTTGGAAGGAGAGTAGGGATACTCTCTCTGTTCCTATTGGCTCTGGCTTCCTTTGCTTCCTGCAAGGGAGGCCACGCCTCTGTTTCCGGGGGAGAAGGAAAAGAGGTGCCGACAAAATATGCTGAAAATCTCTCGATTGTTGAACATGAGGACTTTACGGAGGTGACGGTAAGGAATCCGTGGGATACGGTAAAGATCCTACAGAAGTATATACTTGTTCCCTCGGAGCAGGAATTACCGACGAATCTTCCCCAGGGAACGGTTGTCAGGATTCCGGTCACCAACGCTCTTGTCTATTCGACTGTGCATAACAGCCTGATCTCCGAACTTGGCGCCATCGATGCAATCGGAGGAGTCTGCAACGCGAAATACGTCAACGAGGGTGAGGTGAAGGAACGTCTGAAAAGCGGAAAGATAGTTGACTGCGGAGTCAGCATGAGTCCTGATCTTGAAAAAATCATAAAGCTTCGTCCCCAGGTGATCATGCTTTCGCCGTTTGAGAACAACGACAAGTATGCCAAAGTGGGAGAGCTCGGCATTCCTATAATCGAATGTGCCGACTATATGGAGACTTCGGCTCTCGGCCGCGCTGAATGGGTGAGGTTCTACGGCATGCTTTTCGGCAAGACGGACGTGTCGGAAAAGATGTTCGCGGACACTGAGAAGAGATATATGGATCTGAAGGAGAAAGCCAAAAAGGCGACTTCGCGACCTAAGGTGCTGATCGACCAGAGATACGGGCAGGTCTGGAATGTCCCGGGCGGCGAGTCGACGATCGCAGGGCTTATCCGTGACGCCGGCGGCATCAATCCGTTTGATGGCTACAGGCAGAGCGGCAGCGTGCCGCTCGCTCCGGAGAAAGTGCTCGCCGAGGCGTATGACGCCGACATCTGGTTTGTCCGTTATAATCAGGACAAGGAGAAGTCACTGCAGGAGTTAGGCTCCGATGCTCCTGTCAATTCGCAGTTCAAGGCCTACAAGGAGGGGAACGTTTACGGATGCAACACCCGCTATATCGATTTTTACGAGGAAACACCCTTCCATCCCGACCGTCTGCTCGAGGATATGTTGCATTATATGCATCCTGAAATGAAAGACAGTGTGGCAACTCACAATTACTACACTAAAATGAAATAATCATAAAAGACAAAGATGAGATTCGTTATACTGACAGTTTCGCTTGTCATACTTTTTTTCCTTAACCTATTTGTCGGTTCGGTGGATATTCCTCCGGCAGAAGTGATGGATATCCTTTTCGGGAAAGGCGAGTCAGAAGGGCCCTATCGCTTTATTGTGATAGGCAGCCGCCTGCCGCAGGCGGTCACAGCCATCCTTGCGGGGGCGGCTTTGACGGTGTCGGGCCTAATGCTTCAGACCGCTTTCCGCAATCCTCTCGCCGGGCCTTCGATTCTCGGAATCACCTCCGGCTCGAGTCTTGGAGTGGCTCTGGTGATCCTATTGCTCGGCGGATCGGTCTCCGCCGCCGGATATTCATGGGGCGGTTATATGGCGATACTCATAGGATCCTTTATCGGCAGCATCGCCATCATGGGGTTGCTGCTACTGTTTTCAATATGGCTGAAAAACGATCTGATGTTGCTTATCGCCGGAATCATGGTGGGTTATCTGACCTCTTCGGTGATTACTCTTCTCAATTATCTCTCCACTGCGGAAGGCGTCCATGGTTATGCAATGTGGGGAATGGGAAACTTCAACGGAGTCGCTCTCGGACAGCTTTCCTTCTTTTCCATTGCGGTTGCCGTCGGTCTCCTTTTCTCCATTCTGATGGTCAAGCCTCTGAACGTGATTCTTTTAGGTGAGAACTATGCCCGCAATCTCGGAGTGAAGATGCAGTGGGTCAGGAATATGCTTCTTGTCACTACCGGCGTGCTCACATCGGTTGTCACCGCGTTCTGCGGTCCGGTCTCATTCATCGGCCTCGCTGTTCCGCATATCGTGCGAATGATTTTCCAGACCTCCGACCACAGGATAATAATTCCCGGATGCATCGTGACAGGAGCTGTCGTCGGTCTTGTCTGCAATCTCCTCTGCATATTACCTGAGAACATCATTCTTCCGCTTAACGGCGTGACGCCTCTGATCGGCGTGCCCGTCATCCTTTATGTGATATTTAAAGAAAGGAGGGGGCGGAGATGAGGAGAAAAGTTACAATACGGACTTCGGAACTTTCGACCGGTTATCGCGACAAGCACGGCGATTCGGTAATATCAAACAGCCTTGACGAATGTCTCTATTCGGGTGAACTTACCTGTCTGATCGGCCCCAACGGAGCCGGCAAGTCGACTTTGCTCAGAACCCTCGCGGGGTTTCAGAAACCGTTGAAAGGCTCGGTCGAAATAATGGGAAAGGATATCACAAGCTATTCCGACAGGGATCTCGCCCGAACGGTGAGCGTGGTGCTGACCGAAAAGCCCTTGCTTGAAAATATGGATGTCGAGACTCTTGTCTCGCTTGGAAGAGCGCCTTATACGGGATTCTGGGGGCGGTTGAGCGAGGAGGATCACAAAGCTGTCGAATCGGCGATCCGCCTTACAGGCATTGAAACGTTGAGACACCGCATGGTGCAGACCCTCAGCGACGGGGAGCGTCAGAAGGTGATGATAGCAAAGGCTTTCGCACAGGAAACGCCGGTGATATTCCTTGACGAGCCAACGGCTTTCCTCGATTTCCCAAGCAAGGTCGACATCATGCAGCTCCTTTTCTCCCTTTCACGAAAACTCGACAAGACGATATTCCTTTCTACCCATGATCTCGATCTCGCGCTGCAACTTGCAGACAAAGTCTGGCTTATCGATAAGAAAATAGGTATTTCGGCCGGAGTTCCCGAGGATCTGTCGCTTTCGGGAAGGCTTTCGGAATATTTTGTACGCCCGGGCATCTATTTCGATTCTTCCGACGGACTCTTCAAGATAGACGTGAAGATGCGGAGCGAGGTATGTCTGCGCGGAGAGGGCGAATTGGCGAATATGGCGAGGAAAGCTCTTTATCGCAACGGAATTTTCTGCACTAAAGATAAAAGGCCATTAGAGATAACAGCATGCTCCGGAATGATTTCAGTGAATGGGCGTGAATGCGCTTCAATTGCGGCAATGCTTGATGCCGTAGCGGCATGGCAGAAAGAGGATTTCTAATTTGTTGAGACATGGAGACTAAGAAAAGCGCTTTTGTATTGGCGGCTGTCTCGTCGGGGAGCGGCAAGACTACTGTCTGCAACGGCATACTGAGGGCTTTGACGCGAAGAGGACTCAGTTGCGCTCCGTTCAAGACCGGCCCTGACTACATCGACCCTTTCTTTCATAAAAAATCATCCGGGGTCGATTCCGTAAACCTGGATCTTTTTATGTCAGACCTGGATCACGTGGAAAAACTCTTTCGGGAGAATTTCTCCGATTCTGATGCGCAGGTAGGTGTCGTCGAAGGTGTAATGGGACTTTTCGACGGTTATGACTGCAGAAAAGGAAGTGCGGCTGACATAGCCTCGACACTCGGACTCCCTGTCATCCTTGTCATCGATGCGCGTTCATCGGCTTATTCACTTGTCGCGGTTCTTTGCGGCATGAGAAGTTTTGATCCCTCAGTTGACGTGAAGGGGGTAATATTCAATAACGTCGCCTCCGGAAATCATCTGTCTCTCTTAAAGAAAGCGGCAAGGGATTCCGGGGTGGAATATATCGGACATATCAGAAATCGTGACGATCTCGCCACTCCTTCGCGATATCTCGGTCTCGCTATGGACGAGGTAGATAAAATTGAAGAATACATCTCTCACGCTGCCGCTGCCGTTGAAGAGGGGGTGAACCTTGAAAGACTGCTCTCAGTTACGGGATGGAAAGACATTAAAAACAAGAACCTTTCACGAAGAGAGGAGATTCTTCCTCAGGATAGTTTCCTGAAGGGAAAGAAAATTGCAGTCGCCCATGACGAGGCTTTCAATTTTATTTATCCTGAAAATATCAGTGCATTTAGAAAGCTTTGCGGAAGCGAAGACGCTGTGGTTGAATTCTCACCTTTGAATGATATTTCCCTCCCTGAAGCTGATCTGGTTTATTTTCCCGGAGGCTACCCTGAGATTTATGCCGATAAGCTTTCACGAAACCGTGGTATGATTGAGTCTGTAAGGGATTTCTCAGAGGAGGGTGGTATGATTTATGGCGAGTGCGGCGGATTTCTCTATCTTTCGGAAGCGATAGGTGAGTTCGATATGTGTGGCATTTTGCCTTTTAAGGCTACTATGGATTCTCCTCGTCTTACTTTGGGCTATCGTAATGTCTCAATCGGGGAGACGAAGATAAGAGGTCATGAGTTTCATTATTCCCGGATAGAAAACCCGGAAGAACTTCATTCGATAGCAGTGCAGACAGACGTGCGTGGAAAGGAAATGCCGGTAGGTTTGTACAGAAAAGGTAATTCCGTCGCGGGATATACCCATCTCTACTGGGGCGAACCGGAAGTCGCTGCCCTGCTGATGGAGACTTTGTTTGGAAAGGAGAATATATAAACCGACATAATAATTTAATTTATCGATATGAGGATTTATACGCGTTCGGGCGACACGGGCATGACTTCGATCAGAGGCGGAAGGAAAGTTCCTAAAACCGATGTGAGAATAGAGGCAAACGGCTGTCTTGACGAACTGAATGCTTATCTCGGGGTATTGAGAGCCTCTCTTAATGCGAATGGCGGAGAGGAGAAATCAGATTTTTTGAGGCGGGTACAGAGCGATCTGATGTCGTTGATGAGTCTTGTGGCAACGCCTTCGGATGAAAGATCGCGGAATCCGAGAAGACTTTCTGAAAATGCCGTCGATGAACTGGAACGAAGAATCGACGCCATTCAGGAGGGTGGTGCTCTGACACAGCATTTCGTTTTACCGTCGGGGACATCGGCCGGAGCTTCGGCACACTATGCCCGGACATTGTGTCGCAGGGCCGAGCGTGCTTTATGGAGGTTAAACGAGGAAGATCCTGTCGGAGAGGATATAATGAGCTATGTCAATAGACTGTCTGACTGTCTTTTTGCTCTTGCCCGCCAGATAAATTCCGAGTCCGGTTTTCAGAACGAGATCTGGGAACCCTTCAAGAGCAAACATATAAAAAGTTAAAGATCGGCTAATTTGAAAAAGATGGAGAAATTGCGACCCATAATGCTCGGAGGAACCGGAAGCGATGTCGGAAAAAGCGTGCTTGCCGCCGGATTCTGTCGTATATTCCGGCAGGACGGCTATCTCCCGGCTCCTTTCAAGGCGCAGAATATGGCCTTGAACTCATACGTCACTCCGGATGGCCTGGAGATCGGACGGGCACAGGCAGCCCAGGCTGCTGCCGCAGGAATTGACTGCCTTGTGGAGATGAACCCGGTTCTGCTCAAACCGTCGGGAGAAATGATGTCGCAGGTGGTGGTGAACGGCCGCCCGGAAGGTAATCGATCGGCATACGGATATTTTCGGGAAGATGACAAGTCTCGGCTCAGACAGGTCGCGCATGAGGCTTTCGACCGACTCTCCGCGAGATTTAATCCGATAGTGATGGAGGGCGCGGGAAGCATTGCGGAACTCAATCTGAAACACCGCGATATCGTTAATATGTCAATGGCCGGATATGCGGATGCCAGGGTGATACTTGTTGCAGATATCGATCGGGGAGGAGTATTCGCTTCCGTATATGGCTCCGTTATGCTCCAGGAGGAGAAGGAAAGGGAAAGAATAGCGGGAGTGATCATCAATAAATTCAGAGGTGATCTTCGTCTTTTCGACGAAGGAAGACGAATCATAGAGAAAACCGCCGGTATTCCCGTTTTTGGAGTAATGCCTTATCTGTCAGATATTCATATCGAGGAGGAGGATTCCGTATCTTTGAAAAAAAAGAATACGACATCAACAACTGAGAATCTGGTTAATGTCGCTGTTGTGGCTGTGCCTCATCTCTCCAATTTCACTGATTTTGACTCTTTGGCTATCGATTCTCGCGTCCATCTCTATTTTACAATGGATCCCGAGGAGATACGAAAGGCCGAGATAGTGATACTGCCGGGAAGCAAGAATACTATAGGCGATCTCGAAGCTCTGAACGACAATGGCTGCAGGGATGCGGTATTGGATTGCGCCAGGCGCGGTTTAACTGTGTTCGGAATCTGCGGAGGCTATCAGATGATGGGCGAGAGTGTCGCTGATCCTGAAGGTGTGGAGGGAAACCCGCGCTCGATCGAAGGACTCGGACTGTTGCCGGTTAAGACAGTTTTGTCGGGAGAAAAGAAGGTAACGCGCACAGACTTCTTTCTGCCAGGATCGCAAACAGTGAACAAGGGGTATGAGATTCATGTCGGTATGACGGAACCGATAGACCCGGATTCGAAGGAATTTGCTGTAACTTCCGGAGGAGTAAAGGATGGGTGTCGCGTCAGCGACGGGATTATGGGCACATATCTTCACGGTTGTCTTGACAACCGTGAGGTTATTGACCTGCTTGTGGCTCCATACGCTAAGAAGCGTGGTCTCAGGGCAGAAATCAGCAGGACGCATGACGAATATATGGAGCTCCAGTATGACCGTCTTGCCGCAGAGATGCGAAAATATATAGATATCGACAGGATATATGACATAATGCGTAAATAAAGTTATGGTTTACGGACATGGTGACGACCTTTTCCGATATGGAGGAGGGATAAGACATAATTTCAGTTCCAATATTGTCTCTGGATGCGACCATTCGGCTCTGATGAGAGAACTTGGTTCGATGGGGGATGAGATCGGACGCTATCCGGAACCGGAGGCCCTCAGTCTCGAGAGAAGACTCGCCGAAGAGTTTTCGACAGATTGGAGAAATGTGGTCGTTACAAATGGGGCGACAGAGGCTATCTATCTTCTGGCACATCTGCGCCGAGACGGCCGATCTACGGTTCTTGTGCCGACTTTCAGAGAATATCAGGATGCATGCGCCTTATATGGACATAAAGTTGAATTTGTCAAAGACATCAAAGACATAAGGACCGGAAGGGATATGGTCTGGATCTGCAATCCCAACAATCCTACCGGAAAGATAATTCCTCCGGATGAAATACTTTCCCTTTCAACACGTTATTCCGAGACTTTATTCGTGATCGATCAGGCGTATTCCGATTATGGAAAAAGAAGCACGATTTCTATTCCTGATGTTGCCACACATCCTAACATAGTTCTTTTAGGGTCTCTGACGAAGCGGTTTTCCATTCCTGGGCTGCGCGTGGGATATGCCGTGGCCGATGGGTTTGTCGCCGACAGAATGCGTTCTCTTAAGATGCCATGGTCGGTGAATTCAATGGCAATCCGGGCAGGGCATTACCTTCTTGAACATTCCGCTGATTATCCGATTGATGCCGGCTTATTGAACCGTGAGATTTCTGAAATTCGCGTAAAACTGGCGGCACTTGGAATTGAATCCGAAGAAACGGAGTGTAATTTCGCGCTGTTCCATTTGCCTGAGACTTACGGAACGGCTTCGCAATTGAAGGAATATCTGGTTGAAAATCATGGAATTCTTATAAGGGATGCTTCTAATTTCGAAGGTCTCGACGAAAGGCATTTCAGAATCGCCGCGCAGACAACAGATGAAAATGAATTGCTTGTTTCAGCTATAAAGGAGTATATGGATAAATGGAATCGATGAGCCTGTTTTATTTTGCGGGTCCGTTGTTATGCGGATGGATTCTCGACAGAATCCTGGGTGACCCTTCTTGGCTTCCTCATCCTGTCGTAGGATTCGGGAAGCTGATATCATTTTTCGAAAGACATTGGAACAAAGGGAGGCAACGCCGGTTCAAAGGCGGATTAATGGCGTTTATACTTATCGGAGGAGTCTTCGGGCTGACTTCTGCGCTTATAGTGTTTCTAAATCCATATCCGATTTGGTCTTTTATTGTTCGCACAATACTCATATTCTATTGTCTGGCGGGAACCACTCTTGGGAAAGAGGTGAGGATGGTTTTCGAGTCGTTTTCGCAAGGCCTCGACGCTGCCCGGAAACAGGTTGGCCGCATAGTTGGCAGAGATACTGCTTCTCTTTCGGAGAAAGAGATAAAGGCAGCGGCACTTGAAACGCTCGCCGAGAATCTGAGCGACGGAGTGGTTGCTCCGCTTTTCTGGTATGTTCTATTGGGAGTGCCCGGGATGATGGCCTATAAAATGGTCAATACTCTCGATTCGATGACAGGTTATAAAAATGACAGGTATCGGGAATTCGGGTGTGTGGCAGCCCGGACCGACGATGTGGCGAACTTTATTCCGGCAAGGCTTACGGCTCTTCTCATCGCCTTAGCAGGGGGGAACCGTGCTTTCTCATTTATCAGGAAATACGGGAGGTGTCATGCGAGTCCCAACTCAGGTTATCCCGAGGCAGCGCTGGCGGGTGTGCTCGACTGTCGTTTCGGAGGGACCCACAGTTATTTCGGAAAGGATTTCTATAAACCATATATAGGAGAAATGGATCGCAATTTCACCGAGTCGGACATGAGAAGGTCTCTGAGGGTCTGCGTGACTGCAGAAACCATCATGGTCTTTCTCACCATCGCGCTCAAAGTCTGTGTGGTTCCTATAATTTCAGTGTTATGATTTCACCGTATCCGGGTTGACCTGTGAAAAGTGTCTCTTTTTCGGAAAGACCGGCGATGTAGCGCGCAAGAGATATCACGCCTCCGTGGGTGAAGACTATCACATTCTCCTTATCGCATTCTTTGATTTCATCGATGAAATTCCTCACTCTTTCAAGTTGAACTCGAAGAGATTCTCCTCCGGTTGCGGGAGCCTCAAACCAGTTGTCATACCATTCCTGGATTCTGGGATCGGAGATGGCGTCATATCTCTGCATTTCCCATTCGCCGAAGTTCAGCTCCATCAGACGCGGGTCGCGAACGGCATCGGGAAAGCCGCAATATTCCGCGAGAAGTGTGCAACGTGACAGGGGACTGGTATAGACCTTGAAGGGATATCTTACCTCTTTTATAAGTTTTTTTCTGACTATTTCAGCTTCTTCCTTGAAACTCGGTTTCAAGGGCACATCGCTTTGTCCGTAGCAGGTGCCGGGCTCAACATCTACAGAAGTATGTCTGACAAAGGTGATTCTCATGATATCGAGAGATGATAGACGACTGCGGCTGAAAAATAGAACGCGAGTTCACATAGCAAAGCCGTGGCTCCGCAGCAGTCGCCAGTATATCCGCCGATCTTGCGTTTCATGATAAGGATGAGAATCATGCTGACGATGAAGGGAAGAAGAGCGCATACCCAATAGACACGGGGCAGCAGAAGCATCGGAAGAAATCCCAGCAGGAAACAGAGAATCACGGTGAAAACACCCATGCGGTTGTAAACGAGCTTGTTTTTAGCCTCTTCCTCCTTTCGGGCGTATGGGAGGAAGTTGATTATGCATGCTCCGCAGAATTTGCTCCAGGGGTCGGCTCCAAAGATCGCCAGGCAGGCGATCCCTATCGGCAGAGAGCTGATGAACGAGATAGTGAGGATATAATAAAGAATAAGGGAGATCACACCGTACGATCCGATATGGGAGTCTTTCATTATCTCAAGGATCCGGCTCCGCGAGGAACCGCCGCCCATCCCGTCGAAGAAATCTGCGAGACCGTCCTCGTGGAAGGCGCAGGTGAGGAAAGCACGGAAAGACATTGCCAGAGCGACTGCCGCGAAGGGTTTCACAATGAATGACGCGCCCCAGAGGAGTAGGGCGGTCAGACCACCGGTCAGGATTCCCGCAGCGGGCCACAAATCTACCACATTCCGATATTTGTCGGCCGGGATGGTGGCGAGTCGCCAGAAGGGTATTCTGGTGAAGAAACTCAGGGAAGCAAGTAATTTCTTCATGTCGAAGTTGTTTAAACTAATTTCGAGATGTTAATAATACAGTAAAATAATTAAAAT
>CAJTYD010000055.1 GCA_910583775.1 uncultured Muribaculaceae bacterium | reverse complement strand
AAGGACTTGGTCAAAGTTAACCAAATCCTCCCAATTATGCAAGAGCATCTTGGATGATGAGAAGAATTATCCCCTTATTTCCGTTATGATAAAGGAGGCGATGGCGCAGGGACTGATAAAAGTCGGTATACCGGAAGGGACTAACCGCAGAGATATTGCTTATATTCCTCACTGGGGATAGTTCATGTAATTTCATGTAATAGATTGCATGAATTTCATTGAAACTGGATTGGACCGTCATTCTATATAATGGAATATAAGGCAGTTCCAATCAAAAGACTCATGTATGCCTCATGTATATTTCAATGAAAATAATAACAGATAGAGCTTTTATATTTTAACTTGCAAGTGTTATACAAATATATTACCTTTGTGCCACACTAAAGCCTCCCACGGGTCAAATCGGCAAACCGATTTGACCCGTGGCTATAATCCACGACCGCTCCGCGGTCGATCTTATTCTCTGATCGTTGGGATATCCCCGCAATCCGTATATTTTATCCGTATATTTTAGCGGACGCGGATTAATGTAAACAACAACGTGGCCGGAGGTTTGACCCTGACAAGGGTCACGGAAGGCAGCCCCGGGTGGGGAAAGGCTTTCGCCGTTCCCCACCCGGGGTAGATTGGCGGTGTGAATTACGACCGCGGTGCGGTCGCGGATACAAATCACAGAATGCAAGTGATATTCACATTTATAAAACTTGTCCGTTTTGGATCTCATTCAGAACTATTCTGACAAATAAAATGCATAACCGGATACTTGCGGCCGGTCAGGAAGGAGGTGGCTATCGCGGTCACTTCCTTTACTTTGCGGGAGAAGACATGGCCCTCGCCCTCGATGAGATGGATTTCCGAGCGAGGCATCACCTGCTTGAAATGAAGACCGCTGGTGAAAGGCACTCCCCGGTCGCCGGTACCGTGGATAATGCAGACGGGACCTTTGTATCGGGCGGCTGTCTCGTATATCGGCTGCCGGGCGGCATCCTTCAGATACTCCTTTCCCAAAGGCAGACCCTTCCAGAATTTCAATGTATCCGGCGGATTGCTCGGGTCAAACCGGTAACCGAAGAAATTTCCTCTGATAGCGTCGTCGCGGATGATACCTGCGGGAGCTACAAGTACCACCCTTTTTATTTTGCTCTTGCCGAGTTCTCCGGCAAGCATCGCCGATACGACTCCGCCCTGCGAATGCCCCCACAGGGAGATATCCTTCACCCACGGAAGCGACGCCACATATCGGTAGACACGTCTCGCGTCCTCTAATTCATTTGAGATCGTCATGTCGTTGAAGCTACCCTCGCTATGGCCGTGGCCGTTGAAATCAAACCGGAGGGAAGCGACTCCCTCTTTCGCAAGACTCTCCGCAAGACGTATCTCGAGTTCCTCATTCATGTTGCCTGTCAAACCGTGAAGAATAATCACAACCGGCAGTTTCTTCTTACTCCTCCTTATATCCACGCCTTCCGGAATCTCGAGCAAAGCCGCCAGCTTCCCTTTCGCTCCCTCAACCCGCAATGTGTCGGTAGCCGCAGCTGCCTTTTCCGAAAAAAGACAGCCGATCACCACCGTCAATATCAAAATCAATCTTTTCATGGCAGAACATATTTTAAGCTTGCATATTTGTAGTTTGCAAAGGTAATCAAATTTAGGTTTCACCTCGAATATTTATGACCGATTAATCAATTATTACCCTATTTAGATACAAATTTACACCATCGTCTCCTTTAAAATCTAAAAAATACTTAAGAAAGAATAATCAACATTAACTTCCAAATATTCAATATGATGCACATGTACACGTACAGATTCGCTCACATTTTGTACGATTTCGAACATACCCTTGTACGATTTCGCTCTCATTTTGGATGATCGGGAGCATATCTGCCTTAATCTTGCTATAATTTTGCCCCCATGCAATCCATTCCACGACTCCTATGATTGAAATAGGCTTCCTATAGATATTATAGTTGTCATGAAAACTCTATTCTACACCGAATTCCAAAAGTCCGAAACCGAGAGACCTACGGGAAACACACACCTTCGGAAACGAGAGAGAGGAAAGCAACAATAAAAGATAGTTTAATCCTTAATACAAACTAACATGAACATCAAAAACTCGATTTTGACAGGTCGTTACTGTTTGATTTCGTGCCTGCTCGCACTTGGAGGCACGACACTCACGGCAGTGGCCTCTCCTGCGGAGAGCCCGACCCAGAGCGCACAGGCTCAGCAAAAACAGACGTTCAAGGGTACGGTTGTCGACAGCAAGACAGGCGAACCTCTGATCGGAGCAAGTGTGATCGTAAAAGGAACAAAGACCGGTACCGCCACCGACCTGGACGGTAACTTCCTTCTCGAAACTACTCCCGGCGCAACAATCAAGGTCTCATACGTGGGCTACGCTCCCATCGAGGTGAAGATCACCCCCAATATGCAGATTAAGCTCTCCGAAGATTCGCAAAGCCTCGATGACGTTGTCGTTGTCGGATACGGCGTCCAGAAGAAAGCATCTGTGACAGGTGCCGTTTCGACAGTGAAAGGAAGCGACCTGAAGACAAACGGTGTCGCCAACATCACCAATACATTCGCCGGCCAGATCCCCGGTCTTATCGCCAACCAGCGTTCAGGCGAGCCCGGTTCCGACTGGTCTACCTATTACATCCGTGGTAAAGGTACGCTCAACGACAACTCCGCCCTCGTCATCATAGACGGTGTGGCCGACCGTTCCGGTCTCGAGCGTCTTAACCCGAACGATATCGAGTCGATCAACGTCCTGAAGGACGCATCCGCAGCAATCTACGGGGCGGAGGCTGCCAACGGCGTTATCCTCGTCACCACAAAGCGCGGTAAGATTCAGAAACCGACAATCACCTACAACGGTACGTTCTCGCTTTCTCAGAACACCTATACACCCAATCTGATGAACGCTTACGAGAACATGATCTGGAGCGACGAGATCTCAAGATACAAAGGCCAGACTCCTCAGTATGAGAACATAGCCCCGGGATACCTCGACGGAACGATCGACCGCAATCAGTATGGCGATACAGACTGGATGGACGTTGTCTTCCGCAAGGCTGCCCCCTCAACGCGTCACTCCCTTGCTCTTAACGGTGGTAACGAGGTTGTACGCTATTATGTTTCCGGCGACTACACATATCAGGAGCCGCTCTACCGCCACACAAAGCTTAACTTCCAGACCTATCAGATCCGTTCGAACATCGACGCGCAGATCTTCCGCGACCTGAAAGTCAGCGTCGACATCGCAGCCCGTCGCGAGGCCCGCAAAAACGCCAACACCTCCACGAGCTCCATTTTCTGGGAGGCATTCATGGCATATCCCTGGCTTTATGACTTCTATCCCAACGGTCTCCCGGGCCCGGGTATCTCCGGAGGTAACAACCTTGCCCTCCTCATCGACGGCGAAACCACCGGTTACGATAAGATCAACGATACATTCCTCGACACAAAGGTTCAGTTCAACTTACAGATGCCCTGGATCACAAAGGGACTTTCTCTCGAAGGATACGCATCTATCGATTACCACAACCGTAATCAGAAAACGATGAACTATCTCTGGGATACATACTCATACGATCCCAACACAAAGGAATATATCAAGAGAACCACCAACAACAATGGCGGTATCATCGACCTTAACCAGAACAACAACGAGAACTCGCGCACATCCTTCATGATCAAACTCGGTTATGACCGCGACTTCGGCGACCACCATGTAGGCGCGTTCGTGGCATACGAGCAGAGCAGATACCGTGGCGAGCAGTTTGCTGCATTCCGCAAGAACTTCCTCACCAACTTCCCCGACTATCTCAACTTCGGTGCAGACGCTGAGAAGAGCAACAGCGGTTACGGATATCATTCAGCACGCCAGAATATCTTCGGACGTCTCAACTATTCATTCCAGAACAAATACCTCCTCGAATTCACTCTCCGTCACGACGGCTCCATGAACTTCGCTCCCGGCAAGCGCTGGGGTACTTTCCCCGGCGTATCGATCGGCTGGCGTATCGGTCAGGAAAAATTCATCCAGGACAACGTCAACTTTATCGACGAACTCAAGCTTCGCGCATCCTGGGGTAAACTCGGTAACGACCGCGTAAGCGCATACCAGTATCTCAGTGTCTACAACATGGGCAACGGCGCCATCTTCGGTCAGAGCCCTGAAATCAACAAAGGCTTCACTCCCGGCCGTATCGGAAACCCGAACATCACCTGGGAAAAGGTCGATACAAAGAACGTGGCTGTCGACGGTATGTTCTGGAACGGACTCCTCGGCTTCACTGTTGAATACTTCTACCAGCTCCGTAAAGACATTCTTACCCCGAAGATCGCCTCTATCCCCGACTATACAGGTCTGACACTTCCCGACCAGAATATCGGAAAAGTGAGCAACCAGGGTATCGAGCTGAGCTTCAACCACCGCAACACTGTAGGCAACGTGACATATAACGCCACTTTCAACGCCACCTACACCAAGAACAAGATCATCTTCTTCGACGAGGCGCAGACAGTTCCCGAATGGCAGCGCCGCACAGGCAAGAGCATCGACACATATCTGATGTATAAGACCGACGGCATCTACCAGACCTGGGACGAGGTCAACAGCACTCCGCACCTCAACGGCGCGCAGCCCGGCGACATCAAATATGTCGACATAAACGGCGACGGCAAGATCACGTCTGACGATAAGGTACGCAACGATGTCGGCAATATCCCGAGATGGGTATTCGGCCTGACTTACGGCGCAGAATGGAAAGGCATCGGTATCAGCATGACATGGACAGGACAGGCAAAGGTTAAGCAGATGATCGTTCCTTATTCATACAACCTTGACAAGACGTTCTTCTACAACCGCTGGATCTCAGCCGAGGAAACTCCCAACTCGAAGTATCCCCGCGCGTTCAACAAGGACAGCGACAACAATACCAACTGGAGTGATTTCTGGTGTTACGACGCATCGTTCTTCCGTCTGAAGAACCTCGAGGTTTACTACAACTTCCCGCAGCGCATCGTCTCCAAACTCGGAATGCAGAATCTGCGCGTCTTCTTCACCGGCACAAACCTCTGCGTTTTCGACCATATCAAGATTCAGGATCCTGAGTCATCGGCAACTTCGACCGGTCAGTCATATCCTCTGCAGCGCGTGTTCACTTTCGGTGTAAACCTGAGTTTCTAATGTCTGCGGAATACAAGTAAACTATTCACAACATAAACATGAAAACCAATATGAAATCCATCATATATAAAGGCGCCTGTCTGCTGTTCACAGCCGCGACGCTTACATCATGCGATGTCCTGGATCTCGATCCGCTGGATTCCTACACGGAACCTCTGATCTTCTCCGATCCTACATTGACCGAGGCTTATGTGACGAAATTCTATACATATCCCGAAAACGGATTCAGCGGCGAGTCGCTCGCATGCTTCACCGACGAGGCGATGTATAACTTCAACAACAACTGGACCATCCAGAGAGACGGTTATACCCCCGATAACCTCGGTTACTTCAACAACTGGAAGTCGACCTACACCAACATCAAGAATATAAACATATTCTTCAACAATATGGAGAATGTGGAGAAGATTCCGGAGCCGACTAAAAGCACGCTTATCGGAGAAGCCACATTCTTCCGCGCATTCTTCTATATGGACCTTATCAGCCGTTATGGCGGCGTGCCTTTGATCACCAGGACATTCGAACTCGATGACCCCGACATGATGGTGGCCCGCAACACATACGACGAATGTGCGAAATTTGTGGTTGATGAATTCACAAAAGCTGCAAACCTGCTTCCTCTTTCCCAGAAAGGAAAGAACCTCGGCCGTCTTACAAAAGGCGCAGCCCTGGCCTATAAGGCCCGCATGCTCCTCTATATGGCATCGCCTCTTAACAATCCGAACAACGACCGCGCCAAATGGCAGGCTGTATCCGATGCATGCGACGAGTTTTTCGCCCTCAATCAGTATTCTCTCGACCCCAGCTACAAAAACGTGTTCTGGGACCGCACGAGCCCGGAAATCATCTTCCAGCGCATCTACGACACCGAACACGGCCATTGGTTCAACTGGTACAACACACCCAACGGGTTCCCCGGATGGTCTGCCACTTGCGTGACCCAGGAGATGGTCGACAGCTATGAGATGGAAGACGGCTCGATGTTCGATGTAACTCCCTACACCGACGAGAACAACCCCTGTGCCGTCAATCCCTGGGAGAACCGCGACCCGCGCTTCTATGTAACAGTAGCCTGCGACGGTCAGAAATACAGAGACCGTAACCTTGAATACTGGATCAACGAAGACGGCAAGACCGGTGGAAAGGATTCGGAGTATTCATCTTCCGAGGCATGGAACTACTCCAAGAGTCATTACTCCCTGCGCAAATTCGCCGATGAGTCAATCACTCAGTCATACGGCCAGAGGGCAAGCAACTCCTGGATATACTGCCGTCTTGCAGAGGTTTATCTGACATACGCCGAAGCAAAATACATGCTGGGTGACGAAACCACCGCACGTCTCTACGTGAACAAGATTCGTGAACGCGCCCGTGGCGGCAAAGCCGGCATTCTGCCCGACGTTACCGAAAGCGGAGACGCACTGCTCAAGAAGATCCAGCATGAAAGAAAGATAGAGCTCGCCTTCGAGGATCAGCGCTGGTTCGACATGCGCCGCTGGAAGATCGCCAAAGATGTGATGACAAACCAGTTCCACGGAATTGTCATTATCAGAAAAGCCGACGGTTCAAAAGTCTACCACCTAAAGGATCTGTTCAAAGCCACTTATAACGACAAACTATATCTCGTCCCGATTCCGCAGACTGAGATCAACAAGAATAACCTTCTTGAGCAGAATCCCGGCTATTGATCTGAATCCTTCGGTGTTTTAGTAACTTCTATAATAAGTATTCAAATTTAAACGTAGTAAGTACTTAAAAAATTTATACTTACTTATAGCAAAAGAATTGAGTAGAAAAGATAAAAAATTAAAGGGTTAAAATCATAGAGGTTGTTTTGAGCCGTTATCTAAATAAGAAATGTCAGATTTTCTGATTTGGGTAACGGCTCTTTTTTATTTAAATTTGCAGTTATTCGGTTAAATTCTGTCTTTATCAACGCGTTTACTACCGGAAAACTCAAACCTAACTCACACACATTATGAAACTGGGAACAATACTGACTGTCGGAGCGCTCCTTTTCGCCTCCACCACGGCCTTTTCGGCCACGCGCTGGCACCTCACCGATGACGGCGGCATAGAATGGCAGCCTAAGGCCGGAGACGCGCATTCCGACCATATCGAGATGAGCGGCAAAAAAGTCTCGACCGTGTTGCGCTACGGTGTCAACTCCGAGGGAGCCTTCACCCTCAACAAGAGCATGGTATGGCCGTTGCTGCGCACAATCCCCAACAACACCCACGCAAGCCTCATGCGCCGTTACGGATGGAACCCGCTCGATGCCATCACCGTCAACGGCAAGGCCATGACAAACGAAAAGGTGAAATCCGTTTCACTCAAAGGCTCGCTCGACGTCAAAAGCGTCTTCGACAACGGTTATTACGGCAAATGGGATCTCGAGCGGACTTATTTCCCCTCTACCGAGAATCCGACGCTTGTCGAAATCTATAAAATCACAAACTCCGGCAAGAAGGACCTCAGCATCGAGATTCCCGAACTGCGCCAGATAAGCCTCACCGACCCGGCGAAAGGCACAAAAGGCTCATACGCGATCGAGGCAGCCATCGACACCGCCGGCTTTTTCACGCTCGCGCCGGGCAAAAGCCTCACTTTCTCAGCCCATATCACGGCGGCAGTGAAGGGGCAGCCACTCCACAAGCCCAATGCCGCAGCAGAGAAAATGAACCGCGACGCTCTTGTCGACAACCTGATGGGAAGCCTCGTCCTCGAGACCCCCGATCCGGTGATCGACCGCATGCAGGCCTTCTCAAAGATCAGGGCATGCGAGAGCATATATGACACCAAGGGAGGTCCGCTCCACGGCCCCGGCGGCGAATCATATTATGCCGCCATCTGGGCAAACGACCAGGCTGAATACATAAATCCCTATTTCCCCTATACCGGTTATGAATACGGCAACGCCTCGGCCCTCAATGCCTTCAAGCATTTCGCCCGCTTCATGAATCCCGACTGGAAGCCGATTCCGAGTTCGATCATCGCCGAGGGCGAGGATATCTGGAACGGCGCCGGCGACCGCGGTGACGCCGCGATGATCGCCTACGGCGCCGCCCGCTATGCCCTGGCGCGCGGCTCGAAGCAGGAGGCGCTCGAACTCTGGCCTCTCATAACCTGGTGTCTCGACTATTGCAGGCATAACCTCAACAGCGAGGGCGTGGTGAAATCTGACAGCGACGAACTCGAAGGCCGCTTCCCGTCAGGCGATGCAAACCTCTGCACATCCTCCCTTTATTACGACGCTCTCCTGTCGGCCTCTTATCTCGCTCCCGAAATCGGCAAAGGCAACGGCGCGAACTTCCGCAAGCAGGCTCAGACGCTCAGAAAGAACATCGATAAATATTTCGACGGAAATGTCGAGGGCTTCCATACCTATGCTTATTACAAGGGCAACGACAAGCTGCGCGCCTGGATATGCATCCCGCTTTCAGTAGGCATCGACGACAAGGCCGAGACAACCCTCGATGCCCTCTTCTCGCCCAAGTTATGGACCGAAAACGGTCTGCTCACCCAGTCGGGCGACAAGACCTTCTGGGACCGCTCCACCCTCTACGCCCTCCGCGGCGCATATACAGTAGGAGCCGAAGACCGAGCCACCGACTTCATGAACCGCTACTCCACCACCCGTCTTCTCGGTGAACATGTTCCGTATGCTATCGAGGCATGGCCCGAGGGCGGACAGCGTCATCTCTCCGCCGAAAGCGCCCTTTACGGCCGCATCATCACCGAAGGTCTCTTCGGAATCCGCCCCACCGGACTGAGATCGTTCAGTCTCACCCCGCGTCTGCCGCAGGGATGGGACCACATGAACCTCCGCAAGATCAAGGCGTTCGGCTCTGACTTCGATATCGAGGTGAAGAGAGTCAAAGGCGACAGGATGGCCGTCAAGGTCATCGCGGGCGGCAAGGCAAAGGAATATACGATCGGTCATGGTAAAACATTAAACGTAAAGTTATGAGCCTTTATCGTCAATGCTTTATAACGTTGTCAGGGCTGGCGGCAGGAATAATTCTGGCGGGATGTACGGCAAGTGCCCGCGAAATACCGGAATTTACACCCGAACAGACGGCTCTCTTTTCATCTACCGACAAGGCTCTCGAAACAGCATACGTCTGGGCGAAGAAGACTGCCCTTTCCTACGCCCACGACAGCGACGACCCCGTCGGAGCCTGGTATGAGGCGGCTCTGCCCAACCGCGAGGCGTTCTGTATGCGCGATGTCTCCCATCAGTCGGTAGGAGCCCAGATCCTCGGTCTCTCGAAACACAACAAGAATATGTTCACGCATTTTGTGGAGAACATAAGCGAGAACCGCGACTACTGTTCCTTCTGGGAGATAAACCGATATAATCTCCCCGCCCCGGCCGACTATGCCTCCGACACCGAGTTCTGGTATAACCTCAACGCCAACTTCGACGTGCTTCAGGCGTGCCTGAAACTGTATGAATGGACCGGCGACAGAGACTATCTATCCGGCGATAAGTTCTCGCGTTTCTACTCTCTGTCGCTCAACGAGTATATCGACCGCTGGCAGCTCGCTCCCGAAAACATCATGGACCGCGAGCCGATCATGAATGCCTCCGAGAACTTCAACCCCTCCTACAGCTTCCACACATGCCGCGGGCTGCCGTCGTATGTCGAGAATTTCAAGGGTCTCTCGGTCGGCATCGACCTCATAGCCACTCTCTATGCAGGCTATAACGCCCACGCGAGGATGGCGGCCATCCTCGGGAACGAGGAAGCGGCAACAGCTTCCGCCTCCAAGGCATCGGCATATCGCGATATCCTTGAGAAAAACTGGTGGGACAGCGAAAACAACCGATACCACACTTTCTGGACAAAGGAAAAGAAATTCTTTCGCGGCGAGGGGGTGCCTTTCGTGCTTTGGTTCGATGCATCGACCGACAGCCAACGTATCACAGCCTCGGTGAAGGATATTCTCGCTCAGAAATGGAATGTGGAAAATATGTCGGCTTTCCCGGCATTATTCTATAAGTTGGGTTATAACGACGACGCCTACAGATATCTCACCATTCTCCCCTCAACCGAACGCGCCTCATATCCCGAGGTTTCTTACGGTGTGGTCGAGGGAGTGGTCTGCGGCGCGATGGGTCTGAAGCCATCAGCATCAGGCAAGAGCGTAGAGTCGCTCTCTCGCGTTCCCGGCAAGGAGACAAAGATACAGAACGTCCCCATGCTCGGAGGATATGTCTCCCTGCGGCATCAGGGCACAAAGCTTTCGGAAATGGAAAACAACACGCCCCAGGAGCTGACCTGGAACGTCTCATTCCTCGGGAAATGCAGGAGCGTCAAGGCCGGAGGCAAGGAATATCCCGTAAAAGTATCAAAAGACAACGCCGGCAATTCCATATCCACGGCAAGCATACCTCTGGCGCCGCAGTCAAAACTTATTGCTGAAGCAATCTAACAACATAACAATATGAGAAAATTAACATTAGGAATTCTTTTACTCTCCTCTTTCGGAGCTTTCGCGGCGAAGAACTACGACGTGGTGTCGCCCGACGGACGCCTGAAAGCGGACATCAATGTAGACAAGAACATCACCTATAGCGTCACACTGGGCGACAAGGTGATTCTCGAGCCCTCCGCCATATCGATGACTATGGAGAACGGCACGGTGTGGGGAAACGACCCCAAAGTGACCAAATGTACGCGCAAGAGCGTTGACGCCACCGTTGCCTCACCATTTTACCGCGCCGACAAAATGGCGGAGAAATACAATGCCGCCACCCTCGACTTCAAGGGAGGCTACAGCATCGAGTTCCGCGCCTATAACGACGGTATCGCATACCGCTTCATCGGCAAGCAGAAAAAACCGCTCGTAGTCAGGGACGAGGAGGTTGTATATAACTTCCCGTTCGACGCAACGGCATACGTTCCCTACGCAAAGGGGCGCAAGGACGATCCCTATTTCAACTCCTTCGAGAACGAATATGCGAAGGTTAAGCTCTCCGAAGTAGACAAAAACAAGATCGCATTCCTTCCTCTCGTTGTTGATCTCGGCGATAACGTCAAGGTCTGCATCACCGAGTCTGACCTCGAGCAGTTCCCCGGTCTCTATCTCGTGGCCGGCGAAGGGAACGCCTTGAAAGGCAGCCACGCCAGGTATCCGAAGACCCAGAAGCAGGGAGGCCACAACGAACTGCAGATGGTCATCTCGGAGCGCGAGGACTTCATCGCCAAGACTTCCGGCAACCGTACATTCCCCTGGCGCGTGGCCGTAGTAACCGACAAGGACAAGGATCTTGCCGCAACAAACCTCTCATACCTTCTTGCCTCCCCGAGCCGCGTGGCCGACACAAGCTGGATCAAGCCCGGAAAGGTGGCCTGGGACTGGTGGAACGACTGGAACCTCACGGGCGTTGACTTCAAGACCGGCGTCAACAACGATACCTACAAGAAGTTTATCGACTTCGCCGCCGAACACAATATCGAATACGTGATCCTCGACGAGGGCTGGGCCGTGAACAAGAAAGCCGACCTCATGCAGATCGTTCCCGAGATCGACCTCAAGGAACTCATCGACTATGCCGCCAAGAAGAATGTGGGCATCGTGCTCTGGGCCGGCTACTACGCCTTCGACCGCGACCTGGAGAATGTCTGCAAGCATTACGCCGACATGGGCGTCAAAGGCTTCAAGGTCGACTTCATGGACCGCGACGACCAGGAGATAGTCGACTTCATCCACCGCGCCTCGAAAGTGGCTGCAAAGAACAACCTCTTCCTCGACTTCCACGGAATGTACAAGCCCGCAGGCCTGAACCGCACTTATCCGCATGTCCTGAATTTCGAGGGTGTGAACGGACTGGAGCAGATGAAATGGAGCGACATCTCGCTCGACCAGATGAAGTATGACGCGATGATTCCCTTCATCCGCCAGGTAGCCGGCCCGATGGACTACACTCCTGGCGCCATGCACAATGCAACCAAGCGTTCCTATCACGCCAACTATTCGGAGCCGATGAGCCAGGGCACACGCTGCCATCAGCTCGCTCTCTTCACCGTGTTCGACTCTCCCTTCACCATGCTCTGCGACACTCCCGACAACTATGACGCCGAGCCCGAAAGCCGCGACTTCATCGCCTCGATCCCCACTACCTGGGAGGAGACACGTATCCTCGACGGAAAGATGGGCGAATACATCATCACGGCCCGTAAGAAAGAGGGCAAATGGTACGTTGCCGGCATCACCGACTGGACACCGCGCGAGGTAACCGTCGATCTCTCCTTCCTCGGCAGCGGCAGCCACAAGGCTACCCTCTTCAAGGATGGTGTGAACGCAGCCCGCAACGCAAGAGATTACAAAAAGGAGAACATTCAGGTTAACGCCAACTCGCCTCTCAAGATTCAGCTCGCTCCCGGCGGCGGCTTCGCCATGATCGTGGAGTAAAACTGACTGTAACCTCAATCTGAAACTTTACCGATGCAAAATTAGAAAGGGAGTCTGTTGGCTCCCTTTCTCTTTTTATTGATTGTATTATTGTAATTATTTATTGCAAAAGTTAACAAAAGTTAAAAATGGGGGGGGTAAATCCAAATATTTTTAATTATTGAAAAAATAATTAAATTTGAGCTCCATATTCACCATATTATCCTCTCCTTCTCTATTAATATGTATAAAAAATTCATTCCGGTTGCGTTCGCTACGGTTTCCATGACACTGGCTGCGCAAAATCCCGTTCAGCCCGATTCTCTACAAAAAGAAGCAAACCTGCGGGAACTCGATGATTTCGTAATTGTCGCATCCCCGGTGATTCACAAGGGAGACCGCGACGTGTATTCCCCCTCTTCAGAGGCGCGCAAAGTATCGCAAAACGGGCTTTCGCTCCTGCAGAACATGATGATACCGGCCCTTTCTGTCAATACGTTGCTTAACACGGTGACTAACCCCGGGGGCAACGTGCAGCTGCGAATCAACGGACGTGAAGTTTCGGTTCAGGACGTGCAGGATCTTTCTCCGGAAAGCATTGTAAAGGTTGAGTATCTTGAAAACCCAGGATTGCGCTATAAGAATGCCAATGCCGTCTTGAACATTATTGTCAGAAATCCGTCATCCGGAGGATCGATGAGCCTTAACACAATGTTATGGTGCAAAGTGCTTCCATCCGGCAATTACATGGGCAATATAAAAATCAATCATGGCAAGTCACAATGGAGCATCTATGACGAGACGCAGATACGCAACCATGTGCCGATGCATCGCGACTATAACGAAGTCTTCAACTTCTCGGACGGTAGTACATTGAAAAGAGAAGAAGTGCCGATCGGAGGGGAATATAACAACAACCAGAGTTGGGCAGGCATAAGCTATTCATATATAAATCCGGAAAAAACCACATTATGGACCGGGATCAGGATGAACTATCAGAACCCCAATATCCTGCGCTATGAAGGAATGCTTAAGACAGTTTCGGAAAATGAAGAGAAGAGCCACTATCTCTCCTCCACCAATTTCAATATGTTCGTGCGTCCGACATTCGAATTCTATCTTGATCATAAAATCGGTCACCGGCAGACAATAGCCCTCAACGCGACCGCCAGCTACAGGCATGGCAAACCCGGCTCGGAATATATAGAGAGGGAGAATAAGGATTCAGAGATTCTTTCAGACATCACCACATCGATCATCGACAACAACCTTGGCTTTTCATTGGAGGGGAATTATATCAAGGAATGGCGTGCCGCAGTCGCAAAAGGAGGAATCAAATGGAACGGAAGCCGCAATCGCTCGAAATACATCACTTCCGACAACGCCGTCTTTCACCAGCGTCAGGATGCCATATATTTCTTCGGAGAATATACCCACCGCTTTGGAGGCCTCTCGCTAACAGGAGGAATCGGAGCCCAATACACCAACATCTACCTGCGGGAATCGGCTCGTGGAACCGATTCATGGGAAATCCAGCCAAGAATTTCAATTATGTGGAGAAAAGGCTGGTCGACATTGCGCGCCAGTTTAACAAGAACCAGCTCCGCTCCGACTCTCGGACAGACAAATCCTGTGATACAACAGCTTGACCCGATACAGTATCAGTATGGCAACCCGGATCTGAAACCATATTCATGGATTCACTCCAGTCTGGCATGGAGCGTGAATGTGCCGCGCGTAAATCTTAACCTCAAGGCTTTGATAAATTCTGCCGACAATCCCATATATATGTATTCCTACTGGGAGGATGACCGTCTGATGAAGACCTATTCCAATGAGGGCGATTATCTTGATTTCGGATTCAACCTCGCGGCAAGCGTCGAGGCCATCCCGGAGTGGCTCTTCATTGAAGGAAACGTCGGTTTCTCAAGACAATACTCCAGAGGGAAAAATTTCAGCCATGCGATCTCCGCATGGAGCGGCAGCGCGCAACTATCGCTGAGACACTGGGGCTTTAACTTCATCTTCACGCTTGACCAGGCCAAGAACAGCCTCTGGGCTCAAGAGATAAACCGTCCGGAATCATTCAATACCGTGATGCTGCAATACTCCTGGAAAAATTATAGCGCAGCAGTTTTCATGCTTATGCCGTTCGGACGTTATAACCAGGAGGAAACAAGTCTTGACTCCAATTACTCATACACAAGTATCATGCGTTCTCCCTTTGTTGAACGCATGGTAGGAGTCCGTCTTTCCGCTACCCTTAAATGGGGCAAGCAGAAACGGGAAGCAAAACGTCTTCTCGAAGGAGACGACAACATCGGAGGCTCTACGGCCGGAGGACGCTGACATTCCGGGAAACAGACATCTCCACAACCTAAAAGAGAAGATCCCTGCGGCGCAAATACCGCAGGGCATACTATCCTAAAATGTTACAAGACGCGGAGCGGGAGCAGTCGCAAGACGCGTCGGCAAAGTGAGAGGAAATGTGTATATCACTTGCATTCTGTGATTTTCATCCGCGACCGCACCGCGGTCGTAATTCACACCACTAATCTACCCCGGGTGGAGAAAGGCAAATGCCTTTCTCCACCCGGGGCTACAATCCGTGACCCTTGCCAGGGTCAGACCTCCGGCCACGTTGTTGCTCCCATTAATCCACCTCCGCTAACCACTCGACCGCGGGGCGGTCACGGACTATAGGGAAACAAACACCAATAACACGACCGCGGGGCGGTCGCGGATTATAATATAGAAATGATACAAGCTCTTAACAAATTTATACACAGCAATCAATGAAAGTTAAAACACAAATATCGATTAAACTTTCCCTTTTTCAGGCGCTCTTAGTAACTGTTTAAATTTCTTTCGAAAGATTCTTAAAAGCCTTGAACGAAATTCTATAATAAATTTTTCGAAAGAAATTTAAACACTCTCTAAGAGTATGTTTACTTTTAACATTGGTTCACATAAAGAGATATTTTTGAGGGATTTTATCAAGTTGAAGAAGGAGCATAGCGGGCTATGCGACTGATGAGACTTGGATAAAATCACCAAAAAGATCCTTTATGTGAGCCTATAGAATTTGTAAATACACTTAAACTTTAAATTCGTGTTAAAAGTAAACACACTCTAAGACCAATTAAAATAATTAATTTGATTCTTTAGATTTTATGTTTATATTTGCGACATAATCTAAGAAACTGTTTAAATTAATTTTCAAAGGATTTTGAGAAGACTTTTGAGGGATTTAAGCAAGTTGAGAAAGGAGAAAACTATCGTTTTCGACTGTCGGAACCGGGCTTATATCACCCCTCAAAAAAATCCTTTATGTGAACCAATAGAATTTGCAATTACACTTAAACATCAAATTCGTGTTAAAAATAAACACACTCTTAGTTTAAACAACTTCTTAATCATATCTCCATAGTTCTGCTTAACCGTTTTATAAATAAAATGATGGCACAACCGTCTAAACCATTCTAAACATGCCCCGTATGGAATCAGACAGAATAATTCCCAAAGGAAAGCTGTTAGCCTACATCCTACTGACAACGCTCTTCTTTGCCTGGGCCATTCCCAATAATCTCACCGACACGATGCTGGCCGCCTTCAAGCGCATCATGAGTCTCAGCGACTCCAGGACAGCGTGGATACAGGTGGTGTGCTATCTTCTCGGCTACGGTTGCTGCGCCGTGCCGGGGGCTCTGTTCATAAAACGATATACCTACAAGGCCGGCGTGATGCTCGGCCTCGGTCTCTACGCGCTCGGCGCCCTGCTCTTCTATCCTGCCCTGCTGAGCTCGGAAGCGAACATGGACCTCAGCTTCTTCATGTATCTTCTGGCGATCTTCGTCCTCTTCGCCGGGCTCTCCGTGCTGGAGACCTCGGCCAACTCATACGTGCTTGCCATCGGATCCGAAAAGACAGCCACCAGAAGGCTCAATCTCTCGCAGGCCTTCAATCCCTTCGGAGCGATAGCCGGCGTGGTGATAAGCCAGATCTTCATCCTCTCGCAGCTCAACGGTCTAACGGCGGCACAGCGCAACGAGCTGCCCCCGCAGGAACTCGCCTCGATACAGACAAATGAGCTGGATGCGGTGACAACGGCATACGTTGTCCTCGGTCTCGTAATGGTCACCCTACTTATCGCCATCCGCTTCACCAGAATGCCCGACCTCCGCGAAAAGGGTGAGAGTCCCGACTTCAAAGGCACTCTGAAGAGGCTCGCACACAACCGGAATTATATCTGGGGAGTGGTGGCGCAGTTCTTCTATGTAGGAGCCCAGATAGCCGTCTGGTCGTTCGTGATAAGGTACGCGATGGTGCAGCTCGACTTCGACGGAATAATCGCCGCGCTTGGTGAGAATCCGTCGCCAGAGGCCGTGATCAACTCACTCCGCAACACCGAACCCGTAGCAAGGGCATTCTACAGTTTCTGTCAATGGGCAGGCCTCGACGACCTCTTGCCTCACACCGCCGAGCAGGCCGCCGCGACCTATTACATCCTTTCGCTGGTGCTTTTCGTGGTGATGAGGTTCGCATGCACCGCCTTGATGAAATATATCAAGCCTTACAGGCTGCTTGTGTCTCTGTCTGTCCTGGCCGTCGTCTTATGCCTCGGAACTATGTTCGGAAAGGGATTCTTCGGGGTTTACTGTCTGGTGGGCATTTCCGGATGCATGTCCCTGATGTTTCCGACGATCTATGGCTTCGGCCTTACCGGGCTGGGCGGAGACACGAAAATCGGCGGCTCATTCATGGTGACGGCAATCGCAGGCGCAGCCGTCCTCACCCAGATCCAGGGAATCGTTTCGGATCAGACAGGGAGCATAATGAAAGCATATATCGTTCCGGCAGTCGCCTTCGCGATCATTGCCTATTACGGCTTTTTCATCGCCCGGCGCCAGCAGTCGGTAACAACCGATACTCCTTCAACGGCCTCGACATGAACATGGGCAATCTCACGAGCCTCCCAAGCCATGAGAGAGAAGACGGTCAGGCCCCTTTATGGACCTGACCGTCTCACGCTCTGACAACATTGTTGCAAAAGCCTGTATTACAGACTATTATTTCAAAATTAGGGGAGTAATTTGCTATCTTTGCCGTTACGGTATTCGGTAGGCGTCACTCCGAACTGCTCCTGAAAGCATTTCGCGAAATGCGAGCGCGAAGAGAAACCCACCTCATAGCATACTTCGTTTACCCGGGCGTCGGGCTGAGAAAGCAGCTCGGCGGCCTTGCGCAATTTGATTATGCGGATAAAGGCATTCGGCGTCATTCCCATCACCCCCTTGATTTTGGTGAAGAGGCGCGTGCGCGACATCCCCACCTCCTGGGCAAGCGTGTCGACACTGAAATCCGGATCCGATATCTTCTTCAATATTATCTCCGACACCTTGTCGAAAAATTCCTTGTCGATATCCGAATTCGGAACGATTTCCACCTCAGCCGCAGGATCGCTTCTGAACTTGCTGCGCATCCTGGCGCGGTTCTTTATGAGTCCTTTTACCTGGGCACGGATCACCTCCGAAGAGAAAGGCTTGCCCACGTATGCGTCGGCGCCATTCTCGTAACCTTCCACGAAATCCTCAGAGTCGACCTTTGCCGTGAGCAGGATCACCGGGATATGGCTTGTTGCGATATCCCCCTTCACGCGGCGGCAAAGCTCGAAACCGTCTACCACCGGCATCATGACATCGCTCAGGATCAGGTCGCATTCATGGCCCGCGAGCCGGTCGAGGGCCTCCTGGCCATCGGAAGCGGTGTCCACATTGAATTCATCCGAAAGCAGGCTCCTCAGAAACTCGCGCATATCCGGATTGTCATCAACCACAAGCACCTTCGCCTTTGCCGGCATCTCGACGGCATCCTCAGTTACCTCCGCGACACTCTCCTCGGCATCCGCCTTCCGGCTCTCCACGGAATGTTCGCCGGTCTTGGCCGAAAGGTCTGATTTCCTGAAAAAGACGCTGAAGCATGCTCCCTTCCCGGGCTCGCTTTCGAGCGCAATCTCCGCTCCTATCACCTGTGCATATTTCCTGACAAGCATAAGGCCGATCCCCGTTCCCATGTTGTCGGACGGACGGTTCTCGCGTATCTGATAGAACGGCTCGAAGATACGCTCCCTCTCCTTGGCAGGGATTCCCGGTCCGTCGTCCTTGACGTCTATACGGTAGCGGCCGTCGCCGTCATCGGTAAGGGAGACGCTGATTCCCGTTCGCGCGAAATGCAGAGCGTTTGAGAGCAGGTTTATCATGATGTGAGAGAAAGCCTCCTTGTCGATCCTCGCCATGCATTTCCCCTTGGGAACCACGACGATGGTCTCTATCCGGCGCGCCTTCAGATAGGAGCTGAAATTATGGATGGTCTGCTGGAGCTCGGCGCGTATGTCCCGGTCCATCATGCTGACCTTGATGTTGCCGGTCTCTATCTTGCGGAAATCCATAAGCTGGTTCACCAAGTTCATCAGCCTGTTGCCGTTGCGTTCCATCACGCGGAGCTGCGGCATTGCCTCCACGACCTCCTTTTCCTTCGAGCGCATCATCGTCTCGAGAGGCGAAAGAATGAGTGTCAGAGGGGTGCGCAGCTCATGTGCCATCTGGGTGAAGAAATCGATCTTACGCTGATTGGCGGCCTTCTCATTCTCCATGGCTATCTTCTCGAACTTTCTCTTCTGACGGAGCGTGAGATAGCGGTAGAAGAGCCAGCAGCCAAGAATAAAGACAAGAACGTAAGCCACGATCATCGGCCACGAGAGCCACCATGGCGGAAGCACCGTTATGGGGAAAGAGATCGCGTCTTCGTTCCAGCCGCCAAGACCGTTGGAGGTGCGCACCCTGAACTCATAATGCCCCGGAGGCAGATTCGTATAGCTGACGGTATGGTCGGAGGTCGCTTCATTCCAGTCCTTGTCGAAGCCCTCGAGCTTATAATTGAATTCGTTCTGGCTGGGATTCGAATAATTCAGGACCGCCACCTTGAAGCTGAAGTTCGACTGGTCGTTCTTCAGACGCAGCTCCTCGGCGTAGGTGATCGAGGTCTTAAGCGGAGAATCTTCATCATCCGTTCTGACGGGCTTGTTGAAAAGCCGGAAGTCGGTGAGAATCACGTCATGGTTCTGAGGCACGAGTCTGAACTCGTCGGGCCTGAACTCGACAATGCCCCCGGTGCCTCCGAAAAAAGCAGTGCCGTCGGCCGACAGATAACCGGAATTGGGGCGGAACACGTTGTCGGAGAGTCCCTCGGTCTTCGAGAAATGACGCAGCATGCCGGTCCGGGGATAATAGCAGAAGAGTCCGGCGTTCGAAGTGAGCCACAGCCGGTCGCGATAAGCCAGAACCATGAACACTGAGCGTATGTCGTCGGGGAGATCAACACGGGAGAATTTCTTACCGTTCCTGTCGAAACGTATCAGGCCCATGCCGTCGGTGCCTAACCAGATGTTTCTCTTGCTGTCTTCGGCGCCGCATATCAGCTTGTTGGAGGGCAGTCCTCCGGTTTTCTCCCAGTCGGGAGAAGCTGTGAAGTTCTCCCATTTCCCGCTTTTGGGATCACGCATGAACATACCCTTGTCGAGCGACAGGGCATAGACATATTTCTGAGAGTCCTGGAACATGAATTCCACATCGGCGAGTCCGGCCTCGAAAACGCGTTCGAAATCATCGCTCTCCGGAACATACCGGTTGACGCCACGCGACGTACCTACCCAGATGTTGCCGTCACGGTCCCTGAGAAGGGCATAGACGCTCTGGCTGTAGAGCGAGCGTGGATTTGACGATGAGCGATAGTTCCTGAAACTGCCTGTGCTTATGTCGAAGATATCGAGCCCCCCTGCATACATTCCGACGAAGAGTTTATCGCCGTTCTGAAGAAGGGCATGGATGTTGTTGTAGGTAGGACCTTTGCCCGGCACTTTCGAATCATATTCCCCGAAAGTATTGTCGGTCCGGTTCCAGTAATAGAAGCCGGCGTCGTCGGTGCCGAGCCAGAGGTTTCGCCCGTCGGCCGGAGCCACCACGCTTATTATCTTTCCCTTAAGTCCACTCGAATTACGATAGCTGTGGGTTATGAAACGGTTTGACATCGCGGGAATATAGTTCACCCCTCCGAAGTATGAGCCTATCCAGAGCCCCTTGTCGCGATCGATGAATATCGAATGGAGGTGATGGTCGTTGAAGCCCGTTTTCTCGTCGGCCCCGATAATGTCGCATTTCCCGGTCTTCTTGTCGTAGACGCCAAGACCGTTGTCAGAGACAAACAGCAGCCTCCCTCCGTGATCCTCGACGATCCTCCTTACGAGCATAACTCCCGAGCTGTCGCGCGGCGAAACCCTTCTTACAAACTTCCTGTTTTTCTTATCCAGCTCATAGAGGCCGTCCCAGGAACCGGCCCAGATACGCCGGTCGCTGTCTTCGTAGACATACATTACGTTTTTCAATCCTCCGCCGTCGACCGATCTGAAAAGATCCTGATCAGGGACATAGACGCTTGCGCCCTCGTCGTTGCTTACAGCCCATATCCTGCCGGACGAATCCTCGAGCAGCTTGCCGATGTAGTCGGAAATCGTCTTGCCCTTGCCTATATACTGTTTCAGGGATTTATCGCGCGGGTCATACCGGAGGATGCCTTTTCCATAGGTGGCGATCCACAGCATTCCACGGCTGTCGAAGAGGACGTCATGCACAGCGGTGTTGATTGAAAAACCATTCAACAGGTATTTGCTGAAATCCTCGAATTTCTCTTTTTTCAGATCAAAGATCGTCAGACCGGAGTCGCTTCCGATCCAGAGCTTGCTGTCGGGGCCCTCCTTGACTGAATATATAAGAGAGCCGAGCGACGCCACTTTCGGATCTCGCCATACGCGGATGGCATTGCCGTCAAAACTGTGAAGCCCGTCGACGGTCCCAAGCCAGATGAGGCCGCGGCTGTCCTGGGAGATGCTGTAGACAGAGTTGGCCGACAGACCGTCTTCAACAGTATAATGCATAACCTGCATTCTGTTTCCAAAGGCCGGCAGGGATAATAAGGCCAATAAAACAATTAAAGCGATTCCCGGCATGTTTCTGAATGTTAGTGTCTGTACGGCATTAATTGAAAACGGGACCATGAAGCGGTGAATCACCCTTGGTTCCCATCGCTCACAATCACTGCAAAAATAAATAATTTTTTTCAAATTACAACGATTGAAAATGAATATTGCCCTCAATATGGCACAAATGAGATTCTTTTACTGAAGTTGTTTAAACTAATTTCGAGATGTTAATAATACAGTAAAATAATTAAAA
>CAJTYD010000054.1 GCA_910583775.1 uncultured Muribaculaceae bacterium | reverse complement strand
CTGAAAATTAAGTGTTTAACAGCATAAATTTAATTTTTGTCATCTACTAAAAAATTTTATTTATATCGTTTGAAAAACCTGCAAACGAAAGGCATAAAATGCCAGATTCTTTACTTTTTCATGGCATATATAAAATTTTTTGAATTATTTATGCCTTAAACTTGCATATTGAAATAATTTGTTATAATTTTGTATCGTGAAATAATAATATCTCCTCCAATATGAAACGTGTAACAATAAAGGACATAGCCAATCATCTGTGTATCTCGGTATCGACAGTATCGAGAGCGCTTGCCGATGACAAAAACATACGGCAGGAGACCAAGAATCGGATATATGCTGCGGCCGATGAGCTTGGCTATAAGAGAAACGTACTTGCCGCAAACCTGCGTAGTGGCAGAAGCAATACTGTTGCCGTAGTTGTCAATGAGATGGTTACTCCTTTTGCCTCCCGCCTTGTGAGAGGTATTCAGGAAAAATGCAACGAACGCAACATTTATCTTGTAACCTGCAATTCCGACAATAATCCCGAAAGCGAGAGCGAGATCATAAGGATGATTTCCCATTCTTTGATCGACGGAATCATAGTCGTGCCTTGCGACAGATCTAATATCGAGAATTACAAGTCTCTGTCGCGAAAGGGATATCCTCTTGTGTTTGTGATGCATTCGCCTGATGAAATGGATGTGTCGAGTGTGGTGCTCAACAATTATGACAAATCCTTCTTTCTGCTTGATCATCTTGTATGTTCCGGAAGAAGAAGAATTATTTTTGTGAAGTCGCCGGCTTTAAGTCCGAACGACAGGCTGTTGATGAACTCATACGTCGACACTCTCAAGAAATTCAAGATTCCTTACGATGAGAATCTTATAGTGGAGGGAGGTATCACAATGGAAGACGGTATGGATGTCGTTGACAGAATAATTGAGAGTGGAGTTGTGTTTGATGCCGTGTTTGCTTGCAACGAGCTTGTCTCTATCGGCGTGATGAACCGCCTGCGTGATCATGGGATAAGAATTCCTCAGGATGTTTCCGTGGCGGGCTTCACGGGTTCTGAGCTTGCCGATATAGTCTATCCTTCGCTCACCACTGTGGATCCTCCTCTTGAGAAAATGGGGGTAAAGGCCTGCGAGCTTCTTTTCAAGAAGATCGACAATCCTCATTCTAAATCCGAGAAGGTGGTAGTGGACGCCAATATCGTCTTTCGCAATTCCACCGTAGCAAACAAACAGGAGTAGAAGCTTGCCGGAATAGCTTCAATGTTGTTGATAATTATTTTCTATTGATAGTTAAAGGAGGCGGATACCGATCCGTCTCCTTCCTTTTTCGTTTCGTTTTTTATAAGAGTGTGTCTGGATTTAGAGTGTTTACTTTTAATACGAATTTAAAGTTTGAGTTTATCTGCAAATTCCATTGGTTCTCAAAATCTTCTCAAAATCCTTTGAAATTAAATTTAAACAGTTTCTAAGATATCAAAGTTTTTTAATAATGCGAAAAAATGGCAAAAAGTAAATATTGATTTATCAAAAAGTTTGTATTTATAAAGTTTTTTTAATAAGTTTGTCTTCGAATAAAATAGTCTGAATTTATTTATATTATCGGTTATATTTTCTTTCTATTTGATTAGTCTGACTGATCATCTGACTGTTCTATCTGGAGCATGATGTCTTAATCAATAAGGCCGTTTAATTTTTAAATATATTTACCATGAAAACGATATTTTTTTATCGGCATATTATGCCGCTGTTTATTGTCATGTTTCTTATGACATTCATGATGTGGGGCTGCAAAAACGAAGTTTCACCTTCCAATGTGCCAATGACTTCTGATGAATTATTGTCAACAATGAGTAGAGATGTAAAGCATCTCTCCGATATTAAGGTATATTCTTCAGAAGATTCGCGAAAATGCGTAGCCACAAGAAGTGGCGAGACAATGGAAGATAATACTTTCACCACTCTTTATTCCGACATCTCTTTTGCAAGTTCTGTGCCTCCCGGCGGAGGTACCGGTGGCGGAGGTTCGGATACAGGCGGCGATCCTACGATGCCTACCCCGCAGACTTTCACCGACCTCATGAACGATGTAGGAGGTGCGGGTGGTACAATCAGTTTGTTTAAGGATGAGGAAACCACAGATTCCATAAGGATTTCGAATCAGGAAGCAAGAGAGGCCCTGAGGCCTTCAATTGATTCCTCGATTGCCTATCTCACTTCATGCGGCCTGACTGTAATGGAAATCAGATCCGCCCTGCAGGAATGTAATGCTGAAGAATATACCTTGATACCCATAGCACTGGATGCGGCAAATTTTCCCGATTCTCAACAGATGCCAGATCTGACAACATATATGTTCAATGTTTTTCTTCCCAATACTTTCAATGCCTATGCTGCCTCACAACCACAAAACCCCCAATGGGGCACTTGCCTTGGGCGAGCTATTTTAATTGATGAAATCCTAAGTATTTACACCAAGCGGAGTCTGACTAAAGCTGCATTGAAAGTGGCAATCAGGAAAGTGGCTGCAAGAGCTTTAGGATGGGTCGGAGCGGCTATCTTTGTATATGATTTTTCCGATTGTATGGGCTGGATCTAAATGTATGTTTTTAGAGTGTGTCTGGATTTAAACCGATCTTAACTATAAGAGAATGTAATGGAAAATCTTGAAATCATTACAGATGATCTTTTTGGTGATTTAAGCCAAGTTTTGGCAGTCGAAAACGGTAGTTTTCTCCTTTCTCAACTTGCTTAAATCACTCAAAAAATCTCTATCTGTATTAATTTCATTTAAATCCAGACACACTCTTAAAATTAACAGTTTCTCAGCTAATTATAAACTAAATTTAAACTCATGCTAAATAATATGAACATATTGATGGCTCATTGTCCTGAGCGATCTTTGTTTTATGATATTCTCCAATATATTCCCATGATTGCCGGGATAGTTTGTATCTTCTATTTCCCGATAAGGGCTGTCGTCTGTAAAGAGAAAAGAAGGAAAACGGGTTTCTGGATGCTCTTCTGCTTTTTAATGAGCCTGTCGGTTTCATTTACTTTGGTAGACTGGAGCTGGTTTATGGATATACTTAATCTATTTGGAATTGACTTTTCATGGGCGCCTTTCGGTGCTTTCTGCTATGAAAGCAATCTTACTTTTTCAGGAATTGCAGGCTGGTTTATTGTTGTGGCATTAAGTCTTCCTCCTTTTATATATTATCTTCTCAATAAGGGAGAAAGTGAGTATAGGCCAAACAACAACCGTATAATAACGATTCTTGTTTCTTTATTTGTTTTATGGGAAGCCATCTCGAATATCATATACTGGTTCATTGGAAGAGGCTCTTGAATTTACAATCCTTAAGCCCGGTTTCTTAGAAACTGTTTAAATTTCTTTCGAAAAATTTATTATAGTATTTCTTTCAAGGCCTAAGGGGTGCGGGCACTTGGATCAGACGGAGACGGTGCCTTTGATGGGGGGCCAGGGGTCGTAGCCTTCGAGACGGAAGTCGGAATATCTGAAGGAGAAGATATCCTTGACTTCGGGATTTATTACCATACGGGGCAGAGTCCGCGGTTCGCGCTGAAGCTGTTCTTTCACCTGGTCGAGGTGGTTGAGATAGATGTGGGCGTCGCCGAGCGTATGGATGAATTCTCCGGGCTCGAGCCCGCACACCTGCGCCATCATCATGCAGAGGAGCGCGTAGCTTGCGATGTTGAAGGGGACGCCGAGGAAGCAGTCGGCGCTACGCTGGTAGAGCTGCAGCGAGAGCTTCCCTTCGCTGACGTAAAACTGAAAAAAAGTGTGGCACGGCGGCAGATTCATGTTCTTCAGATCGGCCACGTTCCAGCTGCTTACGATAATGCGCCTTGAATCCGGATTCTCCTTTATGTCCTTTACGGCTTCGGATATCTGGTCGATGAAGCCTCCCTCGTAGTCGGGCCATGATCGCCACTGATAACCGTAGATGTGGCCGAGCGATCCGTCGGGATCCGCCCATTCGTTCCATATCCTCACACCGTTCTCCTGAAGATACCTGACATTGGTGTCTCCGTTGAGGAACCACAGCAGTTCATGGATAATGCTCTTGAGATGCACTTTCTTCGTGGTCAGCAGCGGGAAGCCTTCCGAGAGGTCGAAGCGCATCTGCCATCCGAACGTGGAGATGGTGCCGGTGCCGGTCCGGTCGGATTTCACATGGCCATCTTCGAGAATATGGCGGATAAGGTCGAGATATGGTTTCATTTTACGGATTTTTTAGTTTTTTGAAGAAGAGGCGTTGCAGGGCGGTTCCGGTTCATCTGGAACCGGATTGCGTCTTCAGGGCATTCGGCGATACAGTCGAAGCAGCGGACGCAACGTGAGTTGTCGACATAGCGGCTCACCACCTTTATGCAGCGGGCCTTACACTGATCCTCGCATCGGCCGCAGCTGACGCATCTGTCCGGATCGATCTCGATATGGAACACCGTCTGTTCGCCGAGCAGCCCCATGGCGGTTCCCAAAGGGCAGATATCGGTGCAGAAGGCACGTCCCTTGAAGAGAGCCAGCATTAGGAGGATGAGGAGGGAGGCGATGCCGGCGGCTGCGCCTGTCACGGCTCCGAGGCCGAGCGAAATCCAGGTTGTCTCGACCGCCGACGGACGTATCGTGGAGGCTATGTTGCGCATTATGTTCCACGGTTCGATCAGGAAAGGCACCACCACAAGGCCGATGATAAGGCAGACCACATAGACGATAAGGATATGGATCGACCAGCGCCTGGGATGGGCGTAGGAGGTTGGGCGGTTAAGACGCGGGATCTTTCTCCTCAAGCGCATTACGATATCGGTGAGCGTACCGATCGGGCAGACCGTGGAGCAATAGATACGGCCGAAGAGAAAAGTGAGAAGGAGCCACACAAGTGTGGCTCCTAATGAAAGGGAAACGGCTGAGAGCAATACCTGCGATTTCTCGGAGGCCACCGCCATGGGATGCACATCGGGTCCTATCGTCAGAAAGGCCACCGACGCGATGAAAAAGAGTGTGGCGATAAACACCCGTATTATCCTCAGTTGTTTCATTATGTCTTTTTTGCGGAATCAGCGACGGCCGCCGTTTCGCTTCTGCTGCTCGCGGAGCATTGCCTGCTGCTGGCGCTGCATCTCTTCGAGACGGGCCATGAATCCGGATTTTTTGCGCGGTTTCTTGGCGTTTTCAGCCATCTGCCTTCTCACGTCCTCCTCTTTGATCACATACCGGAACGCGTAGGTCTGGATGATGGTGATCAGAAGCGAAAGGAAGTAATAATAGGAAAGGCCTGCGGCGTAGTTGTTGAAGAAGACGAGGAAGAACACCGGCATAAGATACATCATCCATTTCATTCCGGGCATCGTGTTTGCCTGGTTCTGCATGTTGATGTAGGTATAGACGATGTTGGTGACCGTCATCAGAAGACAGAAGAGCGAGATATGGTTGCCGAAGTATTCGGTGATGAACGGAATGTTGCCGCTCCAGGTGATGATTGCGTCGGGAGCCGAGAGGTCGTGCGCCCAGAGGAAGCTCTGGCCGCGGAGCTCGATGCAGCTCGGGAAGAAGCTGAACATCGCGAAGAGGATAGGCATCTGGAGAAGCATAGGCAGACACCCCGACATCGGGCTCGCGCCGGCCTTGGAATAAAGAGCCATCGTTTTCTGCTGGCGTATCATGGCGTTCTCGTTACCGGGATATTTCTCGTTGATCGCCTTGATGTCGGGGGCGAGCACACGCATCTTGGCCTGGCTCTTGTAGCTCTTGTAGGTGAAGGGGAAGAGCACGAGCTTGATAAAGAGAGTGAGCAGAAGGATGATGATGCCGTAATTGGATATGAATGTGCCTAAGAAGCTGAATATAGGGATGATGATTCCGGTGTTGATCCAGCGGAAGATGTTCCAGCCCAGAGGGATGACCTTGGTGAGCTTAAGATCCTCGCCGACGTTGATCTCCTTGTCCAGATGCGAGAGAAGAGGATAGAGGTTCGGACCGATGAAGAGGTGGAAGCTGGCGGGGTTTTCCGAATTCCAGTCGTAATCGTTCACCTGGGCCACGGCCGTCATGCTCTTGAGATAGTCGGAGCCCTTGAGCACGCTCGAGCTGAAGTCGGCCATGTTGAAGGCGCGGTCGGAGACGAGCACGGTTGAGAAGAACTGGTTCTTGAAGCCGATCCATCTCACCTTGGTCTGCCGCTCCTCGGAGTCATCCTTGTTTTCAGAAAGATGCTCCACGGATCCGCCTGCGAACTTATAGTAAAGCGCGGAGTTACGCTCTTCGAACATACGGCCTCTCTCCTGGCGGGCGATATCCTGCTGCCAGTCGAGACCGAGGGTGCGGGAGTTCGACATCACCACCGGGGCCATGTTCTTCTGCACGATTCTCATGCGGACAACGTAGCTTTCGCCGCGGGGCAGGGTGTATTCGATGCCCCAGAAAGCGTCGTCGGTGACGTCGAGGGCCATAAGCACTGTCGAGTCGTTGAGCACCTTAGGCGTGAAATAGAGATCGGCCGTCTCGATTGCCTGAGGCATGGGGAGCTGGAAGTTGAAGCGGTTATGGTCGCCCTGGAAGACAACTACCTTCTTCTTGCTTTTCTGCGTTTCGTCGGCGGAATACTCGGTGTCGTATTTCTTGAGTTCGGCGCGTGTCACGGAGCCCGATTTCGAGTCGAATTCGAGCGCGAGCGCGTCGTTCTCGAGTTTCACCTTCTTCGAGGTGCCCGTGAGGAACTTAGTGAACTTGCCGTATTTGCCGAGATTCATCGAAATCTGGCGCACCGTCTCGATGGCCTTTCTCTGCTGAGCCACCGGGATGGCGGAGGCGTTTCCGGCCACGATGTCGCCCCAGGCGAGCTGATTGCCGTCGACGGTTACGGTTCCGTAAACGGAATCTCCGGCGAGGGTGAGGTTTACGTCGCCCTGGGTGAGACGGAAGGCGTGAGTGCCGTTTGCGAGAGTTTCGGGGACGCCATTGTCAGAGATGTTCTTGACGAGCCATTCGCGTTCCGTAGAAGTCAGGGAGTCGAGCCCCATTGCCACGGGGGCGCCCTGTTCGGTCTTGGCGGCGTTATCTGCCTGCTCTGCGGGTGTATCCTGGTTTTTTGGCGATAGCCACATGAACAGCAGGAAAACCGCAAGCATCAGCAGAAGGCCGTTGATCGTGTTCTTATCCATTAAAGTTGTTTAAACTAATTCTATTATATGATGTTTATGCGTCGGCTTTCCCCTTTTTCTCGCTGTATGCGATGGCCGCCTTTATGAACGACATGAACAGCGGATTGGGGTGAAGCACTGTTGATTTATATTCCGGATGATACTGCGTTCCGACAAACCAGGTCAGCGACGGAATCTGGACGATCTCCACCAGGCCGGTGTCGGGATTCTCGCCTACGCATTCCATGCCGGCTTCCTCGAAACGGGAGCGGAATTCCTCGTTGAACTCGAAGCGGTGGCGGTGTCGCTCGCTTACAAGTTCACGGCCGTATGCCTCGGCGGGAATAGAGCCCTCTTTCAGACGGCACTCGTATGCTCCGAGTCGCATCGTGCCTCCCATGTTGGAGATGCTCTTCTGCTCCTCCATAAGGTCGATCACGTTGTGTCTGGTGCCCGGATCCATCTCCGTGGAGTTGGCGTTCTCGAGGCCGAGCACGTTGCGGGCGAACTCTATCACCATGCACTGCATCCCCAGGCAGATTCCGAATGTCGGTATATCATGTTCACGACACCACTTCAGGGCCGTGAATTTTCCTTCAATTCCTCTCTGTCCGAAACCGGGAGCGATTATAACTCCGTCCATTCCGGCGAGTTTCTCCTCTACGTTGGCCTCCGTCACCTTCTCTGAATGCACGTAGACAAGGTTCAGCCGGCGGTCGCAGTAGGTAGCGGCCTGCATAAGCGATTCGCTGATGCTTTTGTAGGCGTCCTGCAGCTCGACGTATTTGCCGACAAGGGCGATGTTAACCGTTTCCCGGGCGTTTTCGAGCTTGTGCAGGAAGTGGTTCCAGGCGGTCAGGTCGGGTTCGGAGTGCTTCTCCGTTCCGGTCATCTCCACCACAAGGCTGTCAAGTCCCTGTTCATGCATCATGAGAGGAACCTCGTAGATCGAGGGGGCGTCGATGCTCTGGATCACGGCTTCGGGACGGACGTTGCAGAACTGCGCCACTTTCCTCCGCATGGCGGGCGGAATCTCCTTCTCGGTGCGGAGCACCAGGATGTCGGGCTGGATGCCCACCGATTGCAGGAGCTTCACCGAATGCTGCGTCGGCTTTGTCTTCAGCTCCTTGGCCGCGCGGATATACGGCACGTATGTGAGATGGATGCAGAGGGCCGAGCGTCCTAATTCCCAGCGAAGCTGGCGGACGGCCTCCAGGTATGGCGTAGATTCGATGTCGCCGACAGTGCCTCCGATTTCGGTTATCACAAAGTCGTATTTGCCGGTGTTGCCCAGAAGTTTGACGTCGCGTTTGATCTCGTCGGTGATGTGGGGAACTATCTGGACTGTCTTGCCGAGATAGTCGCCGTGTCTTTCCTTGTTTATCACCGACTGATAGACCCGGCCCGTAGTCACGTTGTTGGCGCGGGAGGTGTGGATGTCGGTGAACCTTTCGTAATGCCCCAGGTCGAGATCGGCCTCATGGCCGTCGTCGGTGACATAGCATTCGCCATGTTCGTAGGGGTTTAGCGTTCCGGGATCGATGTTGATGTAGGGATCAAACTTTTGAATTGTCACTGAATATCCTCTGGAGAGCAGCAGTCTGGCAAGCGATGAGGATATGATTCCCTTGCCTAATGATGACACTACTCCGCCGGTTACGAAAATGTATTTTGTTTCCACGTGTCGTGATTTTGTAAATCCGCATGCAAAGTTAATCAGTTTTCGTGGATTTTCCATCATGAATCGCTAACTTTTCATAAATATAATCATGAAGGTTTCGGGCGAGTTCAGAATAAGATTTATCTGATTCCTTGAGACTTTCGACCGGGACCGGTTTGCCGAAGGTGACCTTGAAGCTCTTGCCTCTGGCGGCACATACCTCGGAGGGGAGAAGCGCCTGCTCGAGATTGACCTTGATGCCTAAGCGCCGGCGCAGCCTGGCGAGGCGGTAGAAGCGGCGTCTGTTAAGCCCTTCGAAATAGACCGGGATGATGTCGCGGCCGGATTCTATGGCTTTGGCTATGAACGATTTCTGCCATTCGAGATCGCGGATGCCCCCGTCGGGATGAAGCCGCGACACGAGTCCGGCCGGAAACATAAGTATCTGGCGGTCGGAGGCGTAGGCCTCGCTTATTGCTTTCGCGGCGTCGCGGCCCTGCGATCCGTATTTATTGACGGGCAGAAACACCTTTCTGAGAGGCTCGACGTTCATCAGCATGTCGTTGACAAGGAAGCGGACGTTGTCATCTCCATAACGGCGCCCCAAGATCTTGATGAGCCCGATGCCGTCGAGACCTCCCAACGGATGGTTGGAGGCGAAGACATAACGCTTTCCCTCCTCGATGTTCTCCATTCCGTAGGCCGAAATCCCGAGATCGAGATAACGGTAGACGCCGTCGGAGAAGTCGGAGCCTTCGGCGGGATAGGTGGTGGAGAGGATCTCGTTGAGCTCCTTCTGATGGATCAGTCTCTCCAGCCCGGAGATAAGGAATCCGGGGATAAGCTTCCCTTTCCATCCGCCGATGCGCGAACGGAGAATTCGGTTAAGGTCGATTTTTAAAAGTTCCATGATGGTTTTCGAGATTAATCAGGGTTAATCGGGATTGATCCTGATTAATCGGGATAATTTGGTTTTTAGTCGGGATTTACGGAGGATTCCTCGTCCCAGAACTCGTCGTTCCAGTCTTCGTCGGTCATTCCGCTGAAGTCGGGCTCTTCGTCTTCGGGCTGCTCGAAGATGAAATTGTCTTCCTCCTCGACGCGGTGTCGCGGGTCGAGCCGGCGGTGGGTGATCGTAAAGTTGTTCCTGTTCTCTTCGGAATTGATCTCGCGCCAGAGGAGGTCCTTGAGTTCGGTGAGCCCCTGGCCGGTCACTGCGGAAATGAAGACCGTTGGCACTCCCTCGGGTAGTTCCGCGGAGATCGCCTCGCGGAGCTCGTCGTCAAGCATATCGCTCTTGGAGATGGCGAGCACGCGGCTTTTGTCGGCAAGTTCGGGATTGAATTCGCTGACCTCGCGGAGCAGAATCCCGTAATCCTTCTTTATGTCGGCCGAGTCTGCGGGAACCATGAATAGCAGTACGGCGTTGCGCTCGATATGGCGGAGGAAACGCAGACCGAGTCCTTTGCCCTCGCTCGCTCCTTCGATGATTCCGGGGATGTCGGCCATGACGAACGACTTGCCGTCGCGGTAGTCTACGATTCCGAGACTCGGCTCCATCGTTGTGAAGGGATAGTCGGCGATTTTGGGACGTGCGGCGGATATGGCTGAAAGAAGGGTCGACTTACCGGCGTTGGGAAAACCGACGAGACCTACGTCTCCGAGGAGCTTGAGCTCGAGGATGACGGTCTTCTCAAGGCCCGGCTGTCCGGGCTGGGCGTAGCGGGGCGCGCGGTTGGTGGCAGTGGCGAAATGCCAGTTGCCCAGCCCTCCCTTGCCTCCGCGAAGGAGCTTCACCTCCTCGCCGTCTTCCGTCACCTCGCAGAGAAAGTCGCCGGTGTCGGCGTCGAAGACGGTGGTCCCGATGGGCACTTCGATGATCTGGTCGACTCCGTCTTTGCCGGTGGAGCGGTTTTCGCCGCCGCTCTGGCCGTTTGTCGCGAAGATGTGACGCTTGTAGCGAAGGGGAAGGAGTGTCCATAGATGGCGGTTTCCCTTCAGGATGATATGGCCGCCGCGGCCCCCGTCGCCGCCGTCCGGACCGCCCTTGGGGATATATTTGGCGCGATGGAAATGGCGGCTGCCTGCGCCCCCTTTCCCGGATCGACACATTATCTTGACATAATCTATAAAATTTGATTCCATAATAAATATTTTGGTTGAAAGGCCTAAAGGTCTTTAAGGGCCTTAAGGACTTTAAGGTTTGGGGAAGTTATAGAAAAAACGCTGCGGAGAGAGGAATGGTTGCGTCATGACCGGTATTGGGCGAGAGTTGCCTTCAGCTCCTCCTCTACCATCAGCTGCAGCTCGCGGGGAACAAGCACCTTCACCGCGGAGCCGTAGCCGAGAATCTCATGGACGAGTTCGTAATTGAGTTTGAGCTGGTAGGTGAAAATTGAATAGCTGTCGTTTAGTTCCTCCTGCTGGGTTGGATGCAGCGGGAGGGCGCGGAAGTATTTGGCCTGCTGTGGGGTGGTCTGCAGTTTTACGGTCCTTACCGGCGCTTTGGAGAGGGTCATCCCGATGACGTTGCTGAAAAGCTCTTCGGGGTCAAGGTCTGGCATCTTGAATTTGCCGGGCAGTATGTTGAGGGCTTTCACGCGGTCGAGGGCGTATGTGCGCAGGTCGTTGCTTTTCTCCTTGAATCCGATCATATACCACCGCTGTTTGTATCTTTTCACGAAGTATGGATGGAACACGATGTCGGTCTCGGGACGCGAACGGTTGAAGCCGGCGTAGGTGAAGCTTATTTTCTCGGTGCGGCTGATCGCCTCGAGAACGCTGGGAAGGAATTCTCTCGACGAGGGAACGTCCTCGACAATTACCCTTTCGGAAGCGGCTGAGTCTTTCACGGCCGAGTTCACGGCGTATGAGTCGAGCAGCCAGTTGGCGAGGGCCTGCGCCCCGGGATTGTCATCCTTTTCTATATAATACTCGCCGGCGCGGTTGCAGAGGATGTCGATATGGAAATTCTCTTCGATCGCGCGGCGGTAATGATAGAAGGTGCGCTCCGGCAGCGGATTGCCGTTGCCGAACGACGACTGCATCCAGAGCGTGTCGATATCCTCGCGCGACAGCTTGCCGTAGCGGTTGAGGGTGTCGACAAACCAGACGTATTTTGCGATAATGTCTTTTGCCATAAATTCAGCGTGTGATCCTCCCGGTAAGAACGGGGCGGTATCGGTTTTGACTGCAAATTTATTGCAAAGATATAAAAATCAACGCAGAGACGCAAACGCGCCACTGCGTTGATTGTATTCCTGACAGGTCAGGGGGGCACACGACCTGTTTTTTTCGGTAAAGATTCCTGCTTATTCGGCGATGATGAGGAAGTGGTTCTTCTTGCCGCGCTGCACGTGGATGTATTTGCCGCCGAGCAGGGCATCGGCGCCGATCACGGCCGCCGGGTCGGTCACTTTCTCTTTGTCGATGCTCACGCCGCCGCCCTGGACCATCTTGCGCGCCTCTCCTTTGGAGGGGAAGACGGCGGTCTTGACGGCGAGAAGATCGAGCAATGGGATTCCGGCCTCAAGCTCTGCTCTGGAGATCGTGAAGCGGGGAACTCCCTCGAAGATGTCGAGGAGCGTGCGCTCGTCGAGCTGATGAAGGGCCTCGGCGGCGGAGTTGCTGAAGAGTATCTGCGACGCCTCGACTGCGGCTTCGTAGTCTTTCTCGCTGTGAACCATGACGGTGAGCTCTTTGGCAAGACGCTTCTGAAGCGGACGTGCTCCGGGGTTCTGCGCGTGTTCGGCGGCGAGCTCCTCGATCTCCTCTTTGGTGAGGAATGTGAAGATCTTGAGATATTTCTCGGCGTCGGCGTCGGAGACATTGAGCCAGAACTGATAGAATTTGTAGGGAGAGGTGTAGCGGGGGTCGAGCCAGATGTTGCCGCTTTCGGTCTTTCCGAACTTACCGCCGTCAGCCTTGGTGATCAGGGGGCAGGTGAGGGCGAAGACCTCTTTGCCGAGCTTGCGGCGCACGAGCTCGGCGCCGGTGGTGATATTGCCCCACTGGTCGGAGCCTCCGAGCTGCAGCTTGCAGTTCTTCTCCTCGAAGAGGTGGAGGAAGTCGAAGCCCTGGAGCAGCTGATAGGTGAACTCGGTGAAGCTGAGGCCGTCGCGGGCTTCGCCGTTGAGGCGCTTCTGGACGCTGTCTTTGGCCATCATATAATTGACTGTGATGTGCTTGCCGATTTCGCGGGCGAATTCGAGAAATGTCACGTCCTTCATCCAGTCGTAGTTGTTGACGAGCTCGGCGCGGTTTGGCGCGTCGGAGTCGAAATCGAGGAATTTCTTAAGTTGCTGCTTGATGGCTTCCTGGTTGTGGCGCAGGGTCTTGTCGTCGAGAAGGTTGCGTTCCTGCGACTTTCCGGAGGGGTCGCCGATCATGCCGGTGGCGCCTCCGATGAGAGCTAACGGCTTGTGGCCGCAGCGCTGGAAATGACGCAGGATCATCACGCCGCAGAGGTGGCCGATGTGCAGGGAGTCGGCGGTTGGATCGATGCCGAGGTAGGCGGTGGTCATCTCTTTCCTGAGCTGTTCCTCCGTTCCGGGCATCATCGTATGGATCATGCCTCTCCACTTAAGTTCTTCAATAAAATCTTTCATATCTGTTTCTTATTATTTGCACTGTTGATGATATCAGTAGTAAAGATATTCCATGAGGGTCTGGCCTACGGCTCCGAGCGTTTCGGCGGATATGTTGTCCATATTGTCGGAAACGGTGTGCCATACGGGAGAGAAACCGCTCTGCGGGTGATATTCGATGATATCGACCGCGGGAATTCCTTTCTTTATGAATTCGATATGGTCGTCGGTGACGGCTCCGCCGATCTCGTTCCTGAACAGATGGGCGTATCCGGCGCGCGCGGCGGCGTTCCAGACAGCCTGCGCGAGTTCGGGAGCGGCCTGCTGCGAGAAGTATTCACGCGGGAAGACGGCGCCTTTGCCTCCCACCATATCCACGACGATCACTCTCGAGGGGGCGTAGCCGCTTTTAACGGGATTGTTTGCGAAATACCGCGCGCCCAAGGCCCAGGAGTCGTCATCGTTCTCTTCGCCCCAGTCTTCGGCGTCGACAAGAAGGATGTCGATTCCCTTTCCTGGGTTCTTGAGCGAGATCTGACGGGCCGTCTCAAGAAGAACGCCGACTCCGCTGGCGCCGTCGTTCGCTCCGTCGACGGGTTTCTTATGGTTTGTCGGGTCGGGGTCGTTGTCGGCCCAGGGTCGGCAGTCGTAGTGCGCCAGGAGGAGAGTGCGGTCGGTCATCGAAGGGTTGAACTGGCCGAAGATGTTGCGGGCGTGGAGCGTGGTTCCGTCGAAGGCACGGAGGTCGGCGGTCTGTTCGATCACCTCGGCGCCATGACGTCGGAGCTCCGAAACCATCCAGTCGGCGGCGCGTCGGTGTGCCTCCGTGTTGGGGACACGCGGACCGAATTCCACCTGCCGCGCCACATAGCTGTAGGCGCTGTCGGCATTGAAGCGCGGTGCGTCGGAGACTGCGGCAGCCGCTTCTCCTTCACCCGTTTCGTTTTCGGAAGCGGTCTTCGCTTTTCCGGCGCCGCACGAGGCGAGCGTCAGGATGGCCGACGTCAGTATAAGAAACCCTTTCTTCATCTTGATTGAGGCTTGATTCCGTTCGGGTTATCCTACTGATGCACCGGGTGCGACATCAGCCGAAGGGGAGATGACCGTGAGCTTGCCGTCGGGATTGACCGCCGACAGGATCATGCCCTGCGACTCGATGCCCATCATCTTGCGGGGCTCGAAATTGGCCACGAAGCATATCTCCTTGCCTACAAGCACCGACGGATCCTCGTAGCTCTGGGCTATCCCGCTGAGGATGGTGCGTTTGCCCAAGCCGTCGTCGATAAGGAACTGAAGCAGTTTCTTTGATTTTTTCACCTTGGTGCATTCGAGCACTTTGCCCACGCGGATGTCGACTTTCTCGAAGTTCTCGAAATCGACGTTCGGCTTTACTTCGGCGGGTTTCCAGTTCTCAAGCTCGTTTTTCTCGAGAGTGTCCTTGAGCTTCTGTATCTGTGCCTCGATGGGAGCATCTTCGATCTTTTCGAAAAGGAGATGGGGTTCGGCGATGGCGTCGCCCTCCTTGAGAAGGTCGAATTTACCGGCCATGTCCCATGACAGTTTTCCGAGGCCGAGCATACCGGCGAGGTCCTTGCTCATGAAGGGGGTGAAGGGCTCGAACACTACTGCGAGGTTCGCGCAGATCTGCAGGGCGACGTTGAGGATCGTCGCCACGCGCGCCTGGTCGGTCTTCCAGAGCTTCCAGGGCTCGCAGTCGGCGAGATATTTGTTTCCGGCGCGGGCCACGTTCATTGCGTCTTTCAGAGCCTCTCTGAACTTGAAGCTGTCGAGGCTTTCGGAGCATGCCTTCACTGCTTCGCGCACTTCGGCGATCACCTGCTCGTCGATGGGCTGCAGTTCGCCGCACGCGGGCACCTTTCCTTCGAAATATTTATGGTCGAGCACCATGGCGCGGTTCACGAAATTGCCGAGAATAGCGACGAGCTCGGAGTTGTTGCGGGCCTGGAAGTCGCGCCAGGTGAAGTTGTTGTCTTTGGTCTCGGGGGCGTTGGCGGTGAGCACGTAGCGCAATACGTCCTGCTTGCCGGGGAAGTCTTCGAGATACTCGTGGAGCCATACGGCCCAGTTGCGCGATGTCGAGATCTTGTTGTCCTCGAGGTTGAGGAACTCGTTGGCGGGGACGTTGTCGGGCAGGTTGTAGCTGCCGTCGGCCATGAGCATCGAGGGGAAGACGATACAGTGGAACACGATGTTGTCCTTGCCGATGAAGTGGATCATGCGTGTCTCGGGATCTTTCCACCATTTCGTGTAGTCGTCGCCTACGAGGTCGATGGTGTTGGAGATGTATCCTATGGGGGCGTCAAACCATACATACAGCACTTTCCCTTCCGCGCCTTCCACCGGTACGGGGATACCCCAGTCGAGGTCGCGGCTAACGGCGCGGGGCTGCAGGCCGAGGTCGAGCCATGACTTGCACTGGCCATAGACGTTGGGCTTCCACTCCTTGTGTTCCTCAAGGATCCATTTCTCGAGACGTGACTGCCATTTGTCGAGAGGCAGGTAGTAGTGGGATGTCTCGCGGAGCACGGGGACGTTGCCTGTGATGGCCGACTTGGGGTTGATCAGGTCGGTGGCGGCGAGCGATGTTCCGCATGCCTCGCACTGGTCGCCGTAGGCGTGCTCGTTTCCGCAGTGGGGGCATGTGCCGGTCACGTAGCGGTCGGCGAGGAACTGTCCGGCCTCCTCGTCATAGAGCTGCATCGAGGTCTTCTCGATGAATTCCCCTTTTTCGTAAAGACGGCGGAAGAAGTCGGAGGCCGTCTTGCGATGGGTCACGGAAGTGGTCCGGCCGTAGACGTCGAAAGAGATGCCGAGTCCGTCAAAGGAATCCTTGATTATATTGTGATATCTGTCGACGATATCCTGAGGGGTTACGCCCTCTTTTTTAGCTTTGATCGTGATTGGAACTCCATGCTCGTCGCTGCCGCCGATCATGAGCACGTCTTCTCCTTTGAGACGGAGATAGCGGGCATAGATGTCGGCGGGAACATATACTCCGGCGAGGTGACCGATATGGACCGGGCCGTTGGCATACGGAAGAGCCGTCGTGATTAATGTACGCTTGAATTTATTCATTTTTTAAATCTAACGCTAACTGTTTTATTTAAACTGCAAAATTACAAAATAAGAAGCTGTTTTGAAACAAGTAAATATCGAAATTTAGTGTATGGAAAGTAAAAAATATTGTTTTTGAATTAATATTTCTTGAGAACGAAAAATTTTTTATCGGGGTTTTCAAACTTTTTTTCGGGAAGTGATGTTATATATTCGAAAGCTGATCAAAACTATCTCTCCTAAGGATAAGCTAAAGATCCTTAAGAGTATAGACAAGATAAAGAGAAAGATTTTACTGCTATAAGCGTTCTGAAAAAGTTGTTATTGTTGTTTTAATTGAAGAAATAAGGCCGACGTGAGTCGGCCTTTTTCTGTATACGATATTTCATTACTCCCCGTGGCTCCATCCGATAAAATTACATAGACTTTACGCGTAATCGGAGCGGATTGTATCACGCGTTATGGGAACAGTGCCTGAGGAGAAGGCTATGTCGGATCAAAAATCAGGTTATAATGGGCATTTTTGCCAATTATTGCAGAAATTTCAAGTTATAACCGATAAATCTTACAAATATTATTTGTTTTGCCGACTATAGTTTGTTATATTTGCAAATATATAAGTAAGTGTTCGAATTTAATTTATACTTAATGCGAGTTTATTTTTGAGACGATTACGGTGCGGAGTGAAAGAGCATATAAATATATGCGACTGAGCGACAAGCCGTAAGCGGCCCAAAAGAAACCGCAGTAAGTATAAAAGATTTTAAAACACTTACTATCGTTTAAATTTGAATACTTACTTAATAGATTATGGAACTTATTCCTCGCCCTCAATACATTGAAAAAATAGCCGGATTAATTAATCGCGGTATGATGCTTATTCTTGTCGGCCAACGGCGTGTAGGGAAAAGCAAGATACTTGAACTTTTCAAAGACTGGCTCGAGCGAAACCGTCCGGGAGCTAACGTTGTATTTATTAATAAGGAATTTAATGAATTCCGTGACATCAAGACATCCGACCAATTATATGACTATGTAAAAGCCAGAATTCCAGACAGAGGCGAAACCTATCTTCTAATAGATGAAGTTCAGGATATAGATAACTATGAAAACGCCCTCCGTAGTTTTCATGCGGAGAATCTCTGTCAGGTTATTGCCACCGGAAGCAATGCCTATTTGTTTTCCGGTGAACTCGGCACTCGTCTTTCAGGGAGATATATCGAGATAAAAGTCTACAACCTGTCTTATGTTGAGTTTATGCGTTTTCATCACCTGGTAGATACAGAAGAAACGCTTATACACTATCTTACTTTCGGAGGGTTGCCGGGCTTGATGGCATTTGATACTGAAGAAAGGTCTCAGATGAATGACTATCTTGAAGGTGTCTATAATACGGTACTTGTTAAAGATATCGTCAGTAGAGAAAAAGTACGTAATATCCCGCAACTCGAAAACATCATTAATTATATAGCTGACAATATCGGTAAACCTATATCTATTACCAATATTGTCAGGTATATGTCGTCCAAGAGAGAAAAAACAAGCGCGGAAACAATTTCAAATTACCTTAAATATATGCGTGATGCCTTTCTCTCTATTCCCATAAATAGATTTGACATACATGGCAAATTGCTGCTTGAATCGAACAACAAATATTATTTCTCCGATCATGGTATCCGCAACTATATTTGTGGGTTCAATATACGCGGCAGCATAGAGAAAATAATGGAGAACGTTGTGTGGAATCATCTTCGGCGCCAGGGTTTTGATGTATCAGTGGGCATACTCCGTATAGGAGAGATAGACTTTGTCGCCACAAAAGGTTCCAAAAGAATATATATCCAGGTAGTTTATCTTCTTGCATCGGAAGACACAATAGAGAGAGAATTCGGCAATCTCGCCGCAATAAAAGACAACTATCCCAAATATGTGGTATCCATGGATCCAGTAAGCGGAGAATTCAGTGAATACCCCGGCATTAAACATGTAAGCCTTCGCAAGTTTCTCAAATCCGAATTATGATGTTGCCTTATTTGATGGCGGTGACGTGGAAGCAGCTGGTGTGGCGTTCGAATTTCACCAGGCATCGGCCTTGGGCGCGGAGGTCGAGCAGCACTTCGGCAAGCAGGTTCTTCAGGTCTCCGTCGTGAAGTTCGGGGGCGTTTCCGACGGGATGGAACTTGGTGTAGGAGATGTCGAAGGTGGTGCCGAACTGATGGGTGGATTCCTGCGTGGCGTTGATGTTGACGCGCCGCAGTTTCTTTACGGTCTCGGATGTGCGCAGAAGGCTTGTCACCTTTATACGGTAACCCGAACCGCCGCGCGATTCAAGGGTGTCGATAAAGTTGCGGCCTATGTCGCTGAGGAGCTTTTCTGCCTCCGGGACAAGAAACGGGAGAGAATGTTTCAGACTGTCGACTTGATAGAATTTATTGCTTTTCACCATCACCACCGGTCGACGGGTGCAGTAGGCATTGCGGATATTGGTGATCGGTTCGATTCCGAGCGTCCGCGCATATTGCAGCTGCACGTGGTTCGAATCGTTGAATACCTCCCGCAGACTGCCGATCATTCGCACCGGAAGGCGTCCCGGACCGGCGCTCATGGTAGCCGAAGGCCGTTCCTGAATTTTTTTTGAATATTCTTCTTGTTGTTTAGGGGGTTGCTCTGAGAAAACTTCATCAGCAACCGCGTCAAATTCCTTGTGCGCGTCGCTTCTCCCACAGGACGCTGCCGTCAAGGCCAAAATAAATCCGGATATATAATTCAATCTGCTAATTCTCATGCCGCAAATTTACAAAAAAATTATGATTCAACGATATCCGGTAGTTTTAGGCAAGCAAATAACTTCATATTTTTGAGTAAACTTGGAGTAGTTAAAGCGACTTCATTTGTAAATATTGGATATTATTTGTAAATTCGTGAATTATTGAATTTTAAAATTTTTTATCATGAAAAGAATTCTGTCTCTTTCTATTCTGGCGGTCTCCATGACCTGCGTTGCACAGGTGCCTGCCGATTTCAACTTGGCTCCTCCGAAGTATTCCAAAATGGTTACATGTACGACCGATGGCGGCGTGAACATCCGCAAGGCTCCTTCCACAACCGCTCCGCGTGCATTGTATAATGAGAATAAGATCGAATATTATGACGTGCCTATTGCGTGCTACACGTATTGGTCCACCGGCAAGACGGGCGGCAGCATTTATGCCGATAAATTTTCCGGCACGCAGCCTTTTGTGTCGGAATCCAACGACTGGTATGAGGTGGCCAATATCGGTCCGGTTGATAAGAACGGTTATTTCACTAACGGTTGGGTGTCGGCCAAATTCTGCACTGTCAAGGATATAACCCCGATCACGCCTGCATTGATTTCGGAGAAGAAATTTCCGATACGTTCTATAGGTGAAGGCAATCTCATGGTCTATTATTTTGACGACTTCCTAAACGGAGAATACCGGTTCTATGTCGGTAGGCTTGTGGACGGGCAGCTTGTATGCCCCTACGCCGCCATTACAAGTATAGATTATACTGCTGAACCCTCGAGCATCAAGAAAGATGAATATAATACGCTGACCTTCTACTGCAATAATAATGAGAGAGATGAAGAAGGTCCGGTGTTCGATAAATTTAAGGAATCATTGTTCAGATCAGCTCTTTCCAAAGCAGAGAAACTTGAGAAGCCGGTCACCGTATACTACAACGGAGAGTGGCTCGATATGTATTGATGTAACTCAATTAGCTGGAGTTTTATATAAGTGGGCGGAGATTTCGGCGAGATAGGGCTCGAGACGTGAGCGGAGTACCCTTAACCGCAGGCGGTCGGTGGTGACGGGGTTGAAGCGCAGGATTCGTTTGAAGCCTACGTATGGCGTCGATGCCACGTTGATCCATTTGCCGTCGATCCATGCGTCGACGGCAAGCGAGTCGATGCGCTCGGAGCGTGCGGACACGGGTTCGCGAAGCATGATGCGGTTGATGGCGGCAGGCCTGTCGAGCGTGATCTCGATTGGTCTGTCGGCGCGGATGTATGTGTCGAGATCGCCGTCAGTAAGTTCCGCAGGCATGTCGGCTCCGGCAAGGAGGTTGACCGAATATGTGTCGCGGATGCGATTGCCGGCCTCTTTGAGCGCGTCGACGTCACGCTGTGAGAAACGTCCTTCGCGGTTCGGAGGGATATTGAGGAGGAAGACCGAGTTCCCGCCTACGGCGCGCTCATAGATATCGAAGATATCGTCGGCCGAACGGCTGCTCTGGTTGTCCTCGTCGCGGTAGAACCAGCCGTCGCGGATAGAGGTGTCGACTTCGGCGGGCTGGTAATGGAGATACGAACCTTTCGAAAGGGCCTCCAGACTGCCGAGATCCGTGTCGGTGAGGTCGGGGAAGTTGGAGGCTGTGTCTGGATTCTCGGCATACGCGATCACATTGCGCTCGACGGGGCGTGTTTTCCCCGCTTCGTTGCCGCACCAGCGGAAGTCCTCGCGGCCGAAGATCACGGCGTCAGGGGCTAGCGTGCGGATGAGCCGCCGCCAGGCAGGGTAGTTGTAGGTCTGTCCCCCTTTGCGCTTGGGATGGGCGCCGTCGAGCCATACCTCGTCGATGGGTCCGTATTCGGTGAGCAGCTCATAGAGCTGGTTGAGATAATATTCGTTGTAGTCATCTATGCCATCGAAAGTGAATGTCACCTCGCTCCTGAACGGACGGCCCTCGACCTGGCGCGGAATCGTGCGTGTCGTCTTGGGGCTGAGGTTGCCGTATAGTCCCTTCGGACTCTCCATCTGATAGAGATCGGCCGGCGAAAGATAGATTCCGAGCTTAAGACCGTGTTTGCGGCATGAAGCTGCAAGCTCCTTTACGATGTCGCCTTTGCCTCCTCTGAACGGGGAGCTCATGACGCCGTGGGAGGTATAGCGGCTCTGCCACATCACGAAGCCGTCGTGGTGTTTGGCGGTGATGATTACCTTTTTCATTCCGGCTTCCTTCATCGTCCTTACCCATTGGTCGGTGTCGAGGTTCTCGAGTTTGAAATCCGCGGGAACCTCGAAACCGGTGCCCCACTCGCGGCGGGAGAATGTGTTGGGGCCGAAGTGGACAAAAGCGATGTATCCGTCGTCAAGCGCTCTGACCTGGGCGGAAGTAGGCACGGTGTGGGCGGCGTATGCCGCAAGCTGTTCGCGGGAGGCGCCGTCGGGCACTCTGATGGTGGAAGCGTAGCCTATGGTGTCGGTCTGCGCCGCCACGCTCAGCGCCGTTACGGCGGCAGCGATGATGGGAATCAGTCTCATGGTGTCGATCTTTTCGCAAATGTAAACATTTGCCCCGAGAAATGCAATAGCCGCATATCCGCGCCCCAATTGTATAAACTTGTCTAACTTGCTGATTTGCCGATAAGTTTTTGTATATTTGCAATTGTAAAAGCAACCTCTATGGAAGAATCCGAAGATAAAAATATATTGGAACCAATGGATAATAGCGACAATGTAGCCCTGAAGTCGATTGAAAATCTGATTCATATAATTCGCGGTCAGCAAGTTATGGTTGACCGCGATTTGGCACGATTGTATGGCGTGGAAACACGTGTCCTCAACCAGGCAGTGAAACGTAATATTGAGAGATTCCCAGAAGATTTCATGTTCCAACTTAGCAAAGAGGAATCTCAGGACTTGATATCACAAATTGTGACATCAAGTTCAAGATCACAAAATGTGACCTTGAACGTTGAGAGTGGAAAGAATATTAAGTATCTGCCTTATGCGTTCACTGAAAATGGTGTTGCCATGCTAAGTAGCGTGCTTCGATCCAAAACGGCTATAGAAGTAAATATTCGCATTATGAGGGCTTTTACTGCTATGCGTAGTTTCCTAATGAGTAATGCGCATCTGTTCAAAAGGCTTGAAACCATAGAGCATAATTACTTACTTGTCAATCGCCATCTATCTGAACATGATAAAAAATTTGAAGAGGTGCTGTCGCGCCTTGACGACAAGGATTCAGAACCAATAGAAGGGTTCTTCTTTGAGGGGCAAATATTCGATGCCTATTCGCTGATTTCAGATTTAATCAGGAAGGCAACAATGAGCATCGTGCTGATAGGCAACTACGTGGATGACCGGATACTGAAAGTCCTGACAAAGCGTGGAGACGGAGTATCTGCAATAATTTATACCGACCCTCGCCATTCCCAAATAAGCAATGACCTACGCCGTCATAACGCCCAGTATCCACGGATAGAAGCAAGGAATTGCACAAATGTGCATGACCGGTTCCTGATAATCGACGATACCGTCTACTTCATCGGCGGCTCAATCAAGGTATAATACTCCCCGATTTTCAGACAGACACAATTATGGCGGTATGACGAAAAAT
>CAJTYD010000053.1 GCA_910583775.1 uncultured Muribaculaceae bacterium | reverse complement strand
TTTACAATCTACTGTGTCCCGACCCTTGCGGATCGCGACTGATGTGTTGTGTCTGTCCCGGCGTCATTGGCTGGATCGTATTGACGGAACTTTTCATGTTCCCTTATACTCTCTCAACATACCGAATTACTTCGGTTACGCTGCTTGTCTTGGTAGCATTATGTCATTGTTCGTTGCATCTCTTCCGAAATGCGGGTGCAAAGTTATATCATTTTTTCTCGCAATGCAAATATTTCAGTCAAAAATTTACGAAAAATCGTCAAATTTAACTTCTGTTAACACAAATCAGGGCTTAAATCCGCATTTAAACGGATTATGGCGCTATTTTTTGCGTCTTTTCACCGATTTCGCCGCTTCCGGATTTACCTGATCGGCTCCGACCTTCGCCTTGGCTACGGAAGCGCGTCGGCCACGCTTGCGAGAAACGCTTTTCTTCTTTGTCCGCGCGCCTGACTTGCGCGAGAGTTTCTTATCGGTAACGACCGTCCTACCCGGAATCGAATCTCCCGAAGCTATGGCCTCTTCGGCTTCCCTCTCCCTCTCGAGCTGCTCGAGATACTCCTCGCGAGTGGGAACCCATATACCCTTTCCATACGAACGGAGGCGGTTGTCGATGCTGTCCTGAGCCGCCTTGCGGGTGTCTTCGTCGGGAAACATCTGCGCCATAGAAAGGTTCCTGAGATTTTTCGTCTTATATATCTCCCCGTCATACATCCCCATGTTGAAATAGTCGTCGATGCTGTAACGAGGCATATTGTTGTCGTCATCCACAAATATGAACTGCTGCGAGAGATACGGGCGCAAGGCGTCATATTTCACCCAGAACATCGGATATTTCGTCTCTCCGCCATAATCACCCGTGCGCGTGATCACGGGGCAGACGGCCTCCACCCTTGTCTTCATCCGGTTGGAACGGCGGTCGTATTCCCATTTCTCGAGGATATAATACGTAAGGACCTGAGTCGTGGGATAGTCGGCTTCGTCGATGACGATTTTCGGATTCCTTTCGGTGGAATTCTTTCCCTTAGTATAATAGATGCCGAAGCGATCAAGCATCTCACCGACCTTTATCCTATACTCATCAGTGAAAATCTCCTTGCCGTCAAGAAACTCATAAGCGGGCACGCCGTCATTGACGACGGCACCAAGTAAGATACGCAACAGGTTCCTGCTGTCGCCGACAGTTTCCTCGGGATAATATAACGCGGCGTTCTTCTCTTTCCTTAGATCAAGCGAGCGATATATCTCCCTCATATATGAGAGGTCGGCGTCGTGGGGCGACTTCGATTCATAAAATTTCTGCATCCTTTCCGAGGGAGCTTTCGAAACTTTCGAGACTCCTTTTCTATCGGAAGCTCCGCGTTTCCTCACGGCTCCGCCGCTCTCTACCTGCGCGGCAAGCGAGAAAGCGGTGACGCCAATCAGAAACAATGTCAATAATTTCCTATATGTTGCCATATCATAGATAATTAGTTGATTAAATCAATAGGAAGTCAACGATCTTTCCGTCAGTTGATCGCCACTTCAAGAGGAGGGATATCCCTTGTCACGCCGTCGGGGCCCTTGGCCTTCACATTGTTGATCAGAAAACTCCTTCCAGGTCGCAGTCTACGGAACTGCTCGCGCTGGCGCTCCGAAAAGCGCGCTCCGTCAGACCGCTCCGGAATGGCGTTGCCCATCTGATCGAAAAACACGGTAGAGAAAGAGACGACACTGTATGAGATATTGAGTATGTCATCATCGAGTGCGGCTCCAAGACGGTCGGCCGAAAGCAGTGCGCCCTTACTGATTCTACGGGGCGTGCCCTTGTAATTAACAGTATTCCCCGAAGCATCCTTTAGCGGAAGATAGGGGGTTGGATCAGGCAGCTTTCTGACGCGGAATTTCATCGAGCCCACCTGGCGGGAGACACCGTCGAAATTAGCCGAAACATTAATCACTGCATCCCCTCCTATCTTCGAGGCACGTGCCACCCAATGGTCGCCCTCGCGCTGAAGCGTTCCTCCGGTCATTGTCGCCGTCACCGACGACATCGGCACTCCAGGCACCGAAATACTTATAGGATTGGCGATTCCGGCATAAAGCACATTCATCATCGTCGGCGAGATCGTGGCCATCGGCTCGATCACGGTATATGAGGAAGCGAAAGTCTGTCGCGATACCGAGCCATCAGCCGACGGAACCTCTATGTAGCCGGAAATATCATGCTTTCCAGATCCTGAAGCCGTCATCTCCAGAATGCCGCCGGAACTCTGCAGACGCGAACCGTTGACAAATACCGCCGGACGACTCGTGCTATCGACAGCCGCGAGCACAACTCTGGCGCGATATTTTCCTCCCCTCATCACTATATTAGACTCGGGAATGACGTATGCGTTCAGTTCGTTTACACGAAGATCGCCCTCGTCGACTGCCGAAATCAGATTCATCAACGCCTCCGACTCCGCATGAAGCATATCGTTCTGCAGCTTCGTCAGCATCGTCACGGCAGCAATGGCAGGCATATTGTCGAACATCGACTGCTCCCAGGGGATCATGCCGTCGTTGCTCTTTTCCGGATCAGTGGCGAGCATCTTCATCACGGCCTCGCGCTTCACGGAATCGGATATAAGCGAGGCTACGTAATCGCGGTAAGCGGCGATATCGCGTTCCAGGCTCTTCCCCTTCATCGTTGCAGGATTGAGCATCGTCACGGCCGCAGCCTCGAGATCATCCTGGTTTCGCAGATTTCTGTAATCGCCATCCTTGCCGTCAGCTTTTCTGGCGATCTCTACCTTATATTTCTCTATTTCAAGGTCAAGAGCAGTATATATCTCATGAAGGCGGCGTCCGCTCTCCATCGCCCCCCGCGCCTTGGCGGGATTCTTACGGTAAAGATTCTCGAGATGGGCGAACTGGATGTCGTTGCGCCGCGACATATTCTCGTTAGAGGTCTCGATCCCTTTGTGGACCTGCCGGAATCCGTTGAGCACATCGCTCGAGACATTGAGGGCAAGCATGGCCGTGAGGACGATATACATAAGGTTTATCATCCTCTGCCTCGGCGACATACGCGTCACGTTATTGCTTCCACCTGCCATATATCAATCCTCCCGGGCTTCACGGCGCCCCGCGCTATCGTTGCGGGCTGCGCCCATACCGCCGAAATTGGCCGACATGGCCGAGATCACATTCTCATAAATTGAATTCAACCGACGCATATTCTCGACAAGCTTCTCGGTCTCCTCGCAATACCGCTCGGATCCTCCGGCAGATTTCTCATATATGTCGCGGATCTCCTGAAGGCCTCTGTTGACCCGTTCGATGGAATCGAGCTGTCCGGCTATGCTCTTGAGCTGCAGTTCGTACATTGAATTCAGGCCCGAGATGTTACGGTTGAGGCTCTCCATACCTTCGGCCGTGTTCTCCTCAAGAGAGGCAAGACGGTCGGAAAGATCGTTGAGACGATCGGAAGGGACATTCATAGGGACAGGCACACCGGTCTCCACTTCCGAATAGGAAACCGCTGCGGCTCCGGGAGCCGACACGCGGGTGAGCACACGCTCCGAGCCTTCTCCTACCTTCCCCCCGTTTCTCGAATCAAGCTCCGGGAAAACCTCTTCCCAATGATATTCCTTAGGAGGTCGGTCGAAGGCAGTGAGGATAAACATCGCGACCTCAGTGCCCATGCCTATGCAGAGGAGAAGGTTACCTCCCGGCAGATGAAGAATCTTGAACAAGGCGCCCCAGATCACTATCGCCGCTCCTATGGAGTAGGCAAAATTGAAAAACCACTGTCCTTTCTCGCTCCTCAGGAAACGTTCTATCCCGTTGGCATATTTTCGTATCTTAGCCATTTTGTCTATTTTCTTCTTTTCTTTCCGGTGCCTTTCGCAAAACCGATCTGCGTCCTGACGCAACGGAAGCCGATATAAGATCTCTGTTCATTCTGGTATTCCCACATACGCATGTCGGAACGGATATTTGGAGCCGAATCTTTCCACGAGCCTCCCCTCACGATCTTACGCTTCATCCTGTAAGGGTCTTCCTTAGCGGCATCATACCGGTATTCAGGATTTACCGAAGAAATAAGCTCGTTTATGCTTTCTGTGAAAGCCGTCGAGGTCCATTCAGAGACATTCCCCGCCATGTCGTAAAGTCCGAAATCATTGGGCTTGAAGGTTCCGACGGCGGAAGTTATCACATGGCCGTCGCGCGTATAGTCGCCGTCGCGGGGCTGGAAATTGGCATAAAAGCATCCGCGCTCATCCATCGGAGCGGCATCTTCCCAGGGATAGGGAGTCTCGGAGTTGCCGGCACGCGCGGCATATTCCCATTCAGCCTCCGTCGGCAGACGATAAGGCTCGATATATACGCCCTCCCTGCCTAAGGAGCGCTTGAGGAAATCCGTGCGCCAGTTGGCGAAAGCCGTGGCCTGCTCCCAGCTGACTCCCACCACCGGATAATCGTTATATCCGGCATGCGAGAAATACATGCGGGTATAAGGCTCGTTGTAGGCATTGTCGAAATCGTTTATCCAGGCCGTGGTGTCGGGATAAACGTTCACTATATAGGTGTTGACAAAATCGAAATCTCCCGTAAGCGGCCGCGTCAAGGATTCCCGTACGATCTCGCCTTCCTCGTTGATATAGGCAGTATCCTTCGAGATCACAGGCAGCTCCGTGGGCACCGGAAGATCCGTGTTATATTCGCGGCGCGCCGGATTAAGACGGTTCTTCCGCTGAGCCGCCGCAGTGTGGTTGTATGTCTCGTAGCGATAGTTGAGCTGCTCGGGGTCAAGTTCCTTCTTACCTGTAAGCGCGTTGGTGCGATAAAGGCTTTCGATGGCACGCGCCTCGTCCTCGTTGGCGTTCTTCCAGGGGATAGGCTTCGACCAGTCGAGATAGGGCTTCACAGGATTTCCCTCGCGGTCCTCCTCTATCTTATACATTTCATTGCCTCCGAACCGAGGATCGGCAAGACGCTCGCGAATGATCGAATCGCGCACCCAGAACACAAACTGCTTATACTGGGAATTTGTTATCTCTGTCTCGTCCATCCAGAACGCATCCACCGAAACGCCCTTTGAATCAGCTCTTATCCCGGCGACCGAGTCATCTTTCGAAGGCCCCATCTCTATCGAGCCTCTGTCGACAAGCACCATCCCGTGTGGTGTAGGTTCGCCCCAGGACACGCCACCGACGCCGGTGAGCTCGCCTCCCGTAGCCCCGGTTCTCCGGAATCCCGAACACGATGACATAAGCACCATGGCGGCGAAAACCGACATGACTCCGATGCCCATCTTGAGAGTCCCGGGCAATTTCACTACTATATTGTCTGTTATTGTCATTCTAATCACATTATTCTAATTGAACGATGTTTAAATCTTTTCCTGTTTCCGAAATCAAGCTTAATCATATAGCCGGCAACCACCTCATGGCTTCCCGACGACACTTTCGAAATCGAAGAGACCGGCCAGTCGTAGGAATAACCGAGAAAGAAATTCCTGAACTCCGCTCCTATCATGGCGCTGACCGCGTCGCGATGCCGGTAGCCCACACCGAAAGAGATAAATCTGCGTATGCGCGCCCGCATCGTGACTTCAGCTGTAAAACTCGTGAAATCAGTCTTTATCATCATCGCCGGCTGTAATTCTAATAACGTATTTTTTAGCGGAATATTGCCATCGGCGGTAAAATAGAGCGCTCTTCCGAGTTCTGTCTCGAACTGGCGACCGTCTTCCGACTCCGTCTCCTCTTCCCCATATCGCACAACCGGCGAAAAGAGATGCATCCCGGAAATGCCGACTGAAAAATACTTATGTGAATAATAAAGGCCGGCTGAAAAATCGAATGCCTTTCCACTCACGTCGCGCATCGGGACAGCCGTCCCTGAGACGGGAGGCGTTTCGGTCGCCGTTCCGGAATCGCCGTCATCAGGCAAAACCGCCTCAGAGCCCTTGAATCTTGAATCAAAATAACCTCCTTGAAGACCGACCGAGAGAGTTCCGTTTCCAAGCCTTATCTTATAGCTTGCCTGAAGATTGAGAAGCAGGTTTGAGAAAAGTCCTATCGACTCCTGCATCACGTTGACTCCGGCGCCGAAACGCTGCGCGCCGATGCGCCAGGGAAGGTCGACCGTTCCCATGAAGCTTTTGGGAGCATGCTCGATGCCTACCCACTGCAGGCGCGCGCCGCCGCGTATGCGAAGGTAATCGGTATTCCCCGCGGCCGCAGGATTGTAATATGACGGCACGGCCCAGTATTGCGTGAACTGGATTTCGCTCTGCGCCACCGCCTCCCCCAGGCTCAAGACCAGACACACCAGAAATGCAAGAAGCTGCAGCTTCCGGCGCCTGATCAGAGGTCTCGATATGGGCAGAAAAGGAATCATTCAAAATAAAATGAGAGTACTACCATATTCGATTTCACTTTGGAGAGCGACTGCGTTATCTTATAGGTCATAGGATCATCCTCGAGGTCGGGACGGTCATGACGCAGGATATCGGTCAGACCGAAACAGAACTTTATCTCCGGAATCAATTTGAAGAAAGGGAGATAGAAATCGCAGCCGAGGCCGACGGTGAGATAGGCATCGGCAGAGTTAAACTGCAGATAATCGCGACGTTTCTTGCCTATGTCGAAAGCCGCCATCGCGCCCACCGTAACATACGGACGGGAATTCTTATATCTCATTCCCGAGACCTTAAGGTCGAGAGGAACCACAACGTATGTGGTCTTGACATCCTGACCGAGAGTCTCGCCGCTCTCCGCTTCCCTCATCGTCACGCTTTTCGACCCGAAATACATTCCCGGAGAGAGCCGGAGGTTGAAATGCTCATGCAGACGCAGGTCTGCGAGCACGTTCACACAGACACCCGGCGAAAACGAGGGCACCTCCGCAAACCATTGCTCCCCTTCGGGAGTGACGTAACCGTTATGGGTAAAATTCAGATCCTGAAAATGCATTCCCACGGAAAATCCGAGATGCCATCTCTTCAGGTCGGCATACGGACGGTTCAGAGGCTTGTCGCCCGGTTTGGCGAATCCCGCCGCAATCCCCAAGAAGACAAAGAGAAACGACAGAGCAAGCCGCGACCGTCCGCCAGCCGGCACAGCGCGTCTACTTATGCATTTATTATTCTTAAAGAAAATCGTTTTAAAGGAATCCGTTCCCTGCGACATAACTTATTCTTCCAGATTCTATTGAAGTTGTCCCAACAAATTTACGCAACTTTATAAACATATAAAAGTATTTACATAAAAAACGGACATGCAAATACCATTATTTTATACGATTTACATTAAAAACCTTACTCTGAAAAATAATAATGACGGGAATTGATTAAAAAATTTTTATCCGTGATGTCACGTTTATATCTGTGGTTTGTCTTATAACCGAGTTCCCGATCAGAAAACAGATAATCGGAAACCGGAAACAGAAAAAAGCGCAAAATGAATTCGCCCGCAAGAAAATATTTCACCGAAGCCGTCCTTCCATGCCATGCGAGAATGTATGCCGCGGCTCTGGCAATCACCGGATCGCCCGACGATGCCTCCGATGCCGTGCAGACCGCAATGTTGCGGGTATGGGAAACGGTAAGCAAGGGTATGGTTCTTGAATCGCCTGTTTCATATTGTCTCTCTGCGGTGAGGAATATCTGTTTCACTGAAATTCTGCGGAACAAAAGGCTTGTTCCGATAGACGGGATCACAGAAGAGGCTTCTGAAAGCAACCGGACTGAAAAAGCAGTGGAACTGACGGAGGTCACCGATGCCCTCGGGCGCCTTTCCGAAACAGAACGACGCGCCGTCGAGATGAGCGCTTATTCCGGCTGTTCGGCCGACCAGATAGCTCAGGCTCTGGGCACAAACGCCGTCAACGCCCGACAGATTCTGAGCCGCGGGAGAAAAAGATTACGTTCGTTTTTTAATAAAGGATAACGAGATGGATAAAGATTACAGACATATAAGATATTTGCTCGACAGATTCTACGAAGGCCAGACCACTCCGGCTGAAGAGGAGATGCTCGCGAACTTCTTCAGGGAGAACAGCGATCTGCCGGAAGAATTCAGCCCCGATAAGGCTGCTTTCGATGCCCTCGATGCAGGCTTGAAAGGCACGGAGGTTCCCGCAGGACTCGCAGAAGCCATAATGAATGCAATCGACAGCAAAGAATCGGCCAACTACGCCAGTAATGCGGAGCTACACCAGGCCCGGAAAACTAAACGCTCATTTGCGTGGAAGCTGGCGGCTTCCATTTCCGCAGCTGCCGCGGTGGCCTGCCTGATAATGCTGGTTCCCCTCGCCTCAAGACTGGAAAGCGATCTGCCCGGTGCCGACAGGCTGGCATCGATCGCAGACACGACCCGGGATTCAGCCCGGCAGATCGCGTCAGATACAGAAATTACAGGCAACGAAACGGCAAAGGTCTTAGAGCCGAATGCCGACAAAACAGATAACGCGCCGGTCTCATCCGGCCGAGCAACCGCCAAGACCGCAGACCGACACCGTGGAAAAGCCAATGTCATGAAAACCTCCGGCAACGGAACGGAAGAACTTTCTCAGGAAGAGATGGAGGCCCTGAGAATCGGCATGGCTGCTCTGGCGAAAGCCGGCCGACAGATGGCATACGCCCGCGACCGCGTGGACGAAACCGACAAGGCTCTCGAGAATTCAATAAATGAAGTAAACAATATCCTAAATAAATAAAATTATGAAAATATTCAGACTTATGGCGGTAACCGCGACTGTGTTCCTGATGTCGCTCACCGCATTTTCACAAAACCGCGTTTTCAACGAATTCGCCGGAAACAAAAATATCACCACCGTCTACATCTCCCCCGCCGCAATGCGTCTGGGTCTCAACCTTGGAGCAGAAGGGAGTTCGGAAATGAAAGTGATAAAAAACTGCATCAAAAATCCCCAGGGACTCGAGATAGTCACCGCCGAGACTCCCAAGGCTGCCGATCTAATCCGCAGTTCGATAGAGAGCAAAATCAAGAAACTCGGCATGGAATTTCTTCTGAGCACCACCGAAGGCAACGAGAAACTCAATATCTATACCGGCAAACTGGTGAACGATTCCATAATACACGATATCCTTATCGAGACTTCGGAAGACAATGAGTATTCACTCATCTATATTTCAGGAGATATCGATATCGTTAAACTCACCAAAGCTTTTGATAAATAGCCGGAACAGATATGAAAAAAGCATATTCCTATTTGATTGCCTCTCTCCTCCTTCTGCCGGGGCTCTGCGCCTGCGGATCGTCGAAAGAATTCTCCTCACTCAAGGGGGAAGAGAACATCGATGTCATCCATATCCCGAGGAGCGTGGGCTGGCTCGCCGGAGCGACTTCGCTGATGAGCGGAGACTCAGAGACCGCATCGCTGCTCTCGGGATTCAAAAGCCTCGACATCGTGAGCTGCGAGGGAAACGGAGACCGTGAAAAAATCTATGACGTTCTCGGCGAAGTCCTGAAGGCCGACAATTCCGAACTCTTCATAGAGGTTGTGGAGAACAAAGAGAAAACCTCCATCTACGGCCACGCAGACGTCAAAAAAAATAAAATCAAGAATATGATCATCGTCACCGAGGAACCGCGAGAACTGTCGCTGATAAGGGCGCGGGGATCATTTAACCTTGATTCGTTCGTGAACGGGAAACTGGGAAAATCGTCTGAATAACCGGTCTCTTCCCTCCATCCGGCGTCACATTTATTGCCCACATACACGCATTTTCACTCAAAACAACAAATAATAGCTATTTAGTGAGAAAAATTTCAATACATTTGTCAAATCCGAAGTGAAAATCCCAAAAAAATTCATAACTTTGCACTCAAATTATTAAAAAATTCGAGATAAAATGACAAAAGCAGAAATCGCAAACGAAATAGCTGCCGCTACAGGCCTTGAGAAGACCGCGGTTGTTAGTGTGATCGAGCAGTTTATGACTGTTGTTAAGGATAGCCTTGCTCACGGTGAAAATGTATATCTCAGAGGCTTCGGCTCTTTCATCGTAAAAACGCGTGCCGAGAAGACAGCCCGCAATATTTCAAAGAACACTTCTTTGATTATTCCGGCTCACAAGATTCCGGCATTCAAACCCGCGAATTCTTTCAAGGAGGAGGTTGCCCGCTGATAAAACCGGCACTCCCGTCTTAAAAAAACTATAAATGCCGCCCAGAATGGCGGCATTTATAGTTTATACCTTTTATTTTACTTTTTATATTGCCGTAAGTTATGAAAGATATCACTTGCCCTAAATGCGGAACCGTTTTCCAGGTAGACGAAAGCGATTACGCCGCCATCGTGAGCCAGGTCAGAGGTAAAGAGTTCGAAAAGGAACTCGGCCGCCGACTCGAAGAACTCAAAGACCAGTTCAAATCAAAAGAGGAAGCCGTAAAGCTTAAGGCTGAAAAAAACTTCGAAACAAGAATCTCAGAGAAAGATCTGGAACTAACACGGCTCCAGAACGAAATCACACGCCTTTCCGGCGTGATCTCCGGCTATGAGGCAACCAAGAAATCGGAATTAGCCGAGCTCGAGGGAAGAAAAGACAAGGAGATATTCAACACCGTCAGCCAGAAAGACAAGATCATATCCGATCTTAAGAACCAGATTGCCAATAAGGACAACGAGCACAAAGTGGCTATTCTCGAAGAGCGCAACGCCGGCAAAGAGGAACTCCATGCAAAGGAACAGGAAATCATAAAACTTACGGAGGAGCTCAAATCGAGATTGCTTGCAGCCGAGAATCGCGAAAACCAGCTCAGGGAGCAACATAAACTTCAGCTTCAGGACAAACAGGGAGAGATCGACCGGCTGAAGGATTTCAAGATGCGCCTCTCCACAAAGATGATCGGAGAGACCCTCGAGCAGCATTGCTCCATGCAGTTCGAGCAGGCCCAGAGCCTCGGCCTCTACCCCGACGCCTACTTTGCCAAAGACAACACGGCCGTTGAGCATACGAAGGGAGACTTCATCTTCCGCGACTATATAAACGGCCAGGAATATGTCTCGGTGATGTTCGAGATGAAGAATGAGATGGACGAGACTGCCACAAAACACAAAAACGACGATTTCCTCGAAAAGCTCGACAAGGACCGCCAGCGCAAAGGATGCGAGTATGCCGTCCTCGTCTCCATGCTCGAGCAGGGGAACCAGCTTTACGACACCGGAATCGTCGACAAGAGCCACCGTTACCCTAAGATGATTGTTATCCGGCCGCAGTTCTTCCTGCCCGTTCTGCGTCTTATCACGGAAGGCTCGAAAAAAGGATTCAACGAAAGATACGAGCTGCAACGGCAGCTCGATTCCGCAAGATCACAGTCGATGGATTTCGCCAAGTTTGAGGAAAAGATCAATCGGTTCCGCACCACTTTCAGCAACAACGTGATAGCGGCACAAAAGAAATTCCTTGCGGCTACTGATGGTATCGACAAGACAATCGAGGCTCTCGAGAAACAGATAAAGGCGCTTAAAGACATAAAGGCCAACTTCGAGGCTTCGGAAAAGAGACTTCTCAAGGCAAACGAAATGGCGGAGGAAGACCTCACCGTAAAGAAACTTACACACGGCGCCCCCGCCATCAGGAAAATGATCGAGGAGGCATCAGCCGAAGAATCGGCCGATTGAATCATCACAACGACATGAACACGAGAACGGAGGCCATGTTTCCTGAACGGATTCATGGTCTCCTCTCTTTTGGGCGACGATATCGCTATCCTATGTATTCGCGCAGGGCGTCGACATATTCGATAAAGGCCTGACGTCCGGCTTCCGTGACGCGGCACACCGTGCGCGGCTTCTTCCCCACAAAGCCCTTCTCGACATCTATATATCCTGCGTTAGAGAGCTTGTCGAGCTGTACGCTGAGATTGCCGGCGGTAGACTCCGTCTTTTCCTTGAGATAGACGAAATCGGCCTCCTCCACATTCATCAGAATCGACATGACAGCCAGACGAAGCTGCGAGTGCAGCAGAGGATTAAGCTCTTTCATCATGTTTAGATTTATAATTCAATATATGTCCCGGAATAATCATCATTGCCGCAAAGCTGATAATGAACATCGGCATAAACCAGCGGGCGTCGAGAGGAATCCCTCCGACCACACAGCAAAGCGTCACCATTCCGGCAATCAGTCCTATAAAACCACCAACGGCGAAGCTCCTCTCCTTCACCACCATCCATTGCACGATCTCCGCAAACGACATGACAATCAGAGTATATATCAGCATCGCGCTCCAACAGTCGACACTGCCTATAAACAGAAACCCAAGGCAGAAAAGAATCAGTACAATCTCCGACACTCCGGCCACAGTCCAGAGCATCGACGTTATTTTATCGGAATATGTGGTGACTCCGCTGTCGCGCTTCTGCTTTTTCGCCATCACCACAGTGGTCGGACAACCTATCACCGGTATGAGGAACCATAGCCAGTTCCATTCGTAGTCCCTTGTCAGCGCAAGCATCATCCACACTGCCGCCGACACCGCCACCACCAGGTAGCCCCACATCAGAAGTATGTTGCCGTCGCCTACGTAACGCTCTTTTGTGCGCGAAATCATCGTGGCGATCAATTCCAGGCTCTCCTTTTCATTTAATTTTCTGTCTTCCATTTTTTCAAATTTTAAATTTATAAATTGGTTTATTTTATAAACCATAAAAGGCTTTATTAAGGCGGCACTCGCGATTACCGCCTTAATCTGCCTGCAAATTTAAACAAGTTTATAATATAAACCAAATTTTAGACTGAAAATTTTTTCATTTATCTTAGAAACTGAAGTTGTTTAAACTAATTTACGTATCCTAAAATTAATGAAGAAATTTAAACTTTATGGCAATCTTCATTAATCTTTCGGGCATCTTTGAGCCTTCTCTTCGGGACCAACCTTTAGGTTGCTCCCTCATCAAATGCTCAAATCTGCTCCACAATCTTAATAAATCTTACCATAAAAATTAGTTTAAACAACTTCACTGTTTAAATTTCTTTCGAAAAATTTATTGTAGTTTTTCTTTCAAGGATTTTAAGAATCTTTTTGGCTGTTTTCGCCAAGTTTCGGCAGTCGAAACCGAAAGGGTTCTTCTTTCTCAACTTGCGAAACCAGCTCAAAAATCTTCTCAAAATCCTTTGAAAATAAATTTAAACAATTTCTTATTATTTTGAGTCCGTTTTGCTTTTTTTCGTTACTGAAGGAGACAGAACCGGCAAAGCCAGGTTATATTTCAGAGTAAGGAAACGGATCAGGATTATAAGTACCACGCAACTGAGCTCACACATATAGAGTTCCCCGCCCAGGGAGTGGATCAGCCAGAATATTCCTCCTCCGGCGAGACACGCGGTGGCATAGATATCTCTTCGGAATATAAGCGGGACTTCATTGATAAGGATATCACGGATAACGCCTCCGAAAGCTCCGGTGATGACACCCATAATCAACGCGGCCCACATCTCGAAGCCGTTAGCAAGAGTCTTGTCGATGCCTATCACGCAGAACATCGCCAGACCGATACTGTCGAAAATAAACAGCATCCTGTCTTTGCTGACAAGAAGATCCTTGAAAACAAGAACTGCCAGCAGAGAAAGCAACGTCACCGCAAGATACCACCAGTTGTGCATCCAGAACACCGGGATACCGAGAAGCACGTCACGCAGCGTGCCTCCGCCGATAGCCGTGACGCATCCGACTATGTATGCGCCAAACCAATCGAAATTCTTAGTTGCAGCCAGACGGATACCACTTATCGCCGCCGCGATCGTTCCAATAACTTCCAGAATAAATGAAAGCATACCTCAGATTTTTACCTTTACCGGCAGAACAGTCTGTTTTATGCCGGCTTTATTGATTCAACTTATTTACCTTAATCTGCATTTTATACCAAAAACCGGCATAAAAAAAACACGCCATTCAGAATGGCGTGCAAAATTACAAAAAATTTTAGAATATAAATTTATTTTCGAATGATTTTGAAAAGCATTTTCAAATCCGTAACAATTTAACAAAAAATTGCCTCTCTGCTTCACGCTTATGTTATTTTTTGACTATCTTTACATCCGAATCGAAATCCTTTTGCTATTGTATTAATCTTCTATGACTAAAATCTCCCGTTTATTAAAATTTGCGGCAATAGTCCTCCTGCTTACAGGAGGCCGACCGTCGGTCTATGCTTCTGAAAAAGATAATATCCGCCAGGTAATTCCTCTCAACAGCGACTGGAAGTTCCGCTTCTCACACGACGTGAACAAATCATCCGGGAAGCGGGTAGACCTGCCGCATACCTGGAACGCCGGCGACGCCCTCTCCGGCAAATGGGACTATAAGCGCGGCATCGGGAATTATACCAGAAAGATTCTTATAAACGAAAATTTACGAGGGAAACGCCTTTTTGTAAAAAGCGACGGCGCAAACTCTGTATGCAATCTTTTCGTAAACGGCAGACATGTTGGCGAACACCGCGGCGGTTATTCGGCCTTCGTTTTTGAAATCACCGATTTTGTAGAATACGGCAAAGAGAACACTCTCCTTTTCAGAGTAAACAATGGCGAACAGCTCGACGTGATGCCTCTTGTGGGAGATTTCAATTTTTACGGCGGCTTATACCGTGACGTCAACCTTATCGTTACCGATTCCCTATGTATCTCGCCGCTCGACCACGGTTCTCCCGGCGTTTATTTGCGTCAGGAGAAGGTGAACGGAGAAAAGGCGCAAGTGACGGCTGATATAAGGCTCTCCGGCAAAAACAGGAGCGATGAGGAAGTGACGCTTCGCGTCAAGGTATCAGACGGAGGCCGTACATTATTAACCCGCGACAAGAAGGTGACGATCAAGCCTTTCGCAGAGGCTCAGCCCGAGAACATCTCTTTCTCGATCCACAATCCCCGCCTTTGGAATGCCAAGGAAGATCCGTTCATGTATGACGTGGAAATATCTTTGCTTAAAGACGGTAAAGAAATCGACAGGATAATCCAGCCTCTCGGGCTCCGGTATTTCCATACAGAACCGGACAAGGGCTTCTTTCTTAACGGCAGGCATCTGAGCCTTCATGGCGTGAACCGGCATCAGGAGCGGGCAGAAATCGGCAACGCGCTCCTGCCGCAACATCACGAAGAGGATATGGGGATAATGCTCGACATGGGCGTAAACGCCATGCGTCTGGCCCACTATCAGCAGGCAGATTATATGTATGAACTGGCAGACAAAAACGGCGTGGTGGTCTGGGCCGAGATACCTTTTGTCGGCCCCGGCGGATATGCCGACAAAGGATTCGTGAACCAGGAATCGTTCAAGGAGAACGGTCGCCGTCAGCTGCGTGAACTGATCCGCCAGAACTACAACCATCCGTCAATAATGTTCTGGGGCCTATTCAATGAGATCAAGGAAGAGGGCGATAACCCTGTAGAGTTCGTAAAGGAACTGCAGGCCATAGCCCGCGAGGAGGATCCTACACGTCTGACGACCGCCGCAAGCAACCAGGACGGAGCCTTGAACTTCATAACCGACAACATTGCATGGAACCGTTATGACGGATGGTATGGATCAACGCCCTCCACTCTGGCGACCTGGCTCGACGCCACCCATAAGAAGTATCCTGAAATCCGGATTGCAATAAGCGAATATGGCGCCGGAGCGAGCATATACCACCAGCAGGATTCCATACGGCAGACCGTCCCCACAAGCTGGTGGCACCCGGAGAACTGGCAGCTCGAATACCACATCCGAAACTGGGACATCATCAGGCAACGTCCTTTCCTCTGGGGCTCCTTCGTCTGGAATATGTTCGATTTCGGAGCCGCCCACCGCACCGAGGGCGACCGGCCCGGCATCAACGACAAAGGCCTCGTCACCCACGACCGTAAGGTGAAGAAAGACGCCTATTATTTCTACCGCGCCAACTGGAATCCGGAGCCGATGGTCTATATCGCCGCCCGTCGCAACGACCGACGTGTCAGAGAGACAACCGATATACAGGTCTTTTCAAATACAGGAGACGTCACTCTCCGGGTAAACGGCAGAAAGATCGGGACTTCCAAACCGGACACCATGAACGTATGCACCTTCCGCAATGTGAAACTGAAACCGGGAGAGAATACAATTGAAGCCGAAACTAAAGGCAAATCAAAAAAATTGACAGACAACTGCGTCTGGATCCTCACAAACTCAATCTAAAAAATAAAATGAAACCCTTTAAAACACACCATGCCGCCGGGCTCGCCGGAGCTTGCCTGACTTTTGCCCTAATGCTGCTTGCATCATGCATAAGTTCCAGAGAAAAATCCCATGAGCCGCGTCTTCCCAAGGAACCAACACCACACGAGATAATAGCACTTCTTCAGGATTCATTGCAGGGAATAACCCGACTCTATGACGGAGAGATCGGCATAGCCGTAATAACAGATGCCAACGACATCATTACAGCAAACAATGAAAACAAATATCCCATGATGAGCGTCATCAAGCTCCATCAGGCCATTTCCCTCTGTCATGATTTTGACATCAAAGGGAAGTCGCTCTATGCTGTAGTGACGATCCCCCGGGAATCGCTCAATCCCGACACATGGTCTCCCATGCTTAAGGACTATCCGACAGGCGACATCAAGATTACTTATCGCGATCTTCTAAGATATGCTCTCGCGCAAAGCGACAACAACGCGAGCAATTATCTTTTCGAAAATGTTCAGCCGGTATCGGAAGTCAGAGACTCGATAGCCAGGATAATTTTCCACAAATATTTCAAGCTCTCGGTGACGGAAGCCGAAATGTGGAAAGACCACCGGCTCTGCTATGAAAATACCACCTCGCCGATCGGAGCCGCGTTTCTCATAAACAGAGTGCTCACCGACACACTCAACCGTATTATGAGTCAGAGAAGCCGAGACTTCATTAAGCAGACTCTTCTGGAATGCAAAACCGGCGCCGACCGCATCGCGGCTCCGTTCGCTGAAGAAAAGGATATAAAGGTCGCTCACAAGACAGGCTCAGGATTCCGGCGCCCCGACGGCATATTGACAGCCCACAATGACGTGGCGTTCATTGAATTGCCGGGGAACCGATATTATGTCCTGGCTGTCTTCGTGAAAGATTTCAAAGGCACAGAGGAAGAAGCGTCGGATGCCATAGCAAAAATATCCACTGACGTTTATTCCGCGATCAAATGTATTTACCCGAACCATAAAAGAGGATCAAAGCACTACCACACGATAATCTCCGTTAAAAAGATGAAAGATTCGGAATAAACCGCATCCCGGAAATTCAAATTAGTCATCCCTGACGACCCATCTGCCGGATTTGTTCGAGCCCTCGCGGTAAAGGATGCCCTCTTCCTTTAGCTTGCCGACAATCTTCTGCACTCCGATTCTTGACATTCCGATCGTTTCAGCAACCGCCTCAAGATTCATCGATGGATTTAGGGAAAGGACATACAATACTTTGTCCTTGTTTGATTTCATTTCACCAATTCTTTCCTTCCAGTCAACATCCTCCCTCTTTCGCGACTCGACAGGCTCGGGGGATCTTCCGTAAGCGACTTCCGGCAGACTGTCGTTAACCATACTTACCTGCCAGTCTTCCTCCACGGGATATGCATAAAGTTGCTTCATGGCCGTAATATCGGGCTGTTTCCCTCCGAATCCGAGGGTAAGCGTCGTGCGGTCGACACCTCCGGATGTCGACACTTCGAGCTTCGGGTCGCAGTGATAAACGCTACGCCAGGTCTTGAAGATGCCCTGGAGGCCGCTTCCGGCGCGCTCGCCATATTCCACCATGGCCAGCATCTTCATCATCACACCGTTGCGGGGATCAGAGGCGCTGTCCTGCAAAACCTCGTCGAGCGAAACGCGCATGCTTCCCGGGTTGGCGAACTTGAATCCTTCGGCGCTTTTCTGCACCACGACGCCGCGGCGCCCGTAGAAGTCGGCGTTGGCGAGCATGTTGACCGTAGCCTCGCGCACGCTCTTGTGCAGCGGGGTATCTTCATCGCGGTAGTTTCCCTTGAACATGAAAGGCACCTTGAGATCTGCCTGCAGCTTGGGAATGACTTTGAGGATGAAGTCGAACACGTTGCCGCTCCAGTCTCCCGACTGGGAGGTGATTCTGTCGGTCCAGCGGGCATAGATGCCGTTGGTGCGGTTTTCCTGATAGTCGAGGAAATAGTTCGGGAAAATTGCCGTAATCTCGTATTCATATCCGAACATAAGGAGCCCGGCGGCGGTAGGATGAAACTTTCCTGTATCCTTGTCTTCGCGCACCGCTCCGATTCTGCGCAGGAACATCGCGTCGTCTTCGTTGTTCCATAGGTGGTTCTGCCGAATGAGCTTGAAAATGTTTCGGTAAGACTTGATTGTTTCGGGGCAGAACACCGACACGTCAAGATCCGTAAGAAGTCTGTTGTCGTCTGTCACGAGCGATGAGTCGCGAATCATCAGCGAAACCTCTTCGAGCGTGCAGTGATAGTCTCCTTCAAAGTTGCGGCGATAAGTACCGGTCCGCGGATCTGTGCCTATGTATACGGGGCGCGACGTGCGTTCGGCCCGCGGAACTTTGATCACAAGAATATCTTTACCATCGATAGTTTCCGGCGTCACCATTGAATCTGTAAGAATATTGCTGCTCACCTTCTGACGGTTGTTGATCATGTTCCAGAAGTCTTTGAGCGTCTTGCGCACATCGGCGAGCCCTTCCACCACGAGCCGGTCTCTTTCCTTCTCGTTTACACCAAGCACGATCACGCCGCCGTCGCTGTTGGCGAAAGCGGAGTATGTCTCCCACAGCGAGTTCGGCAGCCCTCCGCGTGCCGACTTTGCTTCAAGTCTCGCTCCCTCTTTGTATGTCGTCAGCGCCTCGAGGCTGAATGTTTCTCCCCTTTTCATATTTTCTTTTTTATATGTTGTCCTAATTTATTATATACTTTTTTATATATTAACGCTTTTATTATATCTTTTATTATATCCTATACCCACTTTTTATATATATTTTTTATTTATTCTATACTTTCTTATATATTATATCGTATAATCCTGGCATTAATATATCTTCTTCAATATATTCAATAAGTAGCTAAGATAAATTAATGAACATATAAAACGAAGAGATTTTTTGAGGCGATTTTGGTGCGGAGCGAAGGAGCATATTAATATATGCGACTGAACGACAAGCCAAAAGCGACCCAAAAGATCAAGTTTTATAGTTCAAGATAAAATAAATACATATATCGTTTAATATTTCTTAGCTACTTATAATATTACTAATGGGGATTCGCAATTAAAACTGAGAAAATTCACTTTGTCACGGTCTTAAATAAAAAAGGATTGGGGGTTAAAACTATTTTAATTAACTTTACAACGTTGAACATCGGTTCAACCTACTCGGAATTATGATTTTCATTCACTCCAATTTAATCTTTACTAAACAGCCATTTAATTAACTATACAATGGAAAAAGAGCAAGACATACAGGCACGACTTGACCGGTTTTACAATGATACTGGAAATACAGCTCTGATCAAAGAGTATTTATCAGAGACATTTTTTGATATAATCGGTAAAGCGCACAGCGAAACAGTCCATAGCAATTTCCTTGAGTGGTTCTTTAAGCAACATACATGGGATTCAAGCTCAATAAAACGGATGATCGGGCTGGCAATGATTAAATCTGATATGTCAAAGATCGAGTATAAGAAATTAATTTCGGACTTTGAGAAACTGAAAAGCTGCACCGTATCCGGAATTGAGGTTAAACGTGAATATATATGCGAAGTAAAGACCAACAAAAGAAAAAGAACAGGATATGCCGACATCGTTATTTCCTGCGAATTAAAATTCGAAAAAAATGTTGTTCCCCTCAAAATAATCATTGAAAATAAGGTCGATTCCCTTGATCATGATCACCAGACTTTTATCTATTACACGTATTTTTCCAACAAAGAGCTGAAATGCAGCAGGCATGGAGAAGAATTCATGCCCTGCCCAAGAAAAACCAAATATGAACCTAAGAAAAATGAGATCCAGTTATTTTTCTTCTTATCTCCCTCATGGAATAATGGCGACATTGACTCTTCGTGTATTTGCGACCGTTTCATAAGGATCTCATATCAAGACCTATATGATTATGTCGTGATTCCGGATAGCATTCAAATCCCAACTGAAGCCAATAAACGGAGAGAGCTGTTTGTGGAAGAATATAGGAAAAATTTAATCAAACCATATATGGATAAAAACAATAACGTCAGAATTATGGCATACGATAAAGAAGACATCGAAAGGTTACAAACTTTCTGGGATACCAACCTTCCTCTATTTAAACTTGCCGCCATGGCAATCTGTCAGGAAACGGATGATGGAGAGACAATAGAACGTATAACATCTGTTATTCAAAGCATCGATTCAATAGGCAAGAAATACTCCCTATATAATTTGACATTGCCGAATGGAGTGTGTCATAAGAATGAGCGTATGAAGATCATAGCAAAACGCATTGTGGAATATCTTCTCGACAAGAAAATCGAGGTTGAAGAGATAAATTCCCTTTTGCCCAAAGAGATAATGCCAATGATCGACACAAAGGACTATGAGGATAAAAAAAGGAAGTCAATAGATCCAAGATTCGACAAAAAATGGGATAAGCTCATTAACCAGAATTATTACTTATCAAATCAGTGGACGACCACAAGATTTGCAGATTTCTTGTCGAAGTTATCAAATGCATATCCTGAAATTAGAGTTGAAAAAGTCAGCTCTTTATCAGAAGACTGAAAAGACATTCAAAAGGACATTATAACTTAATAGTATTGAGATTATCAACTGATTCACAATCTAATCGTCAGGTGAGTCACATTACCCGGTTTATGAAAATCTCAGACTTCAGGAGCCTTGGATAAAGGCACACTAACCCGATTTCTGATTCGGCAAAGGATTCACCCTGACCGTTAATAAAAATGAAATAATATGGAGAAAGACAGCAATTGGTCATTATTAGATAGTACTGAGGGACTTAACCAAGAACAACTGACTAAACTTCTCAAATTCATGAGTCAAGATAAAGAGGATAAATTCAATAATCAAAACATGGCGAACAATAATGAAATCCCATCTTTAGAAGAGTATCTGAAGGAAGAGGAAGAGCAGGAAAAAGCATTGATTACAGAGGAAGTTGCCAAGGTTGAGCGCAGGGTCCCGAATTGGCTCGAAAAAACTCATCAGATCAACAGCCAGATTCTTCAGCTCTTTATAACAATGAGTAAAAACAACGAGATCTCGATAAAACGGGATGAACTGCAAAAAGAATTTGAAAGGGACCATGCTGATCCTTTCTATTCAAACTATGTGCAGATGAAGAACTTTGGATCCAATAATCATGCAAAAGTGTTTGAAGAAGACTCTTTGGGCAACATAAGGTTATGGAACCCGGTGGCCGATTTTATAGTCGGCTTATATGAAAGCAAAAAGCAGTGAGGCATTGACGGATTAGGTCTCTCCGTATGCTTATTTGATTATAACAGAGTGGAGATCAATCTTGTCCAGTTCTTAATTTATCATCTCGGTAATTAGTCCTATCTTTGTGGCATCAAAACAATTTATGATTATGGCAAGACCAAAGAAATATCCTGATTTTCCGGGAGCGGGAGAAAAAGAAGTACCTTATGATACAGTGCATTTTAAGATGTGGTGTGTCGATGAAGAAGGTATGCCCGAACAGACTGCAAAAGTATATGTCTCCCGCATTCGAAGTGCTTTTGAACATGTCTTTAATAGTGAATATACCATATTCGAACTTCTCGCCCAGGCATTTCGTGGATATCAGAGGCAACCGGAAATCTGTCTTAAGAATCTTGAAACGGTTTCCAACTATCTTAAAGATCTGATTGATCTTATGACCCGGCTTCCGGCAGAGGAATTCTTTGAAGACAAGAAGTTGAACTATAAGCCTAAAACGCTCAAGGAATGGGTGAGTGCATTCTCCGCGTATCATCGCTATTATGAATGGCGTATTGATAAGCTGAGGATGGGACTTGGCCGCCCATCCGAAATAGCTGCTTCCAAAAAGGATTTGAGGCTCCCTCTAAAAAAAGAATTTTCAGAATATCTCCGGAAAGAATGTCATTATGCTCCCACGGCAGTGTGGTCGTATGTGACATTCCTGACGAAACTCAAGAATTTATTCTTCTGCCTAATATTCGACGAATTGGACAGAGATATTTTTGACCTTTTGACGGATGAAGATAATGACTGGGAATCAATATCCTCGCTGTTGAAAGATATGGAGGAGTTGACCGATATGGAAATAGAAAATATTGAAGAAAACATTCCTTCTAAAATGCCGGTCGGAATGTCTGTCGACGAGCTGAAACGGGGTAAGAAAGTCTTAGGCATATATCACGATTTCCTAAAATACAGATTCAGGCAAAAGCTCCCAGACAATATATAAGAATCTGATTTACCGCAATCTCACCCCTGCGGCCAAGGAAGCCGCAGGGGTGGGTTATATAAGCCAAATCTTGTCTGCAATATGAAAGTTCCTGATAAATTAAATGAATACACAGACACTGAGGAAGCATTGAAGATGATTATTTCATCCGATATCGACAATATGATTAACTGGAATGACTATCATATTTCTGGAGATATTGAAGAAATTAAAAAAATCGTTCGTGCTCACGGTATAATAAATGTCGGTGTTGACGATTTGATTTGTACCATGTCAACCACCAATACAAATTATGTTACCACCGGCAAAGGCAGAGGATCAAAAAGGGTTCTTATAGCTTTAAAGCAGGCGATCGAAAGATTGTCCGTGAAATTGCAGGACATTGAAAAGGTGATTGTCAATGTGTGGGTTAGCGAATGTCGTCCTATATTGATGTCTGAAATCAAAGGGATGGTAAAATATTTCGGATTTTAGTAGATGACAAAAATTAAATTTATGCTGTTAAACACTTAATTTTCAGT
>CAJTYD010000052.1 GCA_910583775.1 uncultured Muribaculaceae bacterium | reverse complement strand
GGTCGAGCAGAAGGTCGAGCAGAAGGTCGAGCAGAAGGTCGAGCAGAAGGAATCATTCAGACAGCGATTAATCTTTTAAAGGCAGGAGTGCCGAAAGAGTTGATTTGTAAATCCACCGGCCTGACGCCGGAACAGCTCAGTCTCGGATAATCCTTAAATTGGTATTTCTCTTTCGGCTCAGAGTCCATGTCTGATAGACTTAGATCTTAATATAAAATAATCGAATGCTTAGCGGCACCGATATGCCAATTAAATTGGCATATCGGTGTCGCTTTTTTTCATTTAAACACTTAGGAAAAATATGTTAGATTCGTGTTAAAGAATATTAAAAAATAGGGGGGTAGTTAATAAATATTAAAATATATTGAATATATTTGCGAGTGAATCAAGTTAGAGTTGGATCATAAAAGAATCTAATACCTTTTATTGAGAGGAAATAATCCACTTTTTCAATAAATATATCAACTTAAGCAGTAACAAAATGAGGAACTTAATTATCATCGTGATGATGATGGTTTCCGGCGTTTTATTTTCAGCGAACGCTCAAACCAGAACCATCCATGGCGTTGTTCTCGATGCCGGGAACAACGAGCCTCTTGTCGGCGCCACAGTAATGCCTGTCGGAGGAGGACAGGGTGTTGCGACAGATGCCGACGGTAAATTTACTTTGACAGTGCCCGCCAAAGTAAAGACAGCCAGTTTCAGTTATGTGGGCTACACATCGCAGACCGTCGCACTCAAGAACGACATGAAGGTCTATCTGGCCTCCAGCTCAACTGACCTGAGTGATGTCGTCGTAGTGGCATACGGTACGGCCACCAAGGAATCGCTAACCGGTTCGGTAGCTGTAGTAAAGTCTGACGACATTGAGAGCCGACCTGTTACAAACGTAACCACGGCTCTTGAGGGAAACGCCCCCGGCGTGCGCGTATCATCGAGCACCATGGCTGGTCCAGGAGGAGCACCTTCGATTCTTATCCGCGGTATTAATACGGTAAACGGAACAAATGCCCCTATCTATGTTGTCGATGGATCAATCTACAACGGTTCGATCTCGGATATCAATCCAGATGACGTTGAGTCGATGTCTGTGCTCAAGGATGCCGCTTCTTGCGCTCTTTATGGTTCCAAGGGAGCCAACGGTGTCATTCTCATTACCACCCGCAAAGCAAAGAAGGTTGGAAAGATCGACGTGACTCTTAAGGTCAGTCAGGGTCTTTACGAGCGCGGTCTTCCTTTCTACGACACCACAGACTCTAATGAATGGATGGAGACGAAGCTTTTGTCGCAGACAAACGGACAGTTCTCAATCCCGGGGCAGACTTTGACGTATCCGGAGATTCTTACAAATCAGATCAACAACTTTTACGACAACAACCAGGCCTGGAATATCTACGGCGATGTCCCGTCAAGCCAGATTTTCAACAGTGAAGGGAAGGTCGTGATGAATCCTCTTTCAGGATATGACGATCTCAACTGGTGGGATGTAATCTCGCAGACGGGTTATCGTCAGGAATACAACCTGAGTGCAGCCGGAGCATCCGACAAATATAACATCTATGCTTCTGTAGGCTATCTCAAATCTCAGGGTTATCTGGTAAATACTGATTACGAACGCTTCACTTCTCGCTTTAATTTCAATGCCCAGCCTCTAAGTTATTTGAAATTCGGAGTCAATGCAAGCGTTTCATGGAAGACCTCAGACGACAGCAAGTCTGATTCTTCAAATCTTAGTGCCACAACCAACCCGTTCCAGTATACATATCGCGCCCCGGTATTGCCTTACTACGATCATGATGTGGCGACGGGAGCTATTCTTCGTCAGCCTGACGGCGCTCCGGTATGGAATCAGACCTCCGGATTCACTGTTTATGAAAGCAACATCGGTTACCTTATGCGTGCCGAAGACTCTAAGAACACTCGTCTTTCAGCAAATGCCTCTATCTACGGAACGGCCGTTATCCCTTACGGCTTCGAGCTTACTTTCAGAGGCGACATGATGCGTTATAAATCATCGGATGTTGAGTTCGACAGCCCTTATATCGGATCCGCAAGGGATACAGGTCGTCTGTCGGTATATGACTATACCATGGCGACCCATAATTTCCAGCAAGCCCTTACGTGGGACCATGATTACGGCATCCATCATGTGGATGTGCTTATGAGCCATGAGAACTATCAGTATGATTATAAATACAACTATCAGAAGGCCCAGGGAATGGTATTCTGGGACGGTGCGCGCGAATTGACAAACTTCACGGATAACGAAGGTTACGGAGCATCCCACACCCAGCGTCGCACTGAATCTTATCTTGCCCGTGGCCGTTATAATTTTGATCAGAAATATTTTGCAGAGGCATCCATACGCAGGGACGGAACCTCCCGTTTCTCCCGCAAGGCAAGATGGGGTACATTCTGGTCGCTCGGTGCGAGCTGGATCCTTAGCAAGGAGAAATTCCTCAGCAATGTGGACTGGCTCAATTATCTGAAATTCCGTGCCTCATACGGAACAGCCGGTTCTGATGCAGCCGCCGGTTCGTATGAGTATTGGTCGCTTTATGCCCAGCGTTCGGCGCGTGTCGACGGTCAGCTTGTGATGTATCCTTCACAGCTCGGTAACGATGAGGCTAAATGGGAGAGTGTAAGCACTCTTGACCTTGCTTTTGAGGGTGCTCTGTTCAATAACCGCCTTAATTTCACATTAGGTTTCTTTGTTAAGAGAAACGCCGACCTCCTTTATAATGTGACGATGCCGACATCAGCCGGCGGCTCCTGGAGCGGTTCGAACTGGTCAATTCTTCAGAATATCGGTACGATGCAGAATGTGGGCTGGGAAATCGGTTTCAATGGCGACATCATCCGCACCAAGGATTTCAAGTGGAGTGCCAGCATTGACGCATCTTTCATCAAGAATAAGCTTGTCAAGCTTCCGGCAACCGGCAACCAGTGGTATACCACGACAGCTCTCCTTGAAGGAAAGTCTCGTTACGAGCATTATATGTATACATGGGCCGGTGTCGATATGGCAACAGGCCGCTCCCTTTATGAGATAAATCCTGACAGCCACACCTTTGAGAAAATAAACGAAGAGACCGGACTTTATGAATTCAATCAGCAGATGTGGGATGATAACCTTAAGGCCGCTGATGAAAACGGACGTCTCGTGAAAATAGGCGATCGTTATTATACCACTGAAAGCACATACGCATCTCGTCAGTTACAGGGCACTTCGTTGCCGACTGTGTTCGGGTCATTCGGAACCAATCTCAAATGGAAAGGAATAAGTCTTGGCCTGCTCTTTACATACAGTCTTGGCGGAAAGACTTATGACAGCCAGTATGCATCTCTGATGAGTAGCGGTGATTCAAAGACAACCAGTTATCATAAGGATATCTTCAATTCATGGACGGCAGCCCCGGCCAATCTCGACATGAACGATCCTTCCAGCCGAATCAACAAGGATATCAATCCTCAGGTTAACGGATATTATTCAACACACGACAACGGAACCTCTTCACGCTGGCTTATCAGCTCGAGCTATCTGCAGATGAAGAGCCTTACGCTTGGCTATGACTTCCCCAGAAAATGGGTGAACGCAATAAGATTCCAGGGTCTCAACGTGAGCATGCTCATTGAGAATCTTTTCACTGTTGCGGCCCGCAACGGTATCGTGCCCAACTATAATTATTCCGGAGGTCAGGGAAGTTACTATGTGCCGTCTCGAACCATCACCTTCAATTTGACAGCACGTTTCTAATTTAAATTATATTAAGAATACACAAATGAAGAAAAATATATTTTTCAAAGGTCTGGCGTCTCTTATGATAGGAGCGTTGGCTGTCTCGGGACTCTCCTCTTGCGGCCATGACTATCTTGACCTTAAGCCGATAACATCGACAAGTGCCGCCGATATCGCCGGATCGATAGAGGGAGCCCGTGCCGCCAAGACCGGCCTTTGTCAGGGTATGTACCGACAGATAAGCAGCAATGCCATCAAAAAAGACAATAACGGAGAAGCTGCCATGAGCAAATTCTACGGAGAAGTATTCGGTGGAAACTGCTTATATGACCTGTATTGCGGCCATAGCACCAGTGATACATACATCAGCTGGAATCAGGTGAACCGTGCCAAAGGCTGGGGCCCATCTCTTATGTGGTCGTACGCATACAACCTTATCAACTGGGCCAATATGATCATCGAGAATATCGATAATCTTGACCCGTTCGATGGAGAGCGCGACTTCATCAAGGCTGTTGCCTTGACTATCCGCGCGCATGCTTACACTCGTCTCCTTCAGGTGTATGCTCCAAATTGGGAAAATGCCGATAACGGCAATGTTTACTGTATCGTGCTGCGGGAGTCAAGTTCTGTAGAAGAGAAGAACTTCAGCACAATGAATGAGGTCTTGAATCTGATATACAGTGATCTTGACTCGGCGATAGCTCTTTTCGAAAGCTGCAATTGGGAAAGAGATTTTATCTGGGAGCCTGACATTCATGTTGCCAAAGGTATATATTCCCGTGTGGCTATGCTTAAACATGACTATGTACTTGCTGAGAAAATGGCTAAAGAAGCTCGCGAGGGTTATCCCATCATGAGCGCTGCCCAGTATCTTTCAGGTTTTGTCACAGCCAACGACGAGTATATGTGGGCTTCCTATTACGAAGCTCCCGCAACAGCCATCTATTATTATGCAGATGGAAACTGGTGGGGATGCAATGGCCGTTATCAGGCAAGCTGGGGATATACCGTCGCTGCCATCGACTATGATTTCTATCGCAGATTCCCTATTACCGACATCAGAAAGAAGCTGTATCTTACTCCGGAATTCCTTACGCTTAACAAGGCTCTTGCCGACAAGCATGGAGTTAAGGCCGCTGATTTCTGGGATCCCGACAAAGTATTTACCAACGGATTCAGGATTCAGCTTAACAATAAAAACTCAAAGCTGCAGAAAATGGTGATTGAATATGGTAAGCAAGAGTTTGAACGCCTCAAGCCTATCAACAATTTCCTGAGTGGAACGGTAGCTCCCTATCAGAGTTCCAAGACGGAGGTATTGTTCGGAATCCAGTGGAAGTTCTGGGGCAACCAGATCTACGGTATGAACCAGCCCTGCTTCATGAGAGCTTCCGAAATGGCTTATAACGAGGCCGAGGCAGCATTCAGAAACGGCAATGAGGCGCGCGCCCGCGAGATTCTCATCGAATTGAATAAAGACAAACGTGATCCCAATTTTACTTGCACAGAGTCTGGCGACGCACTTCTTCAGAAAATAATGGACTATCGCGGATTTGAACTTTGGGGCGAAGGCTTCAACTGGTTTGACCTCAAACGCTGGCATGTCGGCATGAAGCGTGTCGGTTGGAAGGCCAATGATCCATCTTCCGGAAACCGAGGCGAGGGATTCTGCCAGACATTCGGCCCGGACGACTTCTATGGATGGCGTTTCATCGTACCTGAAGGCGAGTTTAATTACAACAAGCTCGCCGACCCCAACATCCTGCCGGGTGGAAACAAATAAATAAGTTTTTCGAAAGAAATTTAAACAGTTTCTTAATGGTGAATCTAATTACATAGCTTCAAGGATGAGTTAGGGAAACTGTATGGTTTCTATAAATGGGATGCGACTCTTTTTGGGTCGCATCCTTTTTTTATGTCATTATGTGATGAATTCTTATTCAGGAATTATAGTTCGTTAAATGTTTTTGATGGCTTATGAGTTAAATTGTGTTAAATTACGGGGGGGTAGTTAAGAAATATTAAATTTTATTGAATATATTTGCGGATAGTTATTGAAGGGGCATGGATTTGCCCTGTATTTATTCACCATAATTATTTCGGACATGAGAAAATTGATTTTCTTGTTTATGACGATTTTGCTATGTTCCTGGGCATCGGCAAGTGCCCAGACACGCGTCGTCAATGGAACAGTAGTGGACGGAGAAACCAATGAACCTCTTGTCGGAGTCACTGTTATGCCTGTCGGTGGAGGACAGGGAGTGGCTACCGACGCCGATGGCAGGTTTTCTTTGAGGGTCCCCGACAAAGTAAAGAAAGCTACTTTCAGTTATGTGGGATATACTCCCCGCACATTGGTGCTGACCAACAACATGGAGGTTAAGCTTATTTCAACATCGGAAAATCTTGATGACCTGGTGGTTATTGCATACGGCCAGCAGAAGAAATCATCTATCACCGGTTCTGTGTCGCAGGTCAAGGCCGATGAGATCAAGCAGCGTCCCGTATCAAGCGTGACATCAGCCCTCGAGGGAACCACAAGCGGTATTACCGTTTCCGGCAACTATGGTTCTCCGGGAGAATCGCCTACAATCCTTATCCGAGGTATCGGTACTGTGAACGGCTCGACCTCTCCTCTCTATGTGATCGACGGCGTTCCTTTCGGAGGAAACATCTCCGACCTTAACCCCGATGACATCGAGAGCATGTCGGTACTTAAGGATGCCGCTTCGACAGCACTTTACGGTAACCGCGCATCAAACGGTGTGATCCTTATCACTACAAAAAAGGCAAAGACTAACGAGAAGATCCAGATCAATTTCAGAATGAACCAGGGATGGTATGAGCGCGGAATCGCCGAGTATGACCGTCTTGGAGCGCATGACTGGATGGATGTCAACTATCAGTTGATGCTCAACAACCGTGTGATCGGCCAGAAATATGACCGTACCAGCGAGGCCAACATGACCACTGCCCACAACTATGTGAAAGACAGAATCATCTCAAACTGGACATATTCCAATCCCTTCAATGTCGATGATGATAAGCTATTCACCACTCCCGACATATACAGTGCCGCCGGAGTATTCGACAGATCCGCTGAATTCCTCGGAACTATCGGTGAGGACCTCGACTGGTGGAAGCAGGCCACACGCAACGGTTACCGTGGCGAATATACCCTCAACGCGATGGGCGCCACCTCCAAGAGCGACTATATGTTCTCGATGAGCTACCTCAAGGAGGACGGTTATATGAGAGACAACGACTTCGAGCGTATCACAGGCCGCGCTAACGTCAACATCCAGCCTCTGTCATGGCTGAAGAGCGGTTTGAACGTGACTGTTACCCATCAGAAGATTCATGGAACGATGAACGGTGTCGGCGACGGAAGCTCGTCATACAACAATGCCTTCTATTTCTGCCGCTACATGAGTCCGATCTATCCGGTTCACGAGCATGACTATTACACCGGAGAATATGTCCTCATCGACGGCCAGAAGCAATATGCTTCAGGTTACCAAGATATAGACGGTTTCGAATACAAAGTGCGTAACCAGAACCTTAACCGCAATGTGATATGGGAGTCAGAGCTGAATACACGTCAGAACATCCGTAATACGATGAACGGAACGGCATACGCCGACTTTATACTGCCTTACGGATTTACTGTCAAGATTCAGGGTAACCTAAACACCCGTAACACGGATTACAACAATTACACATCTGCTGTTATAGGAGATGCCGTGTCAATCAATGGTTCGCTTTCCAAGACAATGTATACCTATAAGAACTATACTTTCATGCAGCAGTTGCATTGGAACATGACCTACGGCGACCGTCATCATATCAACGCCCTTTTGGCTCATGAGAACTATGCATACCGCTACGACTATACCTATACGAAGAAAGCAAACCAGGGAATCGCAAGTCTGCCGGCTCTCAGCAACTTTGCTCTTATGCAGGATATCGCAGGTTATATGGGCTCTTACAGGACGGAATCCTATCTTGCCCGCGTCCAGTATAACTACGCCGACAGATATAACGTTGAGGCAAGCTTCCGCCGTGACGGTTCGAGCCGCTTCGCAAGAAAGACCCGCTGGGGTAACTTCGGATCGGTAGGTGCCAACTGGGTATTCTCCAACGAGCCTTTCATGGAGAGCGCCTCATGGCTTAACCAGGGTAAGCTGTTTGCCAACTGGGGTCAGGTAGGTAACGACCAGGGCGCCGGCTATTACTCATACATGATGCTTTACGGACTCGAGGATCAGGCCGGCGACATGGCATCCGTGCTGACGCAGTTGCCTTCCGACAAGCTGAAATGGGAGACATCCGAGACATGGGGTATCGGTCTTGAGGGCTGGCTGTTCGACCGCTTGCATCTCAGCATCGAATATTACAACAAGATGAACAAGGACCTTATCTTCAACGTGACGCTTCCGTCGTCGGTAGGTTCTACATCGACCGGTTCAACAACTCCTTCAATAGCAACGAATATCGGTAACATCCGCAACCAGGGTATCGAGATCGCTACCGACGTGGACATCTTCAAGAACAAAGACTGGAAGATCAATGTCGGAGCAAACCTTTCGTTTAACGAGAACAAGGTTACAAAACTTCCCGACTGGTACAAGAAAACCCCTGCTTACAACAGTAACGGAAAACAGACCCTCGGAACGACTACCGGATACTACAGCGGCATCTACCGTATCCAGGAAGGCCACAGCCGCTACGATGTCTGCTACTATCATTATGAAGGTGTCGACATGATGGACGGTTATTCTCTCTATACTCCCGACCTTGAGACATATTATATCAAGGATGGCGACGAGATTATCGGCGGTACTTACAAATACAATGAAGCAGGTCAGCTTGAGCTCGACAAGAGCCGTTGCTCGCAGCTTGGTGCGTCCAATTACCGCAAGATCAACGGCAAGTATTATGTAATCAATACCACCTACGCCGCAAAGCAGTGGGCCGGAGACGCTCTTCCGAAAGTTTACGGTTCGTTCAACGCCAATATCAAGTTCAAGGGCTTCAAGGTTGCCGCTCTGTTCACATATTCACTCGGCGGTAAGATCTATGACAGCAACTACGCTTCCCTTATGAGCGTCGGCTCGGCTCCTGCCGCCCTTTCGCCCGACATGCTTAACAGCTGGACAAAGCGTCCGGAGGGCATGACGGCCGACAGCCCCGACCGTATCCGCACGGACATCAATCCTGTTGTAGCCTACAGCACATCGGTAGAGAAGAGCATGTGGGGAACAGCCAAGTCGTCTCCCACGTCATCTTATCAGAGCGCAGGCAGCGACCGCTGGCTGATCAGCAGAAATTACCTCTGCTTCAAGAATCTTAACGTATCCTACGATCTTCCCAAATCTTTGCTGAGCAAGATCAAGGTCAGCGGCGCTTCGGTAAGCTTCTCTGCAGAGAACCTCTTCATCAGCACAAAGCGCAAAGGTATGAACCCGATGATGGGAATCTCCGCAACCCAGAGCAACTATCTCGTACCTGCACGTGTATATAGTTTCGGTCTTTCCTTAAACCTCTAAAATGAAATAGAAATGAAAAGAAAATTAATATACGCAGCTGTTGGAGCATGTCTGGTATTCACTTCCTGCAGTCATGATTACCTCGAACAGAAACCTCAGTCAAGTATAGATCCGGAGACACAGTTTGCCGACTATACCAACGCCCAGATGCTCGTCAACGGTCTCGGCCGCATGATGGTGGCCCAGTATCTCAGTTCGCAGGGTCTGAACGGAGAGGGTACTTTCAATCTCTATTACGGAGAGATGCAGGGCGACGGCCTTCAGAAATGCAACTATACCGGCTGGAGCAACACCATAAACGGCGGTTATCATCAGAACAACAGCAATACGAATGCTCAGTTCTCCTGGTTCTATTACTATCGCATGATCGGCAACTGCAACCAGATCCTTGCCAACATTCCTACCGATATTGCAGACAATGACGTTGAAAGACGTAATGGCTGGGATTATGTCGAGGCTCAGACTCTGACCTATCGCGCATACGCGTTCTTCCGCCTATCGCAGATGTATTCACGCAGATGGTCAGACCGTCAGGGTGACAGCCGTGGAGTTATCCTCCGGCTTACCGCTGATACGGAGCAGAAGGAGACGCCCGCGTCCAGCCTTAAGGAAACGTACGCTCAGATTTATGCGGACCTTGACAGGGCTATCGAGAAATTCAACAGCTGTGGCTACAAGCGTGCCGAAAGCGACCGTTGGCGTCCGGACGTGAAGGTGGCTCATGCCATCTACAGCCGTGCCGCTCTTACACGCGAGGACTGGCAGACTTGCATCGAGCATTCTCAGGAAGCCCGCAAGGGATTCTCCATCATGGGAACCGATGAATACAGCAAAGGATTCAACACGCCTAACAGCGAGTGGATATGGGCTGCCTACAACTCGGACGAACAGACAATCTATTACTATTCGTATTTTGCATACGCGGCTTCGAATTCCAATACAAGTAACTGTAGAAGTTATCCTGCCGCCATTACAAAGTCTGTAGTAAAGGATATCCCCTCCCAGGATACGCGCCTGCCGTTGTTCTGTATCCCGACCAGCGAAGAACTTCCGGATAATCTGTTGAAACTTGTGACCGGCTCCGGCGCCGTAGTTCAGACAACGGCTAAAGACCTTGCTAAACTGAAAGGAGATGCAAAGACTTTCGCAGAGCTTCAGAATAAGTTCTATAATAGAGTCCGTGATGATTATGGCAGCAAAATATATTCTACAGTCTCACTCTTCTATTATCTTTCCACCAAATTCCAGTCGCAGGACGAGATGGGTGTAGGTCAGCTTTGTCTGTTCCGCGCCGCCGAGATGTATTACAACGAGGCTGAGGCCCAGCATCAGCTCGGCAACGACACCGAGGCAGCCAAGCTTCTTGAGAAGACCGTTCAGCCCTACAACTCAAGCTATACCTGCACTCTTACCGGTGACGCTCTCTTCGAAGAGATCAAGAAATACCGCAAGTTCGACCTCCAGGGCGAGGGCTTCAACTGGTTCGACCTCAAACGCTGGGGCGATACACTTGTCCGTCCAACCTATACGGAGGGTGGCTCCTGGAACTCTTCGTTCAAGGGTTGCGGCCCGCAGGATGTAAACGACTGGACCTTCGTCTATCCTCAGATGGAGACACAGTATAACACTCTTGTCGTAGGACAGGAATCGGCCGACTGGACTCCGGGAAGCAAATAATGGAATCGACTTCATTAGTTAGATTTTTTTAAGTTGATATATTTTTTGATTTAGAGGTAAGTGCTAAATCATCCGAGCGGGCTGCGCGTGATGCGTAACCCGCTTGTGATTTTAAGATAGGTGGCATTAAGGTCTTTAAGGTTTTTAAGGTTTTTAAGGGCTTAAGGGCATTAAGGTTTTTAAGGGCTTAAGGGCATTAAGGGTTTAAGGGCTTTGCGGGAATCGCCGTGAAATGACGATGGCGCTGATGGCGTCGGTATGCAGAAGCCGAACTCGCTGATTATAGGAGATTAATGGGATGGGAGGAAAATTTAAAACGTTTTAAATTTTTTTCTTTGAAATAATTTGTGTGGGTTGGATTTTTATTGTAAATTTGGAGCGATAATCAGGGCTAATAGGAATTATCGTTCCGGTTATCCCTTATAATCAAAAGCAAAAGCACTATTAACAACCTCAGAAACTGTTTAAATTTATTATCAAGATCCTTTGAAAGAGATTTAAAGAGTTTCTAAAAAAAGATCCCCTAATTTTTATTAGTCGATGAGCAAACAAAACACCTTTAAATCCTCCGTAATCGGGATGCAGGGCAATCTTCTTTCTTTTGCGCTCAAACTTACGACGAATAAGGAAGAAGCGCAGGATCTCGTTCAGGACACAACCCTCAAGGCCCTCAACAACGAGGAGAAGTTCGTGGATAACACAAACTTCAAGGGCTGGATGCTGACGATCATGCGCAACATCTTTATCAACAATTATCGTAAGAGTGTCCGGGAGAATACGATGGTGGATTCTTCCGAGGATCTGTATCATCTGAACCTCTCTCAGGACTCCGGTTTAGAGACGCCCGACGGTGCTTACGCTGTGAGCGAGATCTCCACGATCCTCGCGAAGTTCCCCGCGGATTTCCGCCAACCCTTCTCAATGCATGTGGCAGGCTACAAGTATGAGGAAATTTCCGAAAGACTGAGCATGCCCTTAGGCACAGTGAAAAGCAGAATCTTTTTCACCCGTAAGCGTCTTCGTGAAATTCTGAAGGATTACCGTTAAATCTGTTACTCTACAAAAATCCCGCAACCGTTCGGATTGCGGGATTTTTTTGTTGAAGCATACGGGATGATTTATACCGTTTTGGGGCTTCAGTCATCGATCCTCAGGAATTTTCCTGCTCGGTCAAACTTGAGTTCGATGCCGTTTGTGAGCTCGATCTCATAGTCGTTACGGTCTTTATCGATCTTGACGATGCCGGCGCCTTTATAGTTTTTAGCCACATAGTTGCGGATAGGGGCGAGGATGAGTTTCGAAGGCACCGCGCGGTGTCCGCAGTCGATATCTTTCCATTCGCCGTCTTTGTTGAATTCGATTTCCGTGCCGTCGTTGAGGATAACCTCATAGTCGGCGCCGCCGAGAAGATTCTTGTCTACCTTGACCTGGTTCACCGTGTTTTTCGGGAAATAGGTCTTCAGCATTGTTTTTGCCGGCGCGGGGAGCGGCGATGCGTCGCGGTAGATTTTGTCGCGGGCTGCGATGCTGCCTGCCGTCAGAATGAGGACAGCCAGTAAAGCGATTAATTTCTTCATGATTCTATATATTTAGATGTTTATACTCCTTTTGGATTAGAGCGCTTTCGCTTCTATAGGTTTAAACATATATAGGGAAGAAATGTTTTTTAATCTCTGTGTTAATTCTCGCCATGTTGATTCTCGCCTTCCGGCGCGACAAGGAAAAAAAGAGGAGGACCCGGTTGGCATCAGCGGCGGCCGAGGAGGAGCTGGAGGTGGCGGCGGATGGCCGAAGAGTGGCCGTAGTGTTTGGCCATGATGCGGTAGCGCTCGCGGAGCGAGGCGTATTTGTTGCGGTCGGTGAGACCGTCGCTGAGATAGTCGATGGCCACGATATGAAGGTTGGTAGTGCGCTGCAGGTTGGCGTTCATGATGCAGCGGATCGTCCAATCGTAATCGGCTGAAAACCGATAGGCGAGATCATACTTGGGGGCGATGGCGGCGCGGACCATAAACGCCTGGTGGCATATCAGCATTCCGCGCGAGAAGGACTCGGTGGTGAGATATTCGGGTGCGGAATAATGGCGCGGCCCCGTCACTTCGCGGCTGCTGTTCACGATCACCGTGTCGGCGAAGATGATGTCGTCGCCCAGTCGAGCCCTTTCGGCGTAAGCTTCAAGCACGGCGGGGGAGTGGAAGGCATCGCCGGCGTTGAGAAAGAGAACATACTTACCTCTTGCCATAGAAAGCCCTTTGTTCATGGCGTCGTAGAGACCGCGGTCGGGCTCGCTGAGTATCCGTGTCCTGTCGAATTTCCGGGCCACGTCGAGAGTGCGGTCCTTGGAGGCTCCGTCGATGATGATGTGCTCGTAGTCGCGGCAGGTCTGCGAGGCTACCGATTCCATTGTCGGGCCGAGCACGGTCTCGGCGTTGAAGGTAATCGTGATGATGGATATGAGAGGGGGTGTGAACATATTCGACTGTATTTAAAAAGTGAGATAGACAAAATTAGTAAATTTTTGTCTTAATTTTTTGAGAAAATGGATAAAATGGGTAAATTTGCGGAGTAATATCTCTAAAAATAACTAAAAACTAAAACTATGGCTTACGTAATCACAGACAGATGTATCGCTTGCGGCACATGCCAGTCTGTTTGCCCCGTAGAGGCAATCAGCGAGGGTGAGATCTATCACATCGATCCCGATACCTGCATCAGCTGCGGCAGCTGTGCATCTGTATGCCCCAACGATGCAATCGAGGAGGGCTAAACATCGTTTAGATAAAGCTGTGGCTGCCTTAATATTTCCATATCAAGGTGGCCGCAGTTTTGTTTATATATGACCATAGCAAAAGAGAATGAATTTGGAGTGAGAATTAAACAATATGGAAGCAGTTAAGGTTAAGATTGTAAATAAAAGTGAGAATCCGCTTCCGGCGTATGCCACGCCCGGGTCTGCAGGCCTCGACCTGCGCGCCTGGCTTCCCGACGGGTCGGTTACGCTCCGTCCGCTGGAGCGAAGGCTCATCCCGACGGGGCTGAGCATCGAGCTCCCCGAGGGATACGAGGCACAGATCCGTCCGCGCTCTGGCCTGGCGCTGAAGCACGGCATATCGATCGTGAACGCTCCCGGCACCATCGACTCCGACTATCGCGGCGACATCGGCGTGATCCTGATCAATCTCGGCGATAAAGATTTCGAGATCTGTTCGGGCGACCGTATCTGCCAGATGGTGGTGACCCGCTATTCCACGGTCTCGTTTGTCGCGGCGGAAAAGCTTGCGGAGAGCGAGCGCGAGAGCGGCGGATTCGGACACACAGGCAAAAAATGACATTATAAAGGGAATATGAGAAAAGGCAGCTTGATATTCATGACGTTTCTGATCGCCGTCATAACGGCGGGAATCGCGGCCTCCGGCAGCGACCCCCGCGGTGCAAACCGCGACAAGGCGAGATACTATTATCTTGAGGGACTCCGTCATCAGGTGGAGGGCCGCGACGCGCAGGCATACGAATATTATAAACGCGCCCATCTGCTGGATTCATCATATACGGAAGCCGCCTCTGCTTTAGGCTCCATGAGGCTTGCCGCCCGCCTCGACACGCTGCAGAGCCGCCCGGAGCTGTTGCGCTCGCTGCGACTGATGAAGCCTTTTGTCGACGAATATCCCGACGATTACAACGAATCGCTCTATTACGCCTTCATGGCATCGCGTATCGACACCACTCCGGAGGCCATACGCGTCTTCGAGCGCACCTACAGCCGGAATCCGGCGCAGACGGTTATCCTCATTCATCTCTCCGACGCATATATGGCCAGAGGAGATTACGAAAAGGCGCTCGAGGCTCTCGACAAATACGAGACAATCGAGGGGAAATCACCTCAGCTCACGATGAAGAAGATCTCGTTCCGGATCTCGCGCCGCGACACCGTCGGCGCCCTCGCCGAGACAACCTCGCTGGTCGAGTACAATCCGCGCGAGCCGGCCTATCGCATTCTGAAAGGCAATATGTTCGAGGTCATGGGCAGGAAAGACTCCACGCTCGCATATTATAAGGAGGCGGAACGTCTCAATCCCGATTACGGAGCCGCCAAGCTTGCCCTCGCCGATTATTATCGCCAGGAGGGTGATTCCGCCGCCTACGACGAGAAGACCTACGAGGCCCTTCTCTCGGAGGATTTCGAACTCGAGCAGAAGATCGGCCTGCTTGCCGACTATCTCCAGACGCTTATCAACGACAAAATGAACACGGCCCGCGGCGACAGCCTCTTCAACGTGTTGCGCCGCCAGTATCCCCACGAACCGGGAGTGATCGACCTCGCCGCGCGCTACAGCGCCGCCAAGGGCGACTATAAGGATGCCGCCGACGAGATCTCTTATGCCATCGACCTCTCGCCGACCGAAGAGAAATATTACGGCCAGCTGATGAACTATCAGATCGCCGGCGACATGCCCGAAGAGGCGATGAAGACTTACCGGGAGGCGCTGAAGCATATAAAGCCTACGGTAAACATCAAGGTGATGTATGCCTCGGCTGCCCAGATGGCGGATTCAAACATGGAGGCCGTCGAAGCTTACCGCGACATAATCCGCGAGCTTGCGCCGGGTCTTCCCGTGGAACGGAAGCTCGAGCCCAGGGATGTGCCGGCATCTCTGAGCTATGAGGACCTGCAGCGCGTCAGTCAGATATTCACCGGAATCGGCGACGCCCTCTACAAGGAGAAGCAGCTCGACTCCACATTCATGAACTATGACAACGCCCTCCTTCTTTTCCCCGACAACGCGATGGCGCTCAACAACTACGCCTATTTCCTCGTTGAGAGCGGCGGCGACATCGACCGCGCGGCGGAGATGAGCGAGAAGAGCCTCGAAGGAGAGGAGAGCGAGAATCCTACTTTCCTCGACACATACGCCTGGATCCTCTTCAAGAAGGGGGAGACAGCGGAAGCAAAGAAATATCAGGCTCTGGCGATAGAGATCTCCGAAAGGGAGGACGACCTTTCGTCGGAACTCTTCGACCATTACGGAGATATCCTTTTCGCCAACGGCGACAGGGAGGAGGCGGTGGAAAACTGGGAGAGGGCTCTCGAGATAGAGCCTGATTCCGAAAATGCCCCGGCAATTAAAAAGAAAATCAAAGATGCCAAGTAACAGATACTTTTTTCGGACATTGCTGCTTGCGATGACCATTATCGCCTGCACGGCCGGGCTCTCGGCTCAGATATCGCCCGATTCCGTTAAAGAAGGCGCCCGGCAATATTCGCTTCCGGAGACCGACAGCCTCCGGCTTAAGGCGCTCGATGCCGTGTTGCGCCATTACAACAACTGGGAGACGGTGGAGATGACCGGGAAGCTGCGGGCTTCGGGACTGCCGCTGAATCCGACTGTCAAGCTGTATATGGCGAAAGGCAGCGAGATTTCCGTTTCGGTGCGCGCCCCCTTTGTGGGAGAGGCCGGCCGGATTGAGATCTGGGGCGATACCCTTACGGCTGTCAATCGCATGAAGCGTGTCTATTGCAAGGAGTCGCTCCGCGGAATCCTGTCGGGTTATCCGGGATTCATCTCCGATCTGCAGAGCCTTCTGCTGGGCAGAATAGTGGTGCTGGGTTCCGGGGAACTCTCTTTCGTCAACGCCACGCTGATGGAAGTCTCGGCATCCGAAGCCGCGACATTCGGTGAAAATCCCGGGTGGCGTTTCGAGCAGCAGGGTCTCGGGGAGATAGTTTCCGGTCTGTCGCTGGCGTATGTCGCCACAGCGGCCGGGCGCCTGTCGGACCTGGAGCTGAATATGGAGGTGCCGCAGAAAGATGACGACGGAGAGAATGGCCCGCGCGCCATCTCTGTCGGACTGCGCTACAGCTATCCCGACTCGGGTTTCGATATCTCGATAGTGAAGGGTAAGGGAACCTTGATGGGCGAGGTGGCCATGCTTGACTTCAATTCGATAAAATGGAAAGCCGACCGTCCGGCGCCCTTGAAGTTAGGCGACCGTTTCCGTCAAGTAGGCATAAAGGACTTTTTCAGAAGCTTTTAGTGAAAACGATTAAACGAATATATCTTGTAGTTCTTGCGGCATTTGTGCTGCTTGCCGGAGCGCCTTGCGCTGGGGCCTATGCCCAGACGAAAAAGAGCAGAGGCAAAAACAAGGCAAAGACCGAACAGGTGTCTTCAAAAAAGAAATCCGGAAATAATAAAAAGAAAACTGTAAATAAAAAGAAGGCCGCCAAGCCGGAACCCCGCACGAAGGAGGAGATGCGCCGGATGCAGAATGACGCGCAGAAGGAAATTGCCCGTACCCGCGAGGAGATCCGCCGCAACGACGCCGAGGTGAAGAAGAGTCTCAACGAGCTCGGAAAGCTGCAGGGCGACATAGCCGCCGGAGAGAAGACCGTGGCCGAATCGAAGGTTAAGGTGGCTTCCCTGCAGAGCCATATCGACACGCTGCAGGTCCGTATCGCAGCCGAGGAGAAGTCGATCGCCTCGCTGAGAGCCGAGTATCTGAAGGCTCTCAATAAGATCCGCGCCAACCGCAATACCAATTCCGACCTGGCGTTTATATTTTCATCGAAGGATTTCAATCAGGCCATGAGGCGTATGCGCTATCTGCGGCAGTTCTCCGAATGGCGCAAGCGGAAATCGGCCGAGATAGAGGCCCGTGTCGGCGAGATGCGGAAGCAGAACGAGCGGCTCTCGGCCATGGTCACGGCTCAGCGCAACGAGCTCGTGGTCCAGGTCAGGGCGCAGGATGAGCTGAAGGGCAACTATGCGAAGCAGGATCAGGTCGTAAAAGAGTTGCGCCGCAACGGAGAGTCGCTTAAGCGGCACTTAGCGCAGAAGCAGGCGGAGGCGAATTCGCTTAAGAGCCGTATCGCGGCGCTCATTGCCGAGGAGCAGCGCAAGGCGGAGGCTGAGCGCCGCGCCCGCGAGGCGGAGGCCGCGCGTAAGGCCGAGGAAGCCCGTAAGGCGGATATGGCGAAGGCCGATGTTGCCGTGGATAAGCCGGCGAAGGAGGAGAAGGCTGACAAAAAGGGAAAGAAAGCCGAGAAAAAGGATAATAAAAAGAGAAACGAGGAATATGCCCAGGCGCGCCGTCGCCGTCCGCGTGGCGACGCTAAGAAGGAGACCTCTACGGCCGGGAAATCCACTCCGGCGAAGGGTAACGCCTCCGGAGCCGGCTTCGAGGGCATGAGAGGCTCGCTGCCGCGTCCTGTGGCCGGAGAATTCAAGGTGACGAGCCGTTTCGGACGCCATTCGCTGCCCGATCTCCCCGACGTGATGTATGACAACCCTGGGATCGACGCCGAGACGGCCGCCGGAGCCAGCGCGCTCGCCGTCTTCAAGGGGAAGGTTTCGGGAGTTTACGTCATTCCGGGATATTCCACCGTGGTCATCGTCAATCACGGCACTTACTATACCGTTTACGGAAATATCGCCTCGCCGTTCGTGAAGGTCGGCGATATGGTGAACCAGGGACAGGCTCTCGGCAAGCTCGCCGCCGAAGAGGAGGACAGCTCCCACAGCTCTATCCATTTCGAGGTATGGCGCAACCGCGAGAAGATGAATCCTCTCGACTGGATCAGATGACGAATCTTTCCTTGGGAAGTAACAAGTTCTAAACAACCGTATTCGATGGAGGACTGGAGGATAGTCGATTACTCGCCGGAGCTGAAGGGCATCTGGGATGAATTCGTGAGGAATTCCCGAAACGGCACTTTCCTGTTTCTTCGAGACTATATGGACTATCATTCCGACCGTTTCAGCGATTCGTCGCGTCTTGCCTTCAAGGGGAACAGGCTGTCAGGCTTGCTGCCTGCGAATTTAGAGGACGACGGCACACTCTGCTCTCATCGCGGCCTCACCTACGGCGGCTGGATTCTTCCTCGGCGGCATTTCGACGGCGCCGACATGCTTTCGGTCTTCAGCGCCTCTCTTTCCCGTTTCCGCGAGGAGGGGATCAGTAGCTTTGTCTATAAGACTGTGCCCTCTATTTATGCCTGCACGCCTTCGGAGGAGGATCAGTACGCCCTGTTCAGAAACGGCGCCAGGCTGACGGAATGCGATCTGAGCGCGGCGGTAGACCTCTCTTATCCGGCTCTGCCGAACCGGACACGGTTAAAAAGGCTCCGGGAGTCGCGAAGACTCGAATTCCGGATAGTGGAGACTGTCGATGCCGTGAGATTCATGAGGCTTGTGGAGGCGTGTCTTCTGGAGAGACATGGAGTCTCTCCGGTCCATACCGGCGCCGAGATGGCGTTGCTGCGCTCCCGTTTCCCGGCAAACATACGGATGTTTCTGCTCGAATATAACGGCGAGGATGCCGCCGGGGTGTGCATCTACGACACGGGGCGCGTGGCCCACTGCCAGTATATAGCCTCTACAGCCGAGGGGCGGCGGCTGAATCTTCTCACTCCTCTTCATCATTATCTTTTTACGGAGGTTTTCGCCTCGCGGCGCTATTACGATTTCGGCACATGCAACCAGCTTGCCGGCGATTATCTCAACGTCGGGCTGCTGCGGCAGAAATGTTCTTTCGGCGCCACGGGCGTTGCCTATAACCATTACCGCATCGATCTGTGAGACGCGCCGGACGACATATCTCCGGCGGCCTTTCGAGTCGGGTGCTGAGGGTTATTTCTCTCTTTTCGGGTGCGGAATCTGTTTCGATTCTTTGCTCGATGGTTAAGATGAAGCTGGCTGCTCTCTGGCTTAACGCCACGGGCGTGGGGCTCTTTGCCATTTTCAACAACACGATCGATACTCTTTCCATCCTTACCGGCCTCGGCATCCGTCAGAGCGCGGTGCGCGAGGTCTCGGCAGCGGAGGGGGGAGGTTCGAGGCTCGGCAGACTGATCGGGCGCGTCAGAAGCTGGAGCGTGGTGTCGGGACTTCTCGGCGGAGCGCTGCTGCCGGCGTTGGCTCCGCTGCTCAGCGTATGGATTTTCGGAGACTTCGGTTATTGGTGGCAGTTTATGGTTCTTTCGGGAGCTATGATAATGAATTCGTTAGTTGGCGGAGAACAGGCGATTCTGCAGGGACTCTCCCGGTTCAGACGCCTTGCCGGTGCAGGCGTCCGGACTTCGTTGTTTGGGCTGCTCGTTTCAGTTCCCTTGCTTAGATATTGCGGAGACAAGGGTGTGGTGTTATCTATCGTGGCTTATTCGGCCTCCGGAATGCTTTTTTATTTTCTCTATCGTGACCGGACGGTGCCTTACCGGGTATCGTGGCCGCGAAAAGGGGAGGGAATGGCCCCGTTCATCCGTCTCGGAGGCTATATCGCTCTTGCCTCCTTCGTCTCGAATCTCGCGGGGCTTCTGTTTGTAAGCTGGCTTAGCCGGGAGGCTTCTATGGAGGAGGTGGGTTATTATCAGGCGGGAAACACGCTGATCGTCCGCTATGCAGGTATCATGCTTACAGCCGTCGGCCTGGAATTTTATCCGCGCCTCTCGGCATCGGCGTCCAGTCCCCGTCGGCTCTCGCTCTTCGTCAGCCACGAGATTGCTCTTCTGAACCTGCTCTTCACTCCGTTGCTCATGCTCTTCCTGCTTTTTAAGGGCTGGATAGTAGAGCTCCTCTATGCCCCATCCTTCGAAGTGATTCTGCCCTATATATCAGTCGGCATACTGTCGGTTTTGCTTCGGGCCTCTTCGGTGGCGGTCGCATACGTTATTCTTTCGAAGGGCGATGGCCGCACGTATTTCATCGTGGAGACAATCGACGCTATGATCGGTTTGATTCTCAATATTGTCTTTTATGAATTCCGGGGGCTGACAGGCCTCGGCTTTGCCGTCGTCTTATGGTTCCTGATCTATTTGGTGATGGTTGCCTTCATCTATCGCTATCGTTACGGTTTGCGGCTCACTCGCCGGGCGTCGGTTATTGCCTTCTCTTGTCTTCTTGCTGCTATTGCAGCTGTTTCCCTTGATTTCTGTCTTCCGCGTGTCTTTCCGTGATTTTTGTTGTCTAATAAGCTTGTCAATTCGTTGCAAAAAATCCTCTGCGGATTCTCTGCGGCTCTGCGGGATGATTCCTTTTTTAGAGTCTACATATAACAGTAATAAGGAATTGGTAATTGGCAGTGTCGCGGGGATTACTAATTATTAATTGTCAATTGTTTAAACCTCCCGCAGAGCCGCAGAGGGCCCGCAGAGGATTCTGCCGCAAAGGGTTGCGATTCTGTAATTTTATGAGCTCATGCTGCAATTTAGAGGAATTCTCGCCTTCGGCTCGAGAGCTCGCCGAGGGCTGACGCGAGAGGGCAGTCGCGGCAATGCTCGGCGGCCTCCAAAGCCGAAGGCGCAATCTCCAAATTGCAGCCAACCTTGCCCCTCAAAAATCTAAAAATGCACAAAAAACTTTGTGGAAAAATCTCTGCGGACCCTCTTGCGGCTCTGCGGGAGGTTTTAATTTCAGGATATCGCGTCTTCGGCGATAGAGATGACATAGCATTATCGCGAGAACGATACCATGGAGTGACGGCATCCTGCTGTCTGCTTGATCAATTGTGTAATAGAACTATCAAATATATTGAATAATATGGATTATTTAAGAAAAATGTTATTAAAATTTTGAAAATTATAAAATATTGCTTAATTTTGGATAAATTTACAACCATTAAAGCGAAAGCTATGAAAAAGGTTCTTTTTATCGTCGCTTTTGCGGCAGTGGCATTCGGCGCGGATGCTTCGATTATTTATAAAACATGGTGTGGAGAACTTGTTCAGACCGTTTCTAAGGAATTTTTCGATAATCCTGCTGATTGGGATTCATATTGTGCTGATTTGAATACGGCGTTGTGTGGTAGCGCGAAAGATCCTAATGCAGATACAGATACAGAGGATCATGACACCTCTTCTGACGAGCAACCGTAGAATCTTCCGGAGAAGGGATAAGATTCTTTGGGGAACAGGCAATTGATTTTTTTAATAAAGGGGAACCGGATGTAGAATCAGCATTTCGTGTTTCCCTTTTAGTTTTGTATGGCTTTAATTTATGAGTATATTATGACAAGAAATTTGGTTTTTATTTTTTTGGTTTTTCTCTCGTCAGTATTGAGCTTTGGCCAGGATTCTTACGATTTTGAGAGGATTCATGAGACTTTTCAAGAAAGATACAGTGTTGTGGACACTGCCTGTATGGAGGTCGTATATTCGCATTCCATGTTTGATCCGATAAAGAAGGAGAAAGAGGTAGTATATGAAATACTGGCTATAGGCGATAATTATTCAAGATATATTGATTATATTAGTTATAAGGAAGATTCGTTGTCAAATGTGAAGGCCGGCGAAAAATATTGGTTTAATGAATGGTTTAATGGCCCGCATAGAAAATTAATGATGACATACGGTCGTTCCAGGGAAACAGTCATGAAAAATTACAGGGATTCTACGATGCATTTCGACGGATTTATTATGGGACGCTATTATTATGAGGAGCCGATGCATCAGATGGAATGGAGGCTTGGCGACGAGACGAAGGAGATCTTAGGACATGAATGCCGGAAGGCCACCTGTCGCTGGCGCGGCCGCGACTGGACTGCATGGTACTCGGAGCTTCCCTACAGCGACGGCCCCTGGATATTCGGAGGCCTCCCGGGACTGATCATGGAACTGACCGACGCCACCGGCGAGCATAAGATACGCGCCAAAGGTATAAAGCGTGATATTTATCCTTTCGGGCTTAGTAAACGTAGATCAGATTTCCGGACAAAGCGCGAGCGTTACCGCAAGATGATGGAGGATTACATTGAGAACGCGGCGGCAAAACTTATGGAATCCGGGATGGTTACCAAAGGCCTTGAGAAACAGGCTGCGAATCCTCGGCGCCTCTTCTACTGCCCGCTCGAACTCTAATGAGTTTCCAACCAAAATCAGGGAAAGACAACAAAGCCTTTGTGGAAAAATCTCTGTGGACCCTCTTGCGGCTCTGCGGGAGGTTTTAAAATTCGGGATAACGCATCATTAGTGGTGCGTTAAAATACTATTTAACATATATTGCTAATATTCGGT
>CAJTYD010000051.1 GCA_910583775.1 uncultured Muribaculaceae bacterium | reverse complement strand
CGAGATGCAGATCAACTCGATTTCAAAATATCAGATCGACAACATGACCAAGGCGGATTCTCTTATGGTGATCGATTATCAGAATCATCATCACAAGTAATGTTAGATTTATTAACCTTTAAAGCAGAAAGAAAAAATGGCTAAAAGAACAGTAGATCTAACTTCCGCGGAATGGCGTAACCTTGTATTTGCGGATAAGAACAAAGAGTTCGGTGCTTATCAGCTTCGTAAAGACAGCGACAAACGCCACAACATGGCCGTTCTCTATACCTTGATCGGTCTGGTTGTAGTATTTTTCCTGATCATGGGTCTAAACAAATGGTCTGACTATCGCGCCGAGCAGCAGGCTCTGGCTCTGCAGGAACAGCGCGAGAAGATGATGGCCGCCCAGTTGGCCCAGGAAGCAGAGGAAGCTCCAGACGAGCCCGAACCCGAAGAACAGAAATTTGAACAGCCCGAAATCGAGGTGCCTGAAGAGGTGCTCGCAACTGTCCAGGTAACCCAGATCGCCATCGTCGACGCCGACAAGGTGAAAAACGAGGTGATGGATATGGATACCCAGAAAGAGGACAACACCGCTCGCGGTGTCGTTACTCAGGAAGGTAGCGATGACGCTGATAAATTCAAGGCAGTGCAGGAACAGGTTGTTGTAAAAGAACCGGAGCCTGAGAAGCCCAAAGAGGAGGAGATCTTCGTCGCTGTCGAGCAGCAGGCGGAATTCCCCGGCGGACAGGCCGCACTTATGAAATGGCTCAACAATAACGTGCACTATCCTGAGGCGGCTCAGCAGAATGACATTCAGGGTCGTGTTGTAGTTCAGTTCGTGGTTGAGAAAGACGGTTCAGTAGGCGCTGCGACTATCCTTAAGGGTGTCGACAAAGACCTCGACCGCGAGGCTCTCCGCGTAGTGAAGAAGATGCCGAGATGGCAGCCGGGTAAAAACAACGGTGTGCCGGTGCGAAGCTACTTCCGTCTTCCGGTACAGTTCAGAATGCAGAACTAATAAAGTTCTGAAACAGGTAATAAAAAGCGGCTCCTCTCCTGAGGGGCCGCTTTTATAATGTCAAATGAACCATTACAATGGAGCGATTGAGAGGGAAGCCCGATGTTTTTCGGAAAATTCCCCGGCAAAACAGTGACTTTATAAAACTTCCTCCGTTTTAATTTGTTAAAAAATTAAAGAACATCTAAAACAATATAATTATGAATGGTTACGAAAATAATCGTCCGCAGGCTCCCAAAGGCGCCCGGCTGGCTTTCGGCATTTTTATGATTCTTATTTATGTCGGAGTAGGTTTGTTATTCTTCTTTAACGTATTTGATATAGTCAACTACACGGTAAGTTGTATAATAGGAGCAATCCTTTGCGCCTACGGCGTGTTCAGGGCATACCGGCTTTATAAAGGCACTAACTGAGCCGGAAGTCGCCTCCCGCGAGGCGACAGTACGGAATAATAAACAAGACGAAATGAAACTGAATAAATTTGCGGTAATCGCGCTCTCAGCCTTAGTCGGACTGGGAGCCGTTTCTTGTGGCAAAGTCAAAAGAGGCGAATACGCCAAAGGAAGCGCCACCATCTTCTGTGACGACGGATTCAGGAATATACTCAACGAAGAGATCGAGGTTTTTGAATATTCTTATCCTGAATCCTCCATAATTCCCTTCTACGTAAGCGAGCAGGATGCAATCGACACCCTTCTTGCCGACGGGACCCAGGCGATCATCGTCACCAAAGAGCTCACCAAAGAACAACGCGACTATATGAAAAACAAACATAAACGCGTTGTAAGGACCCATTGCATAGCGGTAGATGCAGTGGCTCTCATCACCAATAAGGACAATCGCGTCACCACTCTTTCAATGACCGAGATCGGCGACATCCTTAACGGAAAGATAACAAAATGGAGCCAGCTTGCCGGGAACGACACCACCTCTATTAAACTTGTATTCGACAATGCAGGATCCTCTACCGTGAGCTACATGAGGGATAAATTCATGAAAGAAGGCAAAAAGATTTCCGACAATCCCAACGCTTTCGCCCAGAAAAATAATTCGCAGGTTTTCGATGTAGTCAAGAAAGATCCCGACGCTCTGGGCATAATCAGCGTCAGCTGGCTTGGCGATGATCTAAGCCTCGCCAAGCAGGTTCCGGTTGAGCAGAGAAACAAGGATTATGCAAACCAGAACGACACAATCGCCACCAACCTCACCACAGAAGTGAATGTCGTTAAAGTAAGCAACCCCACCGAGAAAAACGACTTCGACCCGTCCGGCTATAAACCCTATCAGGTCTATATAAATTCCGGAGAGTATCCGCTTTTCAGAAAAGTCTATATGATCTCGACGGCATCCAATTCAACCGTCCTTCACAGTTTCTATACATTCGTGACAGGATTTGTCGGCCAGAAGATAATCTCCAAAACCGGCATCCTCCCCTACCACATGAATCCGCGTGTAGTAGAACTAAAGCAGAACAAATAGAAACCGGGACCAATTTATACACAGAATTTCTGATATCCGGATCGCTCAGACAAGAATCTGAACAATCCGGATATCTGTTTAGAGAATGTTTGAATTTAAATGAAATTAATACAGACAGAGATTTTTGAGGGATTTAAGCAAGTTGAGAAAGGAGAAAACTATCGTTTTCGACCGACGAAACTTGGTTTAAATCACCAAAAAGATCATCTGTAGTGATTTCAAGATTTTCCATTACATTCACTAATAGTTAAAATCGGTTTAAATTCAAACACACTCCAAGAAACTGTTTAAAAATCTTAATATTCTTTTTATAGCCAAAATGTATTTGTTAAAACGATGAAATATTAGTAACTTTGACCTCACGAATACATAGGATTCAACTGAAATCCATCATAAACACAAACCAAGCAACAAAAAATTAAAGGTAATAATATGAAATTAAAAAGAATTCTGACATTCTGCATGGCGGGTTTCGCACTTTCAGCCATGGCTCAGACTCACGTTGAAGGCTCTGAATATTACAAAGCCGATCAATTTGACAATGCCAAGGAGCTCCTGCTCCGCAGTCTCAATAATCCCGGCACCGACAAGGCTGTCAGCGATTATTATCTCGGTCTTATCGCCCTTCGCGACAAAAACAAAACCGAAGCTCAGAAATATTTCAGCGAGGGAATCTCGACAAATCCCGAATACCCCTACAACTACGTCGGTATGGGAACCCTTCAGCTCATGAACGGTCAGGAGAAAGAAGCCGAAAAGTCGTTCAAGACAGCTGAATCAAAAAGCAAGAAAGACGCCACCCTTCATATAGCCATCGCACGCGCATACGATACAGCTGATCCTGTCAAATATGAGAAACAGATCACAAAACGCGTTGAAAAGGCTCGCAAGACTAAAATGGAAAACCCCGAGATCTATATTTTCGAGGGAGATCAGCTTGCTGAAAAAAAACAGTGGGGAGATGCTGCCGCAAAATATGAAATGGCTACAAGCTATGATAAAAACGCCACACAGGCCTATGTGAAATATGCCAACCTTTTCACAATGGTCAATCCCCAGTATGCCGTCGACATGCTTAAGAAGCTCCTTACAGTGAACCCTACTTCAGCTCTTGGAGAAAGAGAACTTGCAATAGCATACTACAACAACAAGGATTTCGCCAACGCCGCAGATCAGTATGGCAAATACGTCAAGAATCCGAGCCACTTCAAACAGGACGAAGACCGTTACGCTTTCCTCCTTTTCTATAGCGGCGACTACAAGAAAGGATACGATTATGCAACATCACTTCTGAATGCGGATCCCAAGAACTTCACGGCACAGCGCTATCAGTTCATGAACGCCGCCCAGCTCCCCGAGCTTAAGGATCAGCTTCCCGCTATGGCAGAAGCTCTTTACAACGCCCACAACGCCAATCCGACTGTGAATAAATTTGCAGCCATCGACTATACCCTTATCGCCGATGAGTTCGCAAAAGCCAAGCAGGTAGACAAAGCTATCTCCGTTATCAACGAAGGTATCAAGGACATGCCCGACAATGCAAACTTCAACAAAACTCTGGCGATGCTCTATGTCGACGCTAACAATCTGACACAAGCCACAGAGGCCTACAAAGGATATATCGAAAAAACAGAGGAACCCGGATACAATGACTTCGTCCAGCAGGCTACGTTCTCATTCTATGCCGGCGTGGAGAATCAGGAGAAAGATCCCGCCAAAGCCGCTCAGTTCTTCAACGAGACCAAGGAATATGCACAGAAGGCCGCAACCATTCTTCCCGACAACTATAAGCCGGTGATGCTCGAAGGCGACGTTGCTAAACAGACTGCTCCCTCAAAAGAGGAAGCTGAGACTGCCGCTTTCCCCTATTATGAGAAAGCACTCACTCTTCTTGAATCGAGCAAGGATCCCTCGAGATACACCCGCGATGCAAAGACCATCTACAATTACATGGGCAACTACTATCTCACTCAGAAGAACGTAGAGAAAGCCAAGGAATATTTCAACAAATATCTCACGCTTGATCCCAATAACGAAGAATATCGCAAGTTTGTCGAGAGCCTTTGATCCGACATATTTCTCATAAAAAAACGTCTGTGTAGAAATACACAGACGTTTTTTTATCTCTTTTCTATCTTTATCAAACAAGAAACCATTGAAAAGGGGAAATAAGCGCTTTTGAAAGCAAGAAGATGCTCTATTTTTTTGCAAAAATTTACATTTTTTTCTATTTTTGCACATTGAATATTCAAACAATTAACTGTTTTCATGGCAAAAACCATTAACATAAAAAAAGGATTAGACATCCATTTAAAAGGCACACCATCAGATACCGTGATTCAGGACACGACAACCGATTTATTTGCAATCGTCCCTGATGATTTCCCCGGCTATACCTGGAAGACGGCAGTCAAGCCCGGAGATCATGTCAAAATCGGTTCTCCTCTGCTTCAGGCAAAGGAATACGCTGATATCAAGCTTGTTTCGCCTGTAGAAGGCGAAGTGATGGAGATCAAACGCGGCGAACGCCGCAAAATCGAATTTGTCTCCGTAAAGAAATCTGGAGAGCAGTGCAGCGAGACCTTCGCCGCAGGCAATGACCGCGCATCTATCGTGACCGCTCTTCAGCAAAGCGGCCTCTTCGCATGTCTGCGACAGCGTCCGTTCGATATCCTGCCGATGCAGGGTGTCACGCCAAGAGACATCTTTGTAACGGGCTTCGACTCAGCTCCGCTTGCCGTGCCGATGCTAAGCGACGAAGTTCGCAAATATCTCGTCAAGGGTCTGAAATGCCTCAGCCTTCTCACGGACGGAGATGTCTATCTGTCGGTTCCTTACGATTCCGACTTCGATACAGATGCCGCTGTAGTATATAATGTAAAAGGTCCGCATCCCGCGGGAAACGTAGGCGTACAGATCGCGAACATAGCTCCTGTCAACAAGGGCGAGACCGTCTGGACACTTGATGCCGTGACCTGCGCCAGAATCGGAAGATTCATGCAGACCGGCAAGCCCGACTTCTCTACCGATGTCGCCCTCACCGGTCCTGACATGAAGAATCCTCACATTGTCTCCACATACTTCGGCGCCAAACTGAGCACTCTTCTCGAAGGCGAGGTCATGGATAAGGAGGAGAACGTCCGCATTATTTCCGGCAATGTCCTTACAGGAACAAGATGCAGTCTTGAAAACGGATTCCTTAGATTCCCCTATCGTCAGATAACAGCCATCGATGAAGGCGACAAAGCCGACGAATTCATGGGCTGGGCTTCGCTGAGTCCCTCCAAATACAGCGTGAAACACACCTTCCCCGCATTCCTGAAAGGGTTGTCGAAACCCTTCAGCTTCGATGCAAGAATCAAGGGAGGACATCGCGCCATGATCATGAGCGGAGAATATGACAAAGTGTTCCCGTTCGACATTTATCCCGAATTCCTCATCAAGGCCATTCTCGCCAAAAACATCGAGAAAATGGAGGAGAGAGGCATCTATGAAGTGGCACCCGAAGATTTCGCTTTGCCGGAATTCGTGGATACTTCCAAACTTGAGCTGCAGAAAATTGTAAGAGAGGGTCTCGACTATCTCCGTAAAGAAACAATGTAATCACTCTAACCCAGCATATCGTGAAAGGATTAAAGAAAAAAATTGACAAAATCAAACCGAATTTCGAAAAGGGAGGAAAGTATGAGAAGCTCCACTCCGTTTTCGACGGTTTCTACACATTCCTTTTCACTCCAAACGAAACATCGAAATCCGGAGTGCATATTCACGACAGCAATGATTCGAAGCGCACGATGATCACGGTTGTGATCGCGTTGCTGCCCTGCTGTCTGTTCGGAATGTGGAATATAGGATACGAACATTTCAAGGCTATCGGCGAAGCTGATAAAAGTATGTTTGATATGTTCGTCTACGGTCTGTTCGCCGTATTGCCGCAGATTCTGACGGCATACATCGTGGGCCTCGGCATCGAGTTCATCGTCGCTCAGATGCGCGGACATGAAATCCAGGAAGGGTTTCTCGTTTCGGGTATTCTCATCCCGATGATCTGCCCGGTCGACACCCCCGTATGGATGCTTGCCATCGCGGTAGCGTTCGCCGTTATTTTCGTAAAGGAGGTGTTCGGCGGAACTGGATATAATTTCCTCAACGTCGCTCTTGCAACCCGCGCGTTTCTCTTCTTCAGCTATCCGTCGAAGATGAGCGGCGACGGAGTGTTCGTGTCGCTTGGCGGAGCCGCCCCCGTTGATTCCTATACCGGCGCCACCCCGCTCGGTCAGCTCGCCGCCTCGACCACTCCCGATCCGGTTGTGACCGATGTATTGGGAAATCCGCTTTCGCTTTCCGACATGTTCTTCGGATTCTATCCGGGTTCATGGGGAGAGACCTCGACGTTCTGCATTCTCATCGGTGCGGCTATTCTGCTCTTCACGGGCATCGCCAGCTGGAGAATCATGCTGTCGGGCTTCGCCGGCGGTCTTCTTATGAGTCTTCTCGCCTTTGAGCTCTCTTCGGACCTCTATCCGGTGACCATGATCAATCCCTGGGAGCAGCTCTGTCTTGGAGGTTTCGCCTTCGCGATCGTCTTTATGGCGACCGACCCTGTGACGGCATGCCGCACCAACATCGGAAAATACATCTACGGATTCCTCATAGGCGCCGTGGCGATGGTTATACGATGCTACAATACAGGATATCCCGAAGGAGCAATGCTTGCGGTCCTTCTTATGAACTGCTTCGCTCCTCTGATCGACTATTGTGTTGTTAACGCCAACGTGCGTCGCCGTCTGCGCCGCGCTCCGGCAAAAATTGAAAACGACTAAAAACCGGGAACAATGAATAGACAAAGCAATACATACACAGTAATCTACTCTGTCGTGCTCGTGCTCCTGGTTGGAGTGCTTCTCTCCGTGGTCTATCAGGTTCTGAGGCCAAAGCAGGAAGAGAATATAGCAAACGACACAAAACGCCAGATTCTCGCCGCGGCCCTTATAACCCCGACATCCGGAGAATCTATCGGCGACCTTTATTCCGAGCATATTACCGATTCCTTCCTCGTCAACGACAAGGGCGACAAAGTCGATTCGGACGTTAACGCATTTGACGTCAACGTTGCCAACGAAGTCAAGAAAAACGCCGACCAGCGTCTTCTGCCGGTCTTCATCTGCAAGACAGAAGCCGGAATAAAATACATTATCCCGGTCTACGGAGCCGGCCTCTGGGGCCCGATCTGGGGATATATAGCCTTCGATTCCGACGGAGACACAATCTACGGAGCCTATTTCGCTCACCAGGGCGAGACTCCGGGACTTGGCGCAGAAATCGAAAAACCCGCGTTCAGCAATCAGTTCAAGGGTAAGGAGATCTTCAGCAACGACGGTGCGTTCCAGTCGGTGAAGGTGGTCAAAAACGGACAGGAACCCTCTGAAGGCGCCTACGTCCATGCGATCTCCGGAGGTACGATCACCAGCCAGGGCGTGCAGAGAATGCTGCAGAATTCCCTTGAGCCTTACACATCATTCTTTAAGAAACTAAATGAAGGAAAGGAGCAGAACAAATGAACCTGAAAAAAACATTCTTACCCCTTATCAACCCGCTTTCCAAAGACAATCCCGTCATTGTCCAGGTGCTTGGTATCTGCTCCGCACTGGCCGTAACAGCCAAGATGGAGCCGGCAATAGTGATGACTATTTCAGTAACAGCGGTGCTCGCTTTTGCAAACGTAATCATCTCCCTGCTTAGAAACACGATTCCGACATCCATCCGTATTATTGTCCAGCTCGTGGTAGTGGCCGCGCTCGTGGTCATCGTCGACCAGGTGCTAAAGGCATATAATTATGAAGTGAGCAAGGCGCTGTCGGTTTTCATCGGCCTTATCATCACCAACTGTATCATCATGGGCCGTCTGGAGGCTTTCGCCATGACAAACCGTCCGTGGCCCGCTTTCCTCGACGGCATCGGCAACGGGCTTGGCTACGGCATCATCCTGATCATCGTTTCCTTCTTCAGGGAGCTCCTCGGAAGCGGAACGATTTTCGGAATGCAGATAATCCCCGCATCCTGGTATGAGGCGGGATATCAGAACAACGGCCTTATGATTCTTCCGCCCATGGCGCTTATAGTCGTCGGATGTATAATCTGGGCTCACAGAGCCAAAAACAAAGATCTCCAGGAATAAGTAAGAGTTCCCGTCAATCATCCGGGAGGAGCCGGATCCCATATCCGGACGGATCCGGATTGACGGAACAGAAATGAATTACTTGAAAAAGCATAACACATGGAAAATCTGAATCTATTTATAAGATCGATTTTTGTCGACAATATGATTTTCGCATACTTCCTCGGAATGTGTTCGTTCCTGGCAGTTTCGAAAAATGTAAAAACAGCGTTCGGTCTCGGCGTGGCGGTTACGTTCGTACTGCTCATCGCCCTGCCGGTTACCTGGTTTATAAACCAGTATATCCTGATGCCGGGAGCATTGAGCTGGCTTGGAGAGGAATATGCCTCCGCCGATCTCTCATTCCTCGGGCTCATAATGTTTATCGCCGTCATCGCGGCGCTTGTCCAGATTCTCGAGATGGTCATAGAGAAATATTCACCCTCCCTTTATAATTCACTGGGTATATTCCTCCCCCTGATCGCCGTGAACTGCGCTATCCTCGGAGCCGTCCTCTTCATGCAGCAGAGAGACTTCTCCAACGCATGGACAGCAACCGTCTACGGAGTCGGCTCCGGCATCGGCTGGCTTCTGGCCATCACATGCCTTGCAGCCATCCGCGAGCGTCTCGACTACAGCAATGTGCCCAAACCTCTCCGTGGCATTGGTATTACTTTCATAATCACCGGACTCATGGGAATCGCTTTCATGAGCTTCCTCGGAATAAAACTTTGAAACCGATATGTATAGTCTCAATATTATACAATGGAACAATGTGGCTGCCGCCTCATTGATTTTCCTCGCCATAACGATTGTTCTTGTGGCCGTGCTTCTGCTTGCCAAGAAATGGCTTGTAAAGAGCGGCGATGTGGCGATCTCTATAAATGACGGCCAGAAGATACTGCATGCGCAAAGCGGCAAAAGCCTGCTTGCCACTCTCGGCGAAAACGGCGTTCACCTCTCCTCAGCCTGCGGCGGCAAGGGAAGCTGCGGACAGTGTAAGGTACAGGTTGTTTCCGGAGGCGGCGACATGCTTCCCACCGAGGCAGTACACTTCACACGCAAGCAGATCAAAGACAACTGGCGTCTCGGCTGTCAGGTCAAGGTGAAGGACGACCTCGAGATCAAGGTTCCGGAATCGGCGCTCGATGTCAAGGAATGGGAATGCGAGGTTATTTCGAACAAGAACGTCGCGACCTTCATCAAGGAGTTCATCGTGAAGCTCCCCGAAGGCGAGCACATGAACTTCATCCCCGGATCATACGCTCAGATCCGTATCCCCGAATATTCTATGGATTACGACAAGGATATCGACAAGAACCTTATCGGCGACGAATATATTCCGGCATGGGAGAAATTCGGACTCTTCACCCTCAAGGCAAAGAATACCGAAGAGACAGTCAGAGCCTATTCAATGGCCAACTATCCCGAAGAGGGCGACCGGATAATGCTTACGGTCAGAATCGCCACTCCCCCGTTCAAGCCGAAACCTCAGGTCGGTTTCCAGGATGTTCCGGCAGGAATCGCCTCTTCCTACATCTTCTCGCTCAAGCCGGGCGACAAGGTGATGATGAGCGGCCCCTACGGAGATTTCCATCCTATCGTGGATTCGAAGGCGGAGATGATCTGGGTAGGCGGTGGCGCCGGCATGGCCCCTCTGAGAGCACAGATCATGTGGATGACCAAAACCCTCCATACCACCGACCGCAAGATGTCGTATTTCTACGGCGCACGCGCGCTTAACGAGGTGTTCTATCTCGACGACTTCCTGCAGCTTGAAAAAGATTTCCCCAACTTCAAGTTCCATCTTGCTCTCGACCGTCCGGATCCGGCAGCCGACGCAGCGGGCGTTAAATACACCGCAGGATTCGTTCATCAGGTAATGTATGAGAATTATCTCAAGGACCATGAGGCGCCTGAGGATATCGAATATTACATGTGCGGTCCAGGCCCGATGAGCAATGCCGTAAACAATATGCTCTATAACCTCGGTGTCGAGCCTGAGAGCATCCATTACGACAATTTCGGAGGCTAAGCGTCTGTCACACAGCGTCAGACAGGAAACTTCCTAAAGTAATTCAACCGAAATGAAAAATCTGTTAATTCAATCATAACCTTAACCATGAAAAGAGACAACGAAGTATTTGACATCATCGATCGCGAGCATCTGCGCCAGCGTAGAGGAATCGAGTTGATCGCCAGCGAGAATTTCGTTAGCGACGAAGTGATGAGAGCAATGGGCTCATGCCTGACAAACAAATATGCCGAAGGCTATCCGGCACACCGCTATTACGGAGGCTGCCAGATCGTAGACCAGGCCGAGAACCTTGCCATTGAGCGCGCCAAGAAGCTCTTCGACGCCGAATGGGCAAACGTTCAGCCCCACAGCGGCGCCCAGGCCAATATGGCCGTGTTTATGGCATGCCTGCAGCCCGGCGACAAATTCATGGGCATGGATCTTAGCCACGGCGGTCACCTCAGCCACGGCAGCCCGGTCAACTTCTCAGGCCTTATGTTCAACCCCATCAGCTATATGGTCGATCCGGAGACCGGCCGCGTGAATTATGAAGAGATGGAGGAGAAGGCAAGGGCCGAGCGTCCGAAACTCATCATCGCCGGAGCAAGCGCATACAGCCGCGAATGGGACTATGCACGCATCCGCAAGCTCGCCGATGAAATAGGAGCGATATTCATGGTCGATATGGCGCATCCCGCAGGCCTTATCGCCGCAGGCCTTCTCGAGAATCCCGTTAAACACGCCCATATCGTAACCACCACCACCCATAAGACGCTTCGCGGTCCGCGCGGCGGCATGATCCTTATGGGCAAGGATTTCGACAACCCCTGGGGCAAGAAGACTCCGAAGGGAGAGATCAAGAAGATGTCTGCCCTGCTCGACTCCGCCGTGTTCCCCGGCGTTCAGGGCGGTCCGCTCGAGCATGTGATCGCAGCTAAGGCCGTGGCCTTCGGAGAAGCTCTGCAGCCTGAATGGAAAGAATATGCCATCCAGGTAAAGAAAAACGCCAGCGCGCTTGCCAACGCTCTTATCGAAAGAGGATACAAGGTGATCTCCGACGGAACTGACAACCACTGCATGCTCGTCGACCTCCGTTCGAAATTCCCCGACATGAGCGGAAAGAAAGCTGAAAGAGTTCTTGTAGAGGCCGACATCACAGCCAACAAGAATATGGTGCCTTACGACTCGAGAAGCCCCTTCCTTACAAGCGGTCTCCGTTTCGGAACAGCTGCCATTACTACACGCGGCGTGAAAGAAGACTTCATGATCACTATCGCCGGCCTTATCGACAAGGTGCTTACCAACGCCGATAACGAGGAAGTCATCAAGGAAGTCCGCCAGCAGGTGAACGACACCATGAACGAATATCCCATGTTCGCATGGTAATACGATAAACCCGGGTATGTCCGTCCGCTCTACGGACGGACATACCCGTTTATCTTTATCGACGCTTTTCTTTTCCACCCTTTTAGCCAAAGGGCTTATTCTATATATGAACAAGACTCTATAATTTTTCAAAAGCTTACATGTTTTCAGAAATCAACTGGCCTTCAAAAATCTTCATTACAGGAATCGATACAGATGCCGGAAAGAGCTACGTAACGGGATGGCTCGCCCGATCAATGATGGATGAAGGGATGTCTGTGATTACACAGAAATTCATCCAGACGGGAAATAAGGGATTCAGTGAAGACATTGAAGTGCATCGACGCATAATGGGTATCGATCCCCTTCCGGAAGATCTCGAACACCTAACGGCTCCCGAAATATTCTCTTATCCGGCCTCGGCCGATCTCGCATCCCGTATCGACAGACGCGAGATCTCATTCGAAAGAATACTGAAAGCCGCGGAAATTCTGAATTCCCGCTATGACCATCTGCTGATTGAGGGAGCCGGCGGCCTGATGGTCCCTTTGAAAGAAGAATATCTCTCTTTTGACTTCATAAAGGATCACGACCTGCCGGTAATTCTTGTCACCAACGGTCGTCTCGGATCAATCAACCACACGCTGCTTTCTCTCTATGCCATAAAGAATTCCGGAATCAGACTCTTTGCCATTATATATAATTCCTACTTCGACAAAGATGAGATAATATGCGCCGACACCAGGGAGTATCTTCAGAAATGGACAAAACATCATTTTCCGGATGCAATATGGATGGAGGCTCCTTCGTTAAATAAATAAAGAAATTAGAATATGTCTCAGGAAGTAACTGAAAAAATAGTAACTATAACGAAAGAGGAACTTACAAGTCTTCCTGTCGCTACTTTTACAGGTAAAATAACACTGGTCGACTCAGAGGAGACTGCTAAGAAAGCCATCGAAACCCTAAGGAAAGAGAAAATAATCGGGTTTGACACAGAAACAAAACCGAGCTTCAAGCGCGGGCAGACAAATAACGTGGCGCTTCTCCAGCTTTCGTCAGACACTGAGTCATATCTTTTCCGTCTCAATCATATAGGGCTGCCGGAATGCGTGAAGAATCTTCTTGAGGACGATAATCTGTTAAAGATAGGCCTCTCGATTCATGACGACTTCCATAATCTCCACCGGCTATACCAGCTTGAGCCCCAGGCCTTCATCGACCTCCAGAATTACGTAAAGCAATTCCGGATCATCGACAACAGCCTTGCAAAGATCTACGCCATACTATTCGACGAGAGAATATCGAAAGGGCAGCGTCTCACAAACTGGGAAGCCGACACCCTTACGGTCAACCAGCAGGCATACGCAGCCTTGGATGCAATCGCGTGCGTAAGGATTTATAACTATCTTTCGGGAAACAAATTCAATCCATTAACATCGAAATATCTCCATGACGCCCCCGAAAAGGAAGATTAAGAAATCCGTATGGCTTCCGGCCATTTTGCTGATATATTTTCTTGCCATGGCAATCATGTTCGGGCCAGAGCTGATCCGCGCAGGCGAAATAACGCGTTTTGCCGTCATTTCAGCCATTGAGATCGTTGTGATATTACTTTGCCATATCTTCTATAAGAAACGCGGCCAATAAGCCTCTATTCCGTCTTATCTCTGAATTTTATCAACTTCATAACCTTCCTCGTAAAACCGACATTTCTTGCCGGTCAGGATTTCTTTATATCCCGCTCAGTGCTCATTCTGCTACGGATATACAAAAAAATAAAGGGTGATAACCTCAACGGTCGCACCCTTTTTAAGTTTCTACAGGTAAAAAATCTTAAGGTAAAAAAAGATTGTTTTAGGTCATTGCAAAGGTAGGCATTTTTTACTCCTCCACCAAAGATTTATTAACAAAATGTAACAAAAATGTTGTATAACATATAAATTCCAACCCAAATCCTAAAATTAGCATTGAGTATTCCGGTATTTACAATATATTTGTCATTTTGTTCTAAGTAAGTATTGAAATTTAAACGATATTAAATGAAGAAATTTCTTTTATACTTACTACGGTTTCTTTTTGGTTGCTTCCGGCTTGTCGTTCAGTCGCATATGTATATATGCTCCTTCTCTCCGCCCCGAAATCAACCCAAAAATAAACTCGTATTAAGTATAAATTAAATTCCAACACTTACTTACAAAATCAAAAGATTAAAGCCAAAGAAACATTTCAGTCAAAAACGATAAGAGGACCGAAAATTCGGTCCTCTGTATCCTTTTCAAGCCAAGCTCTATTTTTCAAATTTCAAAAGTCTGAATTCACGGCCGTTCCAATACCCGTAACTGAATCTGGAAATCCATTCGCCAAGAACAACCACCTCCGCCCTCTCTCCGATCCGGAAACGCTCCAGGAGATGCAGATGGCCGTATATGAAATAATTGACGTCCGGATGCGTCTTAAGATAATCCTTGCTGAATTCAGTGATATTGTTCATCATCCTTTCGGCATCCTCTTTCGAAGGGCCCTCGATCTTGCGGCTGTGACGGCTCCAGTTGTAGGCAAAAGGGACAGTCCAGCGCGGATGGATGGCTGAAAAAGCCTTCTGGCAGGCCCTGTTTCTGAACAGCGAGCGCAACATCCTGAACGCAGGAGGCAGTTTGCCGATTCCGTCGCCGTGGGTCATAAAGAATTTATGGTTGTCAATACTTTCTACGAGCGCCCCGTCCACCACGGTGATTCCAAGCTCCGTCGGAAGGTAATCGTATATCCAGATGTCATGATTGCCGATAAACCACACTATCTTGATTCCGCGGTCGGAAAGTTCGGCAAGCTTTCCGAAAAATCTCACGAATCCGCGCGGAACAACATACCTGTATTCATACCAATAATCAAGGATGTCGCCGAGCAGATATATCGCGTCGGCGTCATCCTTGATTGAATCCAGAAATCTGACAACTCTCATCTCCGCTTCCCTTGAATCCGGGAAATATGGAGCGCCGAGGTGCAGATCGCTCAAAAAGTATGCTTTCATAAAAATCCGAGCTCGAGTTTAGCCTCCTCGCTCATCATATCCTGATCCCAGACCGGATCGAAGACAAGCCGAAGGTCGACCTTCTCCGGGCCATCGATGCTAAGGAGCTTCTGTCTGACATCCTCGAGGATAAAATCCGCCGCCGGGCATGAAGGAGCGGTCAGAGTCATATCGACATGAAGAGTCTTGTCTGACGTGTCATAATCTATCTTATAGATAAGTCCGAGATCGTAGACATTAACCGGAATTTCCGGATCATAGACCGTCTTGAGCAATTCTATCGCCTTGGATATGACGCTTAACTCCTCCTCGCTCTGCGCGGCCTTGTTTTCAACTTCTTCCTTCATATTGTTTTCTCCTAAGTTAAAGCTTGAGCTGGAGCTTGTTCCTTAATAACAATTCAGATCAGAAAAGTACGGCGACATTTATCTGCCATCCACGCTGACGGCCGGTAAAGTTATCGAGCTTGACGGTCTTGGTGTCGTAAGTGATTCCCCACATATAGCCGAAGGAGAGCTGATATTTCTCCAGGAACTCGCCTCCGATGCCACACTGGAGGCCGACAGAGCCCGTAGGGAACTTAAGACACGGAACATCATTGGTAGCGACATTGAAAGAGAAGACAGGACCTCCATAGACAAAGGGAGCCACATAATGCTCGAATCCGTTCATTCTGGTCCATTTGAATCGAAGGTCTACAGGAATCTGGACGGTATGAAACCATACATTCTCATTTCCGTATCCGTCGACTTTCCATATCTCATGGGCGCCGAAATCGACCTTGGCTCCATGAAGGGCATACTTAAGACCGATGTCGATACCGAAACCGATACCCGGAATCATGATCTCACCCATCACGCCCACATTGGCTCCAGGCTTTATTTTGGTTTCAAGAAGGTCCTGATTCCAATAGAGCTCGGAGATGTTGATTCCGACAGTCGGGCCCCAGCGGAATTCAGCCGAAGCGCCGAAAGTAATGACTGTAAGGAGAAGGCTAACAAGTATTTTTCTCATTTCAATCCCAAATTAATCATCAATCTTGATCAGAACAGCCAGGCTGCAGTCACGGTCCAGTAATTGTTGCGGAGCTTGACTTTGCCGATATTGCTTGCGAACTCCTTGGCTATATTGTTGATACCAAAAGTATAACCTCCGCTCACCTGCAGATGTTTGATAAGCTCGACGCCAACGCCGACATTCCAGCCCATCTGCACGGTGCGCGTCTTAAACGATTTGAACGCCTCGCCGCCGTTCAGCTTCAACGCCATCGTCGGGCCGGTGTAGATCATGGGCTTGATAATCGAAGCCACGACCGGGATGTTGATCTTATATTTAAGGTTCAACGGAATCTCCAGGAAATCTTTTCCAAGAGTCTCATCCACGACTTGGTTCTGAAATTCATCGACTTTGCTGTTCATGCGGGTATACATCACCGAAAGGTCGAAACCGATACCGATGATAGGGACAGTAAATTCCGTCATAGCTCCTACAGTGAAGCCCGCACGGTTGGTGGCGTCGAACGTTGTCTCGTTAAAATGAAGCTTATTGACATTCAAACCGGCCTTGACTCCGAAACGGAATTCGGCATTCGCGCTTCCGCAGACAAACATTGCCAGCAAAGCTACAATAATCAGGTGTTTAATTTTTTTCATAACACTTTTATTTCATTTATTTAATTCGTCTACATTCCCGATTATACATTATTTCCTGAAATAAAGACTTAATTCATGCAGATGTAGACATTTCCAAAGTGCAAATTTAGCAAAATATTTAAAATTAATCACTAATTTTGCCGTATGTACGCAGAAATAATACTTCCGCTTCCTCTTTATTCCACTTTCACCTACCTGATTCCCGAAGAAATACAAAAGGAGATCCAGATAGGCTCGAGGGTGCTTGTACAGTTCGGAAGAAAGAAATATTACACCGGAATCGTATATGTGATACATTCCGAGAAACCGACGGGATATGAGGTCAAGGAGATCATGGCGCTTCTTGACCCGGCGCCACTTGTGAGATTCCCTCAGCTGAAATTCTGGAACTGGATCGCGGAATATTACCTGTGCTCTGTGGGAGAAGTCTTCAAGGCCGCCGTCCCAACCGGATTGAAACCGGAGAGCGAGACGTTCGTTTCGCTCAACGAAGACTTTGATTCGCCGGATGGAATCAGGCTCACCGAGTATCAGGAAATAGTTGTTCAGCTTCTTGAGGAAAACAAACGGCTGAAAATCTCTGACATCGAGTCGGAGACGAAAATAAAGAATGTGGCGAGAATCATCAATCCGCTTCTCGACACCGGTCTTCTGGAAATAAGCGAGAAGGTTGTTGAAAAATACAGGGCCAAGAAAATCACGTTTGTCGAGCTTAACGCACCCCGCGACGACAACGACGCGCTGCATGAGATTTTCGACAAGGTCTCGAGATCACGCCAGCAGGAGAAGACGCTGATAGCATTCCTCGATCTTTCAGGCTGGATGAGACAGAACCGGGAAATACTTCCCGTCACAAAAGATAAGCTCCTCGAGGCTTCCGGAGCGTCTCCGGCGGTTCTTCGCGGCCTTACAGAGAAAGGGATATTGAAATTAGTAAAAAGATCAGTGAACCGTTTTAACGACACTGACACCGGCGGCAAGATCAAACTTGCAAGACTCAGCCCAGGCCAGGACAAGGCGTTGTCATCCGTTCTCGACTCATTCAAGGAGAAGGCTATAACGCTTCTGCGCGGCGTGACGGGAAGCGGAAAGACCGAGATATACACCCATCTGATATCCCGCGTTCTTGAAATGGGAAACCAGGTGCTCTATCTTGTTCCCGAGATATCTCTCACCACTCAGCTCACCGACCGTCTCCGCAAAGTTTTCGGCAACCGTCTGCTTGTCTATCATTCGAAGTTCTCGGATAATGAAAGGGTCGATGTCTGGAAAAGGCTTCTCAAATCCAACGAGCCGCTGCTGATTCTCGGCGTCCGCTCATCGGTTTTCCTGCCTTTCGCACGCCTGGGGCTTGTAATAGTGGATGAAGAACATGAGGCATCGTTCAAGCAGTATGACCCGGCTCCCCGCTACAATGCAAGAGACGCCGCCATCATGCTTGCCGGAATGCATGGGGCCAGGACGCTCCTCGGATCAGCCACGCCATCTATCGAAACCTATTATAAAGCCTCGCAAGGCAAATACGGACTCGTCGAGCTTAACGAGAGGTTTGAAGGGGCGATGCTCCCTGAAATCGAGATCGTCGACATGCGCGACCAGAGGAAACGGAAGCGCAACAAAGGGATTCTTTCCGAGCCTCTTATGGAAGCTACATCGAAAGCATTGAGAGAGGGGAACCAGGCGATAATGTTCCAGAACAGAAGAGGTTTCGCTCCTGTCGTTGTCTGCGAATCGTGCGGATGGACCCCGAAGTGCCATAACTGCGATGTCTCCCTCGTCTATCACAAGAATTCCGGTTTGCTGCGTTGCCATTACTGCGGCTTTTCCCAGCCCGTACCGAGGCTTTGTCCGGCCTGCGGCATGAACAGCATCGAGACTTACGGCTACGGCACCGAAAGAGTGGCCGAAGAGCTCCATGAGGAATACGGAGAATACCGCGTTGCGAGAATGGACCTCGACACGACCCGCAACAAAGACGCATACCAGGAGATAATCGAGGAATTCGCCAACCATGAGACCGATATTCTTGTCGGCACGCAGATGGTATCCAAAGGCCTTGATTTTGAAAAGGTGAAGGTCGTGGGAGTGATAAACGCCGACACTCTGCTCAATTTCCCGGATTTCAGAAGCAACGAAAGAGCGTTCAACATGCTCGAGCAAGTCGCCGGAAGAGCCGGAAGAAGAAAGGAACTTGGAAACGTGTTCATCCAGACGACAAAGCCCGACAGCCCGGTGCTGAAAAAGGTTCGTGAGCATGATTATCTGGGATTTTATCAGGAAGAGATAGAAGAGAGGTCGATATACAAATACCCTCCTTTCTTCCGTATCATCAACATTTATCTGAAGAACAAGGATTCCGTAACGGTCGACCGCGCGGCCGTAATACTCACAAAAAAGCTGAAGGAAGTTTTCGGAGAAAGAGTGCTGGGGCCGGAGAAACCGTTTGTGAGCCGTGTGGCCCTATGGTATCTGCAGTCAATCATGCTGAAGGTGGAGACAGGAGCCTCTATGAAGAAAGTGAAGGATCTTCTTCGTCAGGTTCACGCTTCGACAGCCAACATCCATGACATAAAAACATCCGTCATATATTATGATGTAGATCCCGTATGATTGAAGACCCCGTTTGATTGATAAATTCAATCTATTTGCTTAATTTTGCAATAAAGTATTTAACTGATTCTAACAAAAAGCATGATATAATGGATGAGTCTATTCATAATATCTCTCCTTTATGCGATCCTTTCGACCGCGACCATCTCTGGCATCCCTATACATCCACGGAGACTCCTCTTCCGACATATAAAGTAGACCACGCCAAAGGCGCCGTCATCACTCTTTCCGACGGCACCGAGCTTATCGACGGAATGTCGTCATGGTGGTGCGTCATTCACGGATACAGCCATCCAGTGCTTATTGAAGCCGCCAAGCTACAGATCGACAAAATGTCGCACGTGATGTTCGGCGGTCTCACCCATCAGCCTGCCGTCGACTTAGGCAAGCTTCTCCTCAAGATTCTTCCGCCGTCGATGAATTATATCTTCTATGCCGATTCCGGCTCGGTGGCGACAGAGGTGGCCATGAAGATGGCCGTGCAGGCTTGCGACGACCCGAAGAAGACTAACTTCGCCACCATCCGCTCCGGATATCACGGCGACACATGGAACGCCATGTCGGTATGCGATCCCGTCACCGGAATGCACGGTGCTTTCGGCCCGGCTCTCCCCGTCAGATTCTTCGCGCCCTCCCCAAAATGCGGATTTTATGACGAATGGGATCCTGCGGATTTCGAGCCGATGCGGAAAATAATCGAGGAAAACAGAGATTCCCTCGCCGGAGTGATTCTCGAGCCCATCGTTCAGGGCGCGGGAGGAATGAGATTCTATCATCCTCAATATCTTGTTGAGCTCCGCAAGGTATGCGACGAGAACAACGTGATCCTCATTTTCGACGAGATAGCAACAGGATTCGGACGAACAGGGAGACTCTTCGCCTGGGAACATGCCGGCGTCGAACCAGACATCATGCTTATCGGCAAGTCGATCACCGGCGGCTTCATGACATTTTCCGCCGTCGCCACAAACCGCGACATAGCCCGCAGGATTTCCGAATCGCAGTCCGGAGTGATGATGCACGGCCCTACGTTTATGGGCAATCCACTCGCCTGCGCCGTAGCCATAGCTTCAACGCGTCTGCTTCTCAATTCCGAATGGCAGAAAAGGATCGGAGAGATCGAATCGATCATGCGCGATCGTCTTTCGGTCGCATCATCATGGAAGAGCGTGAAGGAAGTGAGGGTGCTCGGCGGAATCGGAGTGATCGAGATGAAAGAGAATGTCGACACAGCCGAATTCCAGAAACATTGCATCGAAGAGGGCGTTTGGATAAGACCATTCGGCAAGAACGCCTATATCATGCCTCCGTATATGGCCATAACCGACCGGCAGCTTAACAAACTCTGTGACGCTTTGCTCAACATTATCGAGAAAATGTATGGCAGATAAAAGTATTGTCTCGCCCGAAGAGGGATATTGCAGGATTCTTGAAGGATTCCGCCAGGAGAATCGTTTCCGCGTTATCCCCCCGGCTTACGATCCGCGGTCGGTCTTTGACCTCGGGGCGAACGATTATTTAGGCTTGGCAAACCGTCATGATGAACTTCGGAAAGAATTTATGAAGAGCTTTCCCGACGCGTCATTCTCCTCTTCCGCCTCACGCCTGCTTTCCGGCAATCAGGAATATCACGACGCTCTCGAAAACCTCCTGTCGGAATTATACGGCAGACCTGCGCTGCTCTTCAATTCAGGCTATCATGCCAACACCGGAGCGATATCCGCATTGAATATTCCGTCAACTCTTTTCCTTTGCGACAAACTCGTCCACGCCTCCATTATCGACGGGCTCGCGATAGGCAACGCGGAATTCAGACGCTGGAAGCATAACGACCTCCGTTCGCTTGAAAAGGCTCTTGAAATACATGCCGCCTCTTACGAGAGAGTCATAATCGTCGTGGAATCGGTCTACAGCATGGACGGCGACATCTCCCCGCTTCCGAAACTTGTGGAACTTAAGAAAAAGTATCCCAACGTAATGCTCTATGTCGACGAAGCCCATGCTTTCGGCGTCTTCGGCAAGCGTGGACTCGGCCTTGCGGAAGAATTAAGCTTGATAAAGGATATCGACATTCTTGTAGGCACCCTTGGAAAGGCCGCGTCATCCTCGGGAGCGTTCGTCGTTGTATCGCCACTGATTCGGGATTTTCTCATCAACTGCGCGAGAAGCTTCATCTTCTCCACGGCTCTTCCGCCCGTCAACTGCGCCTGGAGTCTCTTCATCATCTCCCGTATCACGGAGATGAATGATGAAAGAATGCACCTCCGCAAAATTTCCAGACGTTTCAGAGACAGGATATCCGCCATCACAGGGATGCCGAATGTTTCGGATTCTCAGATTATTCCTTTTGTCATAGGCAACAACAGAGACACATTGGAAATGTCTTCAAAGCTCAGAGATCAAGGCATCATCGCTCCGGCGATACGTCGGCCGACCGTTCCGCCGGGAGGTGAGAGAATCAGATTCTCGCTCAACGCCGGACTGACAGGAGAAGATATCGACAGAATAACAGATATAATCGCTGAATCATTCAAGAAAATATAGACACAGACATCAATGAAGGCGGAATTCCTACGACATACCTCTTCCTCGAAACTTATCCTCATTTTCGCGGGATGGAGCACCAAACCGCAGTTCTATTCCGACATCTGCCGCAAAGGATGGGATGTCCTTGTCGTCTATGACTATACAGAACCGGAGTTTACACACGAGCTGCTTGCCGGATATGATACCGTCTGGCTTTTTGCATGGTCGTTGGGTGTTTTTGCCGCCGATATCACTCTCAGCGATTCGGAAGTAGCCGCGGCTATAGCCGTCAACGGCACGCCCGATCCGGTAAGCGATGAATACGGGATTCCCGATAATATCTTCAAAGCCACGGCCGAGAATCTGAGCCGACAGAATTTAATAAAATTCCGGAAAAGGATGGCCGGTTCATCGAAAGTCTTTAAAGAAAAATTCAACGACGATTTCTCCGATGAAACTGTAGGGCATCTTCAGGAAGAACTTTTCAGAATATACGATTTAGCAAAGTCCGAAGAGAAATCGCGGAAGGGTCTGAATTGGAACCGTGCTTTCATATCCCTGGACGACAGAATTTTCCCGGCTGCGAACATGAAGACGGCCTGGGCGAAAAGAAATGTACCTGTAAGTATTCTCGATTCGGCCGACCACTATGTGGACCTCGCAGCTATGGTCGATACGCTTTTGCCTGATCCGGAGATCGTAGGAAAGAAATTTGCGGAAGCCAATTCCTCTACCTACGATAAATATGCCTTTGCCCAGCATAAGATTGCTTCCAGGTTGATGGAACGGCTATTGAGTCTGAATCCCGAGTCGGGAAAGAAAATTCTCGAAGTGGGATGCGGTTCCGGATTTCTGTCTAAGAAATTAGGAGAAGCGCTGAGTCCTGCGGAAGCCCACTTTGTCGATCTTGCCATCCCCGGGATATTCGGAATAGCGCCGGAGGAAAAATATATATCCGGTGATGCCGAAGAATGGATAAAGGAATGTGAAGAGAAATACGATCTTATCGTATCGGCATCCACCGTTCAATGGTTTTCCGATCTGCGGCTTTTCCTGAAGAATTGCAGCAAAACGTTGCGTTCGGACGGAATACTCGCATTCTCCACTTTCCTCCCCGGCAATCTTGAAGAGCTCGACACACTGCGCCCCTCCCCCCTTCTGTATCACCCTGCGGAGACATTGCGTAGGTGGCTGGACGAGGATTTCAAGGATATCGAAATATCCGCTGAAAGAATCAAACTTGAATTCGGCACCTCCCGTGACGCCATGATGCATCTCAAATATACCGGCGTCGCCGGTTCCTCCCCCTCTTCCGGCATCAATCCGTTATCCCTCCGCAATCTCAAAACCCTCACCTACCTCCCCCTCTATGTCGTCTGCCGCAAGAAATAATAGCGTTTTTAGTCGAATTACACACCGCGATAAAACCCGTGTGAAATCACAGCAAGGAACGTAATCAATATAGAAATACATCGGAAAAAATCGGAATAAAAATCACAGGCTAAGCCCAAAGTATCATAAAATTGTTGTACCTTTGTAATCCAGTTAATAACAAGAGACAAGATTATGGCACGACCAATAGCGGAAACCCCGGTTTTGACAGGCGAAGACGCAATCCGTTTTGAGAAACTCAGAATGGAAGTTGAGAGTCTGACCAAGGAGCAGCGCGCCGAGAATTCAAGAAAACTTAAAGAGGCGGTCGAGAAAGCAAAGGAATACATCACCATCTGCTTGTAAAAGATGAAACTTGTAAGACTTACGCCGGAAACCGGGCTTGACGGATTTGATTGCGGCGACGAAGATTTGAACAATTTTCTTGTCGAGGATGCCAAAGGTTTCCTCGACAAACGTATTGCCACTTCCT
>CAJTYD010000050.1 GCA_910583775.1 uncultured Muribaculaceae bacterium | reverse complement strand
CGTCCGTCTTACACCCCTAAATTCGATGTCTTCAAATTTTTGTCATGTACTTAAACCTTTTCAAACTAACTATCATCTAACTCTTATGGAATGGTTAATTGACCTTCTCAGGCCTTATAACGATTCTCTGGCAAGCACGGTGTTGCTTTATTCCTTTGTGATATTCGCCGGAATCTATCTTGGAAAGATAAAGATTTTCGGCGTGTCCTTAGGCGTGACATTCGTTCTGTTTGTCGGGATCTTTATGGGCCATTTCGGCTACATTGTCGACAACAACGTTTTACATTTCCTACGGGAATTCGGCCTCATCCTTTTCATCTTCTCGATAGGTATGCAGGTCGGTCCCGGTTTCTTCTCATCTTTCAAAGAGGGAGGAGTGAAGATGAACGCTCTGGCGGTTACGGGCATCTGTCTCAACGTGGTGATAATGCTTACGATCTATTTCTTCCAGGGCGGATCGGAAGGCCCCACCTCCATCTCGCAGCTTGTCGGAATCATGAGCGGCGCCGTCACCAACACTCCGGGACTCGGAGCCGCGCAGCAGACCTTCCTCCAGGTGAATCCCGAAGGATATGACGTGAGCCAGCAGATGTCGATGGGATACGCCGCCGCATACCCTCTCGGCGTCATAGGCATCATCTTCACAATGATCCTTCTCAAGAAAATTTTCCATATCGATACGGAAAAAGAGCACGCCGAACTGGAAAACGACGAGAAGACATCCATGCTCGCCCCCCACATGATCAGCCTCAAGGTGACAAACAGCATGATTGACGGTCTGACAATGATCAAGCTGCATACCCTTATCTCGTGCGACTACGTGATGTCGCGAATCGAAAAACCCGACGGCCATGTCATCATTCCGACATCGAAGGATACGATTCACGAAGGCGACATCTGTCTGGTTGTATGCTCCCAGCAAGATGAAGAGATCTTCACCAGATTCATCGGCCCTGTGGTCGACAAAGAATGGGAGATGGACAAAGGGCCGGTAGTTTCACGCAGAATCCTCGTCACCAAGACGGAATATAACGGCGTCAAACTGGGCTCGATGCGTCTTCATTCGGCCTACAAGCTTAACGTGACACGCGTGAACCGTGCCGGCGTCGATCTCCTGGCTGCCCCCAACCTTCGCCTCCAGATGGGCGACCGCATCACGGTGGTGGGCAAACTCGACGACATCAACAACCTTGCCAACAAGCTCGGGAACTCTATGAAGCGTCTTAACGAGCCCAACCTTATCACCATGTTTATCGGTATATTTCTCGGAATTCTTGTCGGAAGCATACCCTTGCAGTTCCCCGGCATGTCGGTTCCGATGAAGCTCGGTCTTGCCGGAGGTCCCCTTATCGTGGCTATCCTTATAGGTGCATATGGTCATAAATTCCATCTCGTCACCTATACCAACTCCTCTGCCAACCTTCTTCTGCGTGAAATGGGTATATGCCTCTTCCTCGCCTCGGTGGGAATAGCGGCCGGGAAAGACTTTGTCTCTACTGTCTTCAACGCCCAGGGTGCCCTTTGGGTAGGTTACGGCTTCATCATCACGGTTGTTCCTCTTATCGTGATCAGCATTATAGCCCGAGCCAAATACAAACTTAACTATTTCTCGATCATCGGTATGATGAGCGGTAGCTACACCGATCCCCCCGCACTCGCCTACGCCAATAAAGTAGCGGGCAACGATGCCCCCGCGGTGGCCTATTCAACGGTCTACCCTCTCACGATGTTCATGCGAGTGATCGCCGCCCAACTCGTCATTCTCTTCTTCCTGTAGGAAGTATCGGCCTGACTTCATTTGGCATCACTAACAACTTCAATAGATTTAAAATAGCCGTACGGATTCCGCACGGCTATTTTTATGGTTTAAGGAACTAAGGAACCGAGTTTTATGGTAGCTTCAATGCTTCATGATATTACTGGCAAAATGCCAGAAAACCCTCGATCAAAATGCAATTATGCTGCCAAATAACAATTATATACGAAATAATGTTAAAAATATTTGATTTATGCAAACGTTTGCGTAAATTAGCCTTGAACTTAATGACAAACTTCTATCTCAGATCTTATGAGAGTTTAGTTTGGGGGAGGGCGCCCAGAATCACCCTCCCTTTTTTTGTGGGCTAATCCACGGCCTTATCCATACAAAAACATCAAAAGTCGCGTCTCTTATGGGGAAAAAGGTTTGCATCTCCAGTACCTCTCAATGCTGCCCGATAGAAAAAGATATCAGTTTGTCTTTACAGTGTTGTAATCTGACAGACCGGTATTGCTGTCATAATTATTAAGTATCTTATTGTCATGATTGCGGGCTTTGCCATGCGAAAAATAATAGGAAATTATAAAAAGCAGCGAGTTGCGTCTCCCGTCTTCGACATTACGATATCTGAACCTGTCAAGAACGGCGCTACGGCTAAGGGCTGCATGATGATAATAATTGTATCGCGCCTGGATAGAGAACGTCTTGTATTTCCAGTTCACTAAAGCGCCGTGCTGCCCGGCGGCACGGTCTATGAAATCTCCATTGTAACTCTTCAGGTGGACGTTTGAGAACACCGCCATATACCACCCTTTAAAACTGAAGTTTATTCCTGCCGAATAAGACCATCGGCCGTCATTGATATGTTGTGTCGGCGTCCTGAAGCTAATATGGGAATAACCCACAGACGGACTTACCGACAGCCATCTCAGCAGTTTGATATCCGAATAGAGTGAGACTGTATTTTCCATAGTGTTGGAAATATTCTGATTCTGAATATAGGTGATGCCTTCTCTCTGAAATAAGACCGGAGCTATGGAATGCCTTTTGAAAGTTGGTCCGTAATTCAATGAAAGAACAGAATTATTATGAAAGACATATCTGAGATTCAATGAGGCAGATGTCCAGACACTCCTTTTAAGATCGGGATTGCCTATTGAAACCAACTTGTCAGTGATGTTGGTAGTATTCAGTGCAAGAGAGGATGTCGCGGGAGTGGTATGCGACATTCTTAAAGATAAATTAGAGACAAATCCACTAAATCGTCCTTTTCCTGTGGCCCGCAATGATATCTGGACAAAAGGAATGGTATAGCTTTGCTTGCCGATTTGGTCTTTGCTCAGATAGACATCCATACCTATGCTTGGCATAAAGCTGAAAAATCCCCATGTACGCTGCCAGCCGGCATATAATCTTCCGCTGTTTGTCTCCGGGATTGTTTCGATTCCTGAATCCTTTTGATTAAGACGACTGTACATCCAGTTCATCCCTGCGCTGAAAAGGCCCTTAAACAAGAATCTATAATAATATGCCGAGGCGCCAAGGGAATAGGTATGATTGTCGATGTTATTGTCGATATTGTAGTCTAATCCGGGATGGTCGTGGTAATTACGCCAGATATTGTTTCTGGATACCGCATGTCCCCATGTGTTTACGACATTGATGGCAAATTTGCTTGAATAGTCAAAACTATATGCATAGTAGAGATTGATATATCCACGCCTGTTTTTATTGAGGAGATAGCTGCCGCCCTCCCCTGAATATTCTTTTCCCGAAGGATCTCGATAGGTAGCCAGACCACGGGTGAGGCTTCTGGAATATGGAGTCCATGAATAAGCAGCCTCCACGTTGAAGAGATGCTTTCCCTGAAAGCGCTGATAGGAAGCCGATAGAGTATGCGAGTTTCCGATGCTCCTGTAATCGGTGGATCTATATCCTGAATAACTTCCGTCCTGATAATCTATATTATTAGACGAAGTATTCATCTTCTTATCCTGAACGGCGAGATTATAGTTGACCTTTACCTGATTCAATGAATCGGCATACGTCAGGTTTATAGCATCTCCACTATAAAAGTCGATAGGATCGTCAACGGAATTCAAGTAGGCTGAATACATCCGTTTCTTAGGGCGTTTGATAATGATATTCACCACCGCCCCTTTTGTATAAATCATATATTCGGGAGGCGCGATCTGAAAAAACTCTACTTTAGCTATCTCGTCTCCCTGATAGGAACGTAGGCCATTACCATCCGAGGGAATACCGTTTATCAGAATGAAAACATTCTGGCCTTCAAGAGTAGAAAGGCTTTTTTCTCCGACAGTCGTTTTAAAAAGTGGAAGCGAACTGATGGCATCGAGTGCGTTCGAGCCGAAATTGCGGTTGTCTTTCCCAAGTAATAAAATATCCTTCATACCATCGTGTCGGATCTTTTTTCCCTTAACCACGACTTCCTTCAGATCATTTTTTTTGATCGAATCTTTACTTGTCTCGGTCTGCGAAAAAGCACAAAAACTACCTGTTCCCATTAAAAGGAATGCAACCATCAACTTAGAACCTGATATAATATAACTCATAATTAAAATAATTAAGTCAGCAATCAACAATTAATAAGAATGTCACTTAAATAAAAGAAAAATTGAGCGTTTCTCATCAAGGCTTCAATGGGAAATGGCTGTAAATCAAGACATATATATAAATATACTTCTGATTTTATAATATAAATCCCTATTTAAATGAAATTACAATTATCATTTATATTTACATTTGTCCTAAAAGACTTTACTTAAAACACAGTTTAACAGCAATAAAGTTAATACCCAAAAATCTCATTCCTAAAAAGCAGATGCTACTGAAAGGCTCAGCTATAAGAATTTTTCATTAAATCAAAAAGATCATCTTCGAATGAATTGTCAGTAAAATCATACTTACACCCTCTCCTTCCTTCAATATAATTCCTTGGGCACTGGCTCATACAAGCCGGTAACTTTTTACAAGAAAGACATCGGTCATTTTCAAAGGATTTGTTCTGATATTTTCGGTCAAAATTATCTTTCCAAACAATTCTACCATCAGACATCAAAATACCTTTGGGATCAGGATCGTATAAATCATTGCAAGCAGTACACTTAACAACATGTCCATTAAAATTAATTGCATTATAGAACTCCTTATTTGCATAACACGGAATAAAAGATGTAACATGATTTGATCTTTCTACATTAAAACCGGCTTTATTGAATAAATCGAGAATATTTCTTACCTTTGACATAAAACTCTTGTCAGGCTTCTCTTGCCAAACTTTTCTTGGAGCAATTGTAATTCGATTTCTATTGAGCTCGGAAATTAAATTCTTTACTTCTTCAACTATTTTTTCATTAAGATTATTATGGGTATAATTAATCCGAAGTGTAACAGAAATTTGTGGACTAACTTTAAGCATCCTGTCAATATTCTTTAATACATAATCAAAACTTGATGCAATTCCATGTTGAAATTTAACCTTATCATGGAACTCTTTAGAACCATCAAGTGTTATCTGAAAATTTTTAAACTCTAAAAAATCTAATTTCTCTATGACAGTATCATTTAAATAAAAAGCATTTGTTGTCGCACTATTCCTAAAAGGTACACCATATTCCTTACAATTTTTAATTGCAAATTCACTTAACGGGGAAATAATGTCATCAAAATACATAAAAGGTTCACCGCCAAACCATTCTATACTGAGAGAAGTGATCTTGCAATCACTTAACATATATTTAATATGGTTCTTTAGCTTCTCAAGAGTATTAAAACTCATTTTCGAAACTATATGATCTTGAATACAATACCAACATTTAAAATTGCAATCCAAAGTTGGAAGAATCACAAGAAAATAATCTTTCGAACGAATCGCACTTTCATTTTTCTCACGGACTTTTTCAAGCTCATCAATTTTGTCATCTATAATAAAACCAAAATCAACAAGCTTTTCATAAAAAGATTGGGGAAAACTTTCTATATCATCTGAACTGGCAATATTTCTCTCCAATTTATCACAAACGGATTCTGATAATCTGAAAAAACGATTTGACAAACTATTATACCAATAGGAAAAACCGGAATCACGCAAAATAATATTATACCTACTTGCTTTCATCAATAACATTTTTATGCGATCAAAAATCTATGTGGTCAAATAAGATTTAAAACAGTATTATAGATAAACACATATTCAAGAGACATGTGCTAAAACATAATACTTTATTAGGGAAAATCCAAAAGATCAGACAAAGCAAATATAGAAAAATATTCCTGAAAGGCACAACTCATCTAATCCTAAATATAACTTTTTCAGCAATTATTACATTGATATTGAGTAGCGCACTCAGTACTTGTCTGTACAGAAGGAGGCGTAACAACAGTAGAACATCCTTCTATCGCATTTACACACGCCGTCTGAGGAACACTCCCCGCACCACATCCAATCGAGTTATTGACACATTGGTTCTGCCCTGCCGGTGTGGAACTTACACCACCTTTAACTTCAACCATCTCAAGTTCATTTAACTCATCCATTGTAAAATTATTATTCATCATTGCAATATATTTTAAATTTCGCGCAAATTAATATTTTTTCAAAAAAATAACAAATATTTTCCCTCAATAACATTATGTTTAAAAACATCTATAAGATTCCTATAAGATTTCAAATTTCATTTGCCAACAACATAATTTACGATTTTACTACTGTCCACTAAATAATGAACGGCGTAAAATTAAATAAATTCGGACATTAGTGTCCATAATGAGTCAGTTATATAATTAATTATGTTATAAATTTATTTGGAATTAAATTGCGCCACAACGGCTATCTCCGTTTATTGAGGGAAGAGAGGATTCCATCGAGCTGATTGCGTACATCCTCCAGACGTTCAAGCACCTCTATCTTTCGCGAGACGTTTTTCCGGTTGGATTTCAGCTGCTCTTTGGCAGCCTCGATCTTCAGGCCCTTGTCTTTAAGAAGGTATCTGATGATCCGCAGGAGCTCTATCGACTTAGCGTCGTAGTAACGGATGTTGGTGGCGCTGCGCCGCGGAGCGCATTCGGGAAATTCCTTTTCCCAATACCGCAGTGTCGAGGCATTGACGTCGAGAAGCTCGGCAACATCCTTTATCTTATAGTATTTCTTTTCAAGTTCGTCAGCCATAACAAAGAAATTAAATCCTCACAAAAGGTGTGGAATTTTAGTCCATAACGTGGCCCGCATTCTCGGCGAGCTGAATCATCTCGGCATATTCTTCAGGCGTAAGGTCCATAAAATAATAGTTCACGGGATTCTGCGGCTCGTTCTTGAAACGGACCTCATAATGGAGGTGCGGCCCAGTCGACTTACCCGTCGAACCTACCCTTCCGATCATCTCGCCGCGTTTCACCTTCTGCCCCGCCTTGACGAGAATCTCGCTCAGATGGGCATATCTTGTAAGATAATTGAATCCGTGGGAGATATCCACGCAGTTCCCATATCCGCCGGTACGCTCGGCTACGGCGACAGTGCCTTCGGCAGTTGCGAAGACCGGCGTACCAGTTCTTGCCGCGAAGTCAAGACCCTCATGGAACTTGGAGGAACCGTAGATAGGGTCACGCCGGATGCCGTAACCCGACGACATTGTGAAATCCTTTATATTAATAGGGATTACCGACGGAATATGGGCGAGTTTGTCCTTCTGGTCGGAAGCGGCCTTACGCAATTCGTCAAACGAAAGCGACTGGGCGTAAAGCTGACGCTCGAAGAGGTCGAGACGCTGGGCAAGGACCTTCACCAGACCCTCGTCGGAAATATTTCGAAGATCCCGGTAACGTTTCTCGTTGTCGAGGCCCGCAAGACGGCGCCCGTTTCCAAGAGGCTCCATCTGCATCATCACGCGATAGAAATTATCGTCGCGGTTCTGGATGTTCGACATCACCTTCAGCGAATTGTCAAGACGGCGGTTAAGTATATTATACTGGCTTTTCAAAACCGCGTTTTCCTTGCGGAGATTCTTTTCCGTTGGCGCCTCGAAAGCGTAAAAGATTATGAAATAGATGGCCAGACCAAAAATCAGCGAGAGCCCCGCGATGCGTCCTAAGCTGCGCAAACGCGACTTGAAGGATGGAAAGACCCGCTCGAAATTATCGGTTTCCGGATTATATATGTAATATATATTACGTTTCATGATATGAGGCGGCCGTCACTGTTAATTGCAGGCCGTATGAATTGCAAAAATAACAATAATTCATTAATTTTGCAATCTGTATCGCCGTCTGATATCCATATCGGACGAGATGCTTAGAAAATTTAAAGACAACAACCACAATGCTGACATCAAAGGAAGTAAGAGAATCTTTCAAAGAGTTTTTTAAAGAGAAATGTCATAAGATAGTGCCTTCGGCACCGATGGTCATCAAGGATGACCCAACCCTAATGTTCACCAATGCCGGAATGAACCAGTTCAAGGACATCATTCTCGGCAACCGTCCCGCGGATTCAAGACGCGTGGCCGACAGCCAGAAATGCCTTCGCGTTTCCGGCAAGCACAACGACCTCGAGGAGGTAGGTCACGACACATATCACCACACCATGTTCGAGATGCTCGGAAACTGGAGCTTCGGAGACTATTTCAAGAAAGAGGCGATCGACTGGGCCTGGGAATATCTTGTGGATGTGCTCAAGCTCAATCCGGAGAGACTGTATGCCACTGTATTCGAGGGCTACGCTCCCGAGGGGCTCGAACGCGACAACGAGGCCGCCTCATACTGGGAGAAACACCTCCCCCTCTCTCACATCATAAACGGCAACCGTCACGATAATTTCTGGGAAATGGGCGAGACAGGTCCCTGCGGGCCCTGCTCTGAGATCCACATCGACCTTCGTCCCGACGAGGAACGTGCGAAAGTAGACGGCGCCACGCTCGTAAACAAAGACAATCCTCTCGTAATCGAGATCTGGAACCTTGTCTTCATGCAGTATAACCGCATGGCCGACGGTCATCTCGAACCTCTTCCCGCCAAAGTGATCGACACAGGCATGGGCTTCGAACGCCTCTGCATGGCTCTCCAGGGAAAGAAATCCAACTACGACACCGATGTCTTCACACCTCTTATCAACGAGATAAGCCGCCTTTCAGGCAAGAAATATGGTGAATCTGCAAAAGTTGACGTTGCTATGCGCGTTGGCGCAGACCACCTGCGCACAATCGCCTTCTCCATCGCCGACTCGCAGCTGCCGTCGAACGCAAAGGCAGGATACGTTATCCGCCGAATCCTTCGCCGCGCCGTGAGATATGTCTATACGTTCCTTGATCAGAAAGAGGCGTTCCTCTACAAGCTGGTCGATACGCTTGTAGACCAGATGGGCGACGCATACCCCGAGCTTCCGGCCCAGAGCACCCTTATCAAGAAAGTGATCAAAGAGGAGGAGGAATCGTTCCTCCGCACCCTCGACAACGGCATCAAGCTCCTCGACTCCTTCATGAAGAAGCTCAGAGAGGAGAACAAGACCACCCTCAGCGGCGAGGATGCGTTCGTGCTTTATGACACCTACGGCTTCCCTCTCGACCTGACGGAGCTCATTCTCCGCGAGCAGAACCTCGATCTCGACAAGGCTGGATTCGACAAAGAGATGCAGAAACAGAAGAACCGCGCCCGCAACGCCGCCGCCATGGAGACCACCGACTGGGTGGAGGTCAATCCCGGCGAGGAACAGTTTGTGGGCTACGACAACACCTCATGCAAGACCCGCATAATCCGTTACCGCAAGGTTAAGCAGAAAGGCAAGGAATATTATCAGATACTTCTCACGAAGACTCCTTTCTACGCCGAGATGGGCGGCCAGGTAGGCGACAAGGGCAAGCTGACGTCGGCCGACGGCGAGGTGATAGATATTTTCGATACAAAGAAAGAGAATAACACCGGCGTTCATCTTTCTTATAAGATTCCTACGGATCCTTCGGCAGAATTCACCGCCGAGATCAATGTCGAGGCAAGAAACGCCACATCGGCAAACCACTCCGCTACCCACCTGCTCCATCAGGCGCTCCGCGAAGTGCTCGGAACCCATGTCGAGCAGAAGGGATCGTTCGTATCTCCGGATATGCTTCGTTTTGACTTTTCGCACTTCCAGAAAGTCACACCCGAAGAGATCCGCAAGGTAGAGCATATCGTCAACGCCCGCATCCGCGAGGCGATGCCTCTTGAGGAATGCCGTGAGCTTCCGATCGCAGAGGCCCGCGCGATGGGCGCCATGGCCCTGTTCGGCGAGAAATACGGCGACAAGGTCAGAGTGGTTAAATATGGCGACTCAATCGAACTTTGCGGCGGCACACACGTTTCCAACACAGGACGCATCGGTATGGTGCGCATAGTTTCCGAAAGCTCCATCGCCGCCGGAATCCGCCGTATCGAGGCTATCAGCGGCGCGGGAGTGGAGAAACTTATCGACAACTTCCAGGATGACATCCGCGACGTCATGTCGGTTCTCGGCGGTTCGTCCGACATCACCACCGCAGTCAGAAAGGCCATCGGCGAAAACACCGAGCTCAAGCACCAGGTGGAGGACTTCATGCGCGAGCGCACCGAAATGCTCACCAAGGAGGCGATCGCCAACGCCAAGGAATCCAATGGCATCAAGGTCGTTGTCCTCACAGGCATGCGTCTGCCGGAATCGGTGAAGAACATTGCCTTCAACGTCAGGAGGGAATGCCCCGAATCTACTGTCTTCATCGGAGCGACTGTCCATGAGATGAAACCGCTTCTCACGCTCGCCCTTTCCGACGATCTCGTGAAACACGGGTTCAACGCGGGCCAGATCATCCGTCAGGCTGCCAAATGCATTAAAGGCGGCGGCGGCGGCCAGCCTTTCTTCGCCCAGGCCGGCGGAAAGGATGTGGAGGGCCTTACCCTCGCAGTCGATTCCATAAAGGAGCAGCTGGGACTTTAATCAAGTGACTGTTTAAATCTTATATTCTGCAAGACTATGAAATTCAAATCTTTAATCTTAGGTTCGATGCTTGCCCTCTTCTCGTTCGGCGCAGGCGCCGACGACTATGTGGTAATCAAATACGAGACGAAAGTATTCGATGAACCGGTTGCGAAAGATGAATACGCAAGCAAAAACGAGAACGACGGATTTGTAAATCTCTTCCCCGGCATGGCCTTCAAGAAGACAGAAAAGAAGACCGGATGGGATGTGATCGAGTATTCTCCCGGTCTCAGAGGCATGATCATGCAGAATATGGAGGCCGGCATCTCCGATCTTAAGGCTCCGGGGGCAGGCTCCTATAAGGTTGTCAACAACCCGAAGGAAAACGTCAGCGTCTCGGTGAGAGGAGATGTATGGACCCTGAAATCAGCGGCTAAGACATTCAGCGGCAGAAACATCGGCAATGTCGTTGTGTTCTTTGATCCGGACGTCAATCCGGCCTATACGCTCGTCACGATGAACGGAAAAACCTACGTCTATAATTATTCCAATGCCCTGACTAAGTTCTTCTGATTGCTCGGAACTACATAAAATATTAGACCCCTTCCCACGAATACATTTCATGTGGGAAGGGGTCTAAGCTTTCTTAGGAGCTCAACCCTTATCAAACTTATTATCCGCCTCTTATGGCTCGCTCCTTATAGGTAGTTTTAAAGTCTCAGGGCATCAGTGTTCTGTACTGGCCTTTGGAGGCGGTGACGTTACCGTATTCCACCGCATGCCGCGGACAGACATGATAGCAGCCGAGGCAGGAGACACAATTGCGACCCCAGCGTGGTTTTCCATCCTCCATTTTAATATTGTCTTCGGGGCAGACCTGCGAGCATTTGCCGCAACTGATGCAGGCATCGGTAGCTTTCCATTTAGAGGGATTGATACCCCATCTTCGGAAGAGCGGATAGATCAGGCGCGTCTTGACCCGAGGCATCGAGCCGGCGGTGAAATTCCTCCCCCACTTCCCGCTCATTATTCTTGAGGCTATATGATCTACCCTTTGATCCGCCTGCAAGAGTTTCTTCGATTCCGTCTCCTTGTCATCGACATCGAATCCGGGAAGCAAAACGTAAGTATTGGGCATAATCACGCTCCAGATTCCCGAAACGCCGAGACCGCGGCCCCTCAGCCTGTTCTCGATGATCCGCGGAGCCTCTCCTGTCTCGTCGCCGCAGGTCATCACCACCCATACCGGAATCTGTTCCCTTCTTATCCTTTCGATGAAAGCATCCTCCATATCGTCGATGAACTTCATCACCGGAAGAGCGGGTCCCCATGCATGAACCGGAAAAACGATCCCTATCGTTTTCCCGGTCACAAGGTCTGCCGTCGCGATAAGGTTCGAGACAGGCATCAAATCTTCCTCAAGTTTCGCTCCAAGCATCCCTGCGACTTTCGCCGAGTTGCCCGTACCTGAAAAAAAGAATATCATAACTACCGCTTATTTCTTCAATCATCACCTCTTCCTTCGGCTCACTCACTTAGCGCTGCCCTTCTTCAGCTTCTCGGCCGCACGCGGATAGGAGTCCATTATCACTGTCGGACGGTCCTTAGCGAAAGCGCCAAGAGCATAGCCCGACTTGTTGCCGTCTTTGTCGACCGTCACCTGAGCCTCAGGAGCCCAGTAGAACACTCCCGAGCAGGCACCGTCGGTGTCATCGATGGCGGCATCGAAGAGTTTGTTCATGAAATTAAGTCCGGCCTCGGGTTTCTCCGACTCCACTCCGGTCTCGACGATCATAACCTTGCAGCCGTATTTCTTGTTGAGTTTCTTGATGTTGGCGATGGCGTCGCGTAGCGTGGCATCCTCGTCGGGCTCTTGGCCGCCCTGGATAGCCCAGAAGGGATAGACGCTCATTCCTATGATGTCCCATTTTGCGCCATATCCGGCAAGACCGTCGAAAACATAATTATAGACATCGTTGTCAAAGCCGTTGTCGAGATGAACGATCACCTCGGCTTTGGGATAGACACGCTTCACGGCGTCGTAACCTGCCCGGCTAAGCGCGGCGTAATTGGCCATATTGCCCTTCGAGAGCTGCCCCATAGGCCAGAGGAAGCCGTCGCGCGTCTCGTTGCCGACCTGCACCCACTTCACGTCGATGCCGTTAGTCTTTAGGAAACTCAAAGTCTCCTCAGTATGACCGGCGAGAGCCTTCATCATTCTGTTCATGTCATAGTTCTTCCACTGGGCGGGAATGTTCTGCTTCCCCGGATCGGCCCACCAGTCGGAATAATGGAAATCGATCATGATCTCCATCCCGAGAGCTTTGGCGCGTTTCGCCATCTCGAGGACATCCTCCTTCGAGCTCCAGCCTCCTTCGGGATTAACCCAGACGCGGAGTCTGACGGCATTCAGGCCATAATCCTTCATTTGCCGCGTGATCTCGGTCGGCTTGCCGTATTTATCCTTATAGACAACGCCCTTGCTTTCTTCAAGAGTGGTGCCGCTGATATCTGCGCCAAGCCAGAATTCCCTCTCCGGCCGGTTGATACCGGTGTCGGTTTCGGGAACGGTTGCGGAACAGGAAGCTCCGGCCAGCATAGCGCAGGCCATAAACCCGGCCTTAATGTAGTTTCTCATAACAAGTATCATTTATTTAGTTAATTCGAATGACCTATTGCGCATGTAAATCCACAATTTGCATTCCAAGAGTATGAATGCTCTTGTTTTATTACGGATCTTTAAGTAAAAATCTTGAATATTAACTCTAAAAGGAGGTCATATTCATTCTTGAACGATCCGACACCTTTGCTCTGCACGTCAAATTCCCTGATAGCGTGAACGGCGTTGAAAGCTTTCAGAGCATTGTAGTTTCTCAGTCCGTCACGGATTTCATACCACTGTCCGGGATACCTGATTCCCAACGCGGCCTTTATACCGGCCTCGCTCCTGTCGGGAACATAATGGGCGATCACGAGTTTACTGAAAAAGGAGAAAAGCTGGGCTGTGGTCAGCACCGTCGGATTCGCCTTAGAGTTGGCCTTGAAATATTTCACGATCCTCACCGCCTTGGGATAATCCTTCTTCGAGATCGCAGAAACGAGCTCGAAATTATTGTATTCTTTCGAAATTCCGATATGGGCGTCGACATCAGCCTCATTTATCCTTCCCTCCTTCCCCTTTATCTGGATAAGCTTGCTTACCTCGCCGAAGAGTTTGGTCAACGGGCCGCCGATGTATTCGCAGAGAATCTCGACAGCGCGGTCGTCGATACCGACCTTTCTTGCCGCGCAGAAATCCTTTACATGCGCTGGCAACTGATAATCCTTCACCCTTGCACTCTTGAAGACCGCGCTGCCCGCTTTCGCGGCGCTCTTCATCAATGCCGATGTCGCATTGAGGGTCTCTCCCTTGAATGCAACGACAAGGACGGTGGTGTCGTTGGCATGAGCCACGTATGGCGCCAGTTTGTCGAGCTGCGTCTTTGCCTTAGGCATACTCTGTGCCTCCTTGAGGATCACAAGCCGCTTCGGAGCCATCACCGGAAGCTGCTGCGCCGAAGCCACGACAGTCTCGATGTCGGCATCCACTCCGTAATAAACGTTATAATTGAAATCGCGATCCTCCTCCGCGACGACATTCTTCTCGAAAGCTTCCACAAGCATATCGATATAGTAATCCTCCTCGCCCATAAGCAGATAAACCTTTGAGCAATTACCTTTCCTTATATCAGATATTATCTCGCGAAATGTAGGTTGAGCCATTTATGTAATTATTTGAAGCTATTTGTCTCTATGTAGGGACGCACGGCTCGTGCGTCCGCCAGTTAAATTTCCATTTTATTTCCCGATTTGGCTGATCAGGCAATCTTCTCTCCTCTTACAAAGAAATACTTCCGGCAATACCACAGGAATACCGCCACAGCTACCGCGCTCAGCACGGCCATTACCGGGAATTCGGTCTTTGAGACTCCGAACATCGGATAGTCGTATGAGGTTATGCCGCGTCTGTTGAGCCATTCAGTCAGCACCACCACGCTATTGTTGAAGGCATGGGCGATAACAGGCGCCCATATCGAGCCCGTCCAGTAAAAGAGGTATCCGAAGAACGCCCCCATAATGAGGCGGGGCACAAAACCGTAAAACTGAAAATGCATTAAGGAAAAAACCAAGGCTGCTGTCCAAATCGACCAATGGATTCCGAGACGCATCTCAAGAATCCGTTGCAGTCCGGCCCTGAAAAAAAGTTCCTCCGCTAATCCCGTAAGACAGCCCACGATAAGGATGCCTGATATCAGCGCACCGGCAGAACTGTCGTCGAGGATGACGTTAGTGACGGCCAGACTGCTGTCTTCAAGCTCCCGCAAAGTCTTTTCCAGCTCATGCATGACCTGCGGCAGACGCATCGACTCGTTCCAATAGATGATCTGGTTCATCACCGGCTGCGCGAGCAGATAGACGATAAGGATTCCGAAGACAGCGCCCAAAGACGTCTTTTCGTCAATCCGCAGGACTGATTCGGGATGACGACTCTGGATTCTTGCCACAGCCCAGGCCGGGAATATGAAACAGAGAAGGGCCTGGATAACCGACACGACGAGATATTCCGTCCTCTTCTCGAGACCAAGCCCCGCCGATATCGACGAACAGAGCGCCGTGATGAAGAGCATTACGAAAAAAAGACCGAAGAATATGCACAGAAGTGTGAACACCGGTCTCTTTTCCCCTCTTCCTGATAAATTCTCCGTCATGACGTCAGTCGAATCTCTTCTTGGTGAATATGAAATCCTGTCCGAGATATTTCTCACGCACGATAGGATTCCTGGCAAGCTCTTCGCTCGTGCCCTGGAACAGCACCTTCCCCTCGAAGAGCAGATAGGCTCTGTCGGTGATTCCGAGAATCGAATCCGCCTTGTGGTCGGTTATGAGGATTCCGATGTTGCGCTCCTTGAGATGATATACCACCTCCTGGATGTCCTCGACCGCGATGGGGTCGACGGCGGCGAAAGGCTCGTCAAGCATTATGAATTTCGGATTGATGGCGAGACAGCGGGCAATCTCCGTGCGTCGGCGCTCCCCTCCGGAGAGGTTGTTTCCCAGATTGTGTCTCACCTTTTCGAGCGAAAACTCCTTGATGAGCGATTCGAGTTTCTCCTTCTGATATTCCTTCGAAGTGTTGGTCATCTCGAGGATCGCCTTGATGTTGTTTTCAACGGAAAGAGTACGAAAAACCGACGCCTCCTGCGGGAGGTAGCCGATACCGAACTGCGCCCGCTTGTAGACGGGATAGCCGGTTATGTCATGGTCGTCGAGATAGACCTTCCCCTCGTTGGGGCTGATAAGGCCGACGGTCATGTAGAAGGTAGTTGTCTTTCCGGCGCCGTTTGGCCCGAGCAGCCCGACGATCTCACCCTGGGTCACCTCGATTGAGACGTGGCTCGCCACGGTACGCTTGCCGTATTTCTTCACCAGGTTGTCGGTGCGGAGCAATCCCTTTTCCGGAATCTTCACCTCTTCGGAAACCTTCACGTCACCCTCGGGAGTCTCTATCTTCTCCGTATCGGTAACATCCAGTTCCCTCATGTCGGGCTGCACGCCCTCGAGCTCACGCTCCTCCTCGGCAGAGAGATGCTTCTTCTCCTCCTTTCCGTTTTTCTCAAACCGTTTCTTATCGAAAAAAGTCTTGAATTTCATTTTGAAGGATTCTTTAAAAGGGAACGTATATAGTCGGTCAGCAGACGGATGGCCACTTTATTGTTGCCCCCCTGGGGCACAATTAGGTCGGCATATCTCTTCGAAGGCTCGATATGAAGCTCATGCATCGGCTTGAGGGTTTCGACATAACGGTCGATCACCATCTGCGGCGTGCGTCCGCGCTCCATGCAGTCGCGGCTGATCACACGGATGAGGCGCTCGTCGGCGTCAGCGTCTACGAAGACCTTGACATCCATCATGTCGCGCAGAGGCTTGTCGGTCAAAACAAGAATGCCCTCTACCACAATAACCTCGCGGGGCTCGATATGCACGGTCTCCGGCATTCTCGAGCAAGTAAGGAAATCATAGGTAGGCATCTCTATCGCCTTCCCCTCCTTCAGCTGCTTCAGCTGTCTGACAAGCAGGCTCCATTCGATCGAGGCCGGCTCGTCATAGTTCATCTTGAGGCGCTCCTCAAGAGGAATGTGGGCATTATTCTTATAATAGCAGTCCTGAGGAATGACCGCAACCTCATCCTTCGGAAGACTCTGGACGATTTTTCTGACCACCGTAGTCTTTCCCGATCCGGTTCCTCCCGCTATTCCGATTATCAACATAACTTTATATAGAGTGTATTTGAAATTTAGTTGAAAAGATACCGGCTCAAAGACAGGGGCCTTTCATTTCCGGCACATCTTCTCTCTAACGACAAAATTACGAAAATCCGCCATCCTTTCCAAATTTCAACGGGTATCAGAAGCCGCAAAGCCTATAAAATACGGATTATGACAATAAAACTCATTTTCGCAATTTAGTTTTGTAAATTTTTTATTAATTTTGCAATGCAAAAAAATGAACAGTCCATTTGTTTGTTATAAAAAAGGCGGGAGATGCCAAGCCGGTTGAAAAGGCAGCACAAAACCGGTTGCGAAGTCTACCACGACCGGATCTCCCTCACTAACAGGTTTGCAGACATGATAGTATCATCTATAAAATCTTTCGGCCGTTACTGCATGTTTCTTACGCAGGTTTTTCGCGTGCCGGAAAAATGGAAAGAGTTTTTCAAACAGCTCATTTTCGAAATAAACAAACTTGGAGTCGACTCCATTCCTCTGGTAATCATCATCTCGATCTTTATCGGAGCGGTGATCTGTATCCAGATGACGATCAACATCGTCTCTCCCATGATTCCATCCTACTCAACCGGTCTGGCCACCAGAGAGATTCTTATCCTGGAGTTCTCCTGCACCATGATGTCGCTGATTCTGGCGGGAAAGGTAGGAAGCAACATCGCCTCCGAAATCGGCACGATGCGCGTCACCGAGCAGATCGACGCCCTGGATATCATGGGCCTGAACTCAGCCAACTTCATCGTTATGCCGAAGGTAGTGGGGTTTGTGCTTTTCGTCCCGGTGCTCTGCGTGCTATCGATGTTCATGGGCCTTCTCGGCGGCGCCTTCATCGCCCAGTTCACCGACATGATCTCGATGGAGAATTATGTCTACGGCATACAGTCGTTCTTTAACGAGTGGTATATCTGGTATGCGCTCATAAAGACACTTGTTTTCGCATTCATCATCACCACAGTCGCCGCCTATTACGGCTACTACGTAAAAGGAGGAGCTCTCGAGGTAGGTCAGGCAAGTACGAAGGCCGTGGTCTCGAGCTCAATCATCATCCTTCTGGCCGACGTAATCCTCACTAAACTTCTGTTGCAATGATTGAAGCAAGAAACGTATCCAAATGGTTTGACGGTCAGCGCGTTCTTTTCGATATCAGCGCCAAGTTCGACACCGGCAAGACCAACCTCATAATCGGACAGAGCGGTTCGGGAAAGACCGTTTTCATGAAATGCCTGATCGGTCTCCTCACCCCCGAGGAGGGAGAGATCCTTTACGACGGACGCCGTTTCCGCTCGCTCGACGCGGCGCAAAAACGCCAGCTGCGCTCCGAGATAGGTATGCTCTTCCAGGGTTCGGCGCTTTTCGACAACGAGACCGTGCTCGGAAACGTGATGTTCCCCCTGAAGATGTTCAGCCCGCTCTCCCATCAGGAACAGCTCGAGAGGGCTCATTTCTGCATCAAGCGCGTGGGCCTTGAGAACGCCGACTCCAAATATCCCTCCGAGATTTCGGGAGGTATGCAGAAGCGTGTCGCCATAGCCCGCGCAATCGCCCTCAATCCGAAATATCTCTTCTGCGACGAGCCCAACTCCGGCCTCGACCCCCGCACGTCTATCCTTATCGACGAACTTCTGAGCGACATCACCCACGAATACAACATCACCACGATCATAAATACCCACGATATGAACTCCGTGCTTGGAATCGGAGAGCATATCATCTTCATCAACAAGGGACACTGCGACTGGATCGGCAACGACCACAACATCTTCCGCAGCAAGAGCGAGTCGCTCAACGATTTCGTATTCGCCTCCAAGCTATTCCGCGAAGTGAAGACTTTCCTCGAAAAAGAATATGAATCGGAAGTAAATGAAGAGAACCAGATTCGTGGCAAGTAAGATCCGCGGATCCTCGCGAGCCCTCCGATCGGCACTAACTCATCTTAAATCCGGATTAAATCCGGTTTTTTTTGTATATTTGCCATATATTTGTAAAAGCAATAACAAGATAAACAAAATGGATAACTCGTTTTCAAAAATACTTCTTTCAGCCGGAATGCTTAGCCTTTCGGCTCTGAACGCTTTCTCCTGGGGGCAGAAAGGCCATGACACCGTCTGCTTCATCGCCGAGAACCATCTCACTTCCGCCACAAAGAACGCCGTCGAGAATCTCCTCGGCGGCAAGTCGATAGTCTATTACTCCAACTGGCTTGACAACGCCTCCCACACTCCCGAATATGCCTATTCGAAGACCTGGCATTACAAAAACATTGACGACGGCGTGCCTTTCGAAAAGGCACCCCTTCTCGAGAGCGGCGACATTGTCAGAGCAATCCCCGAGCAGGTGAAGATCCTTCAGGACCCCAATAAATCGGACCAGGATAAATCGCTTGCCCTCCGCATGGTGATCCACCTTGTCGGCGATATCCATCAACCGATGCACATGGGCCACGCCAGCGACCGCGGTGGAAACAGCTGGAGCGTGAAATTCTTCAACGCTCCCTCCAATATCCATTCCGTATGGGACACGAAACTTCTCGAGGCCGGCCACAAATGGAGCTACACCGAATGGCAGCAGCAGATCGACCGCGCCACCGAGGCCGAGCACGCGGCGATAATCGCCTACGGCTCAGCCGAGAAATGGGGCAAGGAATGCCATCAGGTTGCCACAAGAGTCTACAAAGATACCGAGCAGGATTCTAACCTTTCGTATGACTATATAGCCAAATGGACTCCGGTGGTGGAGCAGCAGCTCCTCAAGGGAGGACTCCGTCTCGCCGACCTTCTCAACTCAATCTTCGACCCCAACTACCGCGGCAGCAACAAGATAGCAGAAAACGATAAATGAAGTTACAACAGCCGATAACCGCAGCCGGCTTCATTCTCACCGTATAATTCTGACAAATTAGTGAATTTACCCAAACTAAACCTTCCTCCCGTTGAGCTCCGGCTCAATGTGGAGGAAGATATTTTAAAAGTATTCGACCCCCTGCGTAAGAAATATGTGGCCTTCACGCCCGAGGAATATGTGCGTCAGCATTTCACGGCATGGATGCGCGATACGCTCCACTACCCTGCCTCGCTGATGGCCAACGAGATAGGCCTCGAGCTCAACGGGACGAAGAAAAGATGCGACACGGTGGTTTTCAACCCCGACGGAACTCCCATGATCATCGTGGAATACAAGGCGCCGGACGTCAGGATCTCGCAGGCCACGTTCGACCAGATCGTGAGATACAACATGGTGTTCCGCGCCCGCTATCTTATCGTCTCCAACGGTCTTAACCACTATTGCTGCGTTGTGGATTACGATAACAATACCTATCATTTCATTCCCGCCATCCCCGACTATCATGAGCTCCGGAACGGCGCGATATGTGAAAATTAATTGCGAACACTCTCCCAAATGGATGAAATAAACTACAACTATCTTGATTTTCTCAATCCCCAGCAGAAAGCTGCCGTGACCTACAAGGAGGGACCGGCGCTGGTTATCGCCGGAGCCGGCTCGGGAAAGACCCGCGTGCTTACCTATAAGATCGTGGATCTTCTCGCCAACGGTTACGAGCCTTACCGCATCCTCGCCCTCACCTTCACCAACAAAGCGGCCCGCGAAATGAAGGAACGTATCGCCGCACTCACGGGCAACCGCGTGGCCTCGAAGCTCTGGATGGGCACTTTCCACTCCATCTTTCTTAGGATCCTCCGCAACCATAGCGGGCTTATAGGCTTCAAGCCGGGGTTCACCATCTATGACGCCACCGACTCCCGTTCGCTGGTGAAGATGATCATCAAGGAGATGAATCTCGACGAGAAGGTCTATAAACCCGCCACTGTGGCCAACGCCATATCGAACGCTAAAAACGATATGCTCTCGCCCGAACAGTATCTTGATGATCCGTCACATACAGACTATGACAGAAAGGCCAAGCGTCCCTTAACCGGAGAGATCTATCGCTCCTATTGCGAGAGATGTCACCGGGCCAACGCGCTCGATTTCGACGACATCATCTTCTTCATGAATATCCTGCTGCGCGACCATCCGGAGGTGAGACGCCATTATCAGGAGTTTTTCAAGTATATCCTCGTCGATGAGTACCAGGATACGAATTTCGCGCAGCATCTCGTTATCTCGCAGCTTGCCGGAGAAGACCAGAAGCTGTGTGTCGTCGGCGATGACGCCCAGAGCATCTATTCTTTCCGCGGCGCCAACATCGGAAACATCATCCATCTCGAACGAAGATACCCGCGTCTGAAGATATTCAAGCTCGAGCGCAACTACCGCTCGACGCAGAACATCGTCAACGCCGCCGGAAGCCTCATCGCCAGAAACACCAACCAGCTTAAGAAGGAGGTCTACAGCGAGAACGAGCCCGGCGCGCCGGTGGAGGTGGTAAGGACTTATTCCGACATGGAGGAGGCGTATATGGTCTCCAACATGATCTCGCGCTCGAAGCTCACCTGCCACGACAGCTATGACGAATATGCCGTGCTTTACCGCACCAACGCCCAGAGCCGCGTGCTCGAGGAGGCGTTGAGAAAACGTAACATCAACTACCGCATCTACGGCGGCCTCTCCTTCTATCAGCGCAAGGAGATCAAGGATGTCATAGCATATTTCCGAATCACTATCAATCCTGACGATGACGAGGCGTTGCGCCGCGTCATCAATTATCCGGCGCGCGGAATCGGTGAGACAACGATGAAAAAGATACAGGCCGCGGCTTCGGAAGCGAAAGTGAGCCTCTGGTCCGTGATCAGGGAGCCTGAAAAGTACAAGCTCGCCGTCAATTCCGGCACACAGAAGAAGCTGGACGGCTTCGCCGAACTTATATCTCTGTTCATCAAGGATAACGAGACCTCTAATGCTTACGAACTCGGCCAGCTGATATATAACCGCACCGGTATCCTTACCTCGCTGGCTCACGACAACACTCCGGAGAGCATCAGCCGTCAGGAAAACCTTTCGGAGATGCTTTCGGGTCTTAAGGATTTTGTAGAATTCCGCGAGGAGGAGGGCATTGAGGAGATTTCGATGCGCGATTTCCTGTCGGAGGTTATGCTGGCCACTGACCAGGACGAGAGCGATGATACGAACGAGCCGAAGGTGACGCTTATGACGGTACATGCCGCCAAAGGTCTTGAGTTCAAGCATGTGTATATCGTGGGTGTCGAGGAGGAGCTCTTCCCGGCAGCGATGAGCATGGATTCACTGGCGCAGGTTGAGGAGGAACGGCGGTTGCTTTACGTGGCGATTACACGCGCCAAAGAGACCTGTACGCTTACCTTCGCCGGATCGCGTTTCAGGAACGGACAGACAGTGCTTACGAAACCGTCAAGGTTCCTCTCCGAAATTGATCCCCGGTTCCTGAAGATGGTGTCGTCAGTGAATGTCGACGATTCTTCAGAGCGGTTTATCAATCCCGCTGCAAATTTCTCCTCTTCGTTCGGAGGGAAAAGCCAGTATTCTTCCGGCGATAGAGGCGGCTACGGCACATCGAGCCGATACGGCTCGGGAGGCACAGGTAGATACGGAGCCGGGAACAGTGCGTCTGGCAGGATCGGCGCTACAGATTATGGCAAACGTCCGGAAGGAGATTCACGAAGACTTGTAAGCCTTCGCGACGGCATCGCCGGAGCCGGAAAATCGATAGTGCCGCAGCATTCGATCGACGAGATATCCGTCGGTACGCGCATCGAGCATCCGAAACTCGGCAAAGGCGAGGTAACTGCGATCGGCAACATCGCCGGCGAACCGAGCATCACCGTCGAGTTCGAGGTAGTCGGCACCAAGAAGCTCCTGCTCAAATTCGCCAAATTCAACATCCTGAAATAGACAGGAGTACAGTAGAACATTTTTGTGCTTATGTCTTATTGGCTTCTTCGACTTAGAATTGGTACAGGAGTGCTGACACCGACCGCGACACTGTAGGGACGCACGGCTCGTGCATCCACCTGATAACCAATACCTTTAGTGTACGATAGAGACATTCCTACGCATATCTCAAGCCACAAAAAATTAAAACACGATCATGGATAAAAACAACATACCTACCCCCTATTATATCGTCTACGAAGATAAGATCCGCAGGAATATGCGGAAACTACGCTCGGTGGCAGATGCCGCCGGCGTGAAGATCATCTTGGCCTTCAAGGCCAACGCCCTCTGGAAGACATTCCCGATCATCGCGGAATATTTCCAGGCGTCAACCGCCTCCTCGCTCAACGAGATGAAGCTGTCGCTCGAATTCCTCGGCAAAGAGGTGCATGCCTATTGCCCTGTATACACCGAGGCGACCTTCCCCGAATTCCTCGCGGGCAGTACGCATATCACCTTCAACTCTCTCGCCCAGTTCAATAAGTTCAAGGACGCAATCGCCGCCTACAACGTTTCGCATCCCGAGAAGCCGGTTTCGGCGGGACTGCGTGTCAATCCGCATTGCAGCGTGATCGAGACGGACATATACAATCCCTGTATCCCCGGTTCGCGCTTCGGCGAGAAGGCTGAAAACCTGTCGGAAGGTCTGCCGGAAGGTATCGAGGGACTGCACTTCCATGCCCTTTGCGAGTCGTCGAGCTACGACCTGGAGAAGGTGCTCGAGGCCTTCAAGAAGGAATACGGCCATCTCCTGCCTTGCGTGAAATGGCTCAACATGGGCGGCGGACATCTTATCACCCGCGCCGACTATGACACCGACCATCTCATCCGGCTGCTTAAGGGATTGAAAGCGGAGTATCCGAATCTGGAGATTATTCTCGAGCCGGGAAGCGCATTCACATGGCAGACAGGCGATCTCGTAACCGAAGTACTCGATGTGGTTGAGGATGCGGGAATCAAGACGGCAATCATCGACGCCTCTTTTGCCTGCCACATGCCCGACTGTCTGGAGATGCCTTATAAGCCGGCCATCGCCGAGGCGTTGCCCGATGATTCGGAGGAGGGTATCACGTACCGCTTAGGCGGCAACTCGTGTCTGACAGGCGACTTTGTCGGCGACTGGAAATTCGCCGAACCGCTCGTGCCGGGACGTAAGCTCACGCTGCTCGACATGAACCACTATACAACGGTGAAGACCAACATGTTCAACGGCGTGCAGCACCCGTCGATATGGCTCCAGCCCTCGCAGGGCGCTCCCATCCTGCTCCGCGAATACACCTATGCCGACTATCGCTCCCGCATGGACTAACAGACATAGTTTTGAATGTTGAGTTTTGAATGTTGAATTGGGCCTTAGACAATTAGCAATTAGAAAAGAGTAATTAGCAATTGGGCTGTAGCGCGGGTATCTATTGTAGGGACATGCCTTTGGCATGTTTCAAAGGTTAGCGGCATTGTAGGGACGCACGGCTCGTGCGTCCGCCTGGCAGACAGTAATATACATTTTTTAGACAGGAGTACAGTCAATAGTTCGTTAAAAAAATGATTATAGGCTAAGCGGCATCTACCGCGAAGCCAA
>CAJTYD010000049.1 GCA_910583775.1 uncultured Muribaculaceae bacterium | reverse complement strand
CTCCTACGTCAGTTTAGCAAACTGGTGGTTTCAGCCACTCACCCACCCTTCCTTGGCAATATGTGACAAATGCTTCGGAACATTTCCGGTGCCATTTGCGGATGCAAAGATAATTGCTTTTTCCAAATTATGCAAATAAAAGATCAAATTAGATGAAAAATTTACAGCCTTAGATATTTTTAATCATTATTTAATATGGCAACATACGTTGATATGAGTTATTTTAACTAATTTTGTAATTCAGTATCCGCGCCGACCGTAAATATCATCCGCGCGCATATTTATCCATTTGGACTTTTATGAACTTGAAAAAGGAAACCTACAACATCTGGATCCCCTTGCTTTACGTGCTTGTAGCGCTCATTCCGGTGATGGTCCTCCGCGACTTCTCTCCCGCCAACGAGCTGCGCTATCTCAGCATCGCCGACGAGGCCATCCAAAACGGAACATACTTCACCTTCACAAACCACGGCATTCCCTACGCCGACAAGCCGCCGCTCTATCTCTGGATAGTGATGTTCGGCAAATGGCTCTTCGGAAGCCACTGCATGTGGTTCCTGTCGCTTTTCTCGCTTATCCCGGCCTTTGTGATCGTACTCGTCATGGACCGCTGGGCGCGCGCCGAGATCCGGCCCCAGTTCCGCGTAGACTCAATGCTGCTCACTCTCACCTGCGGCCTCTTCACCGGAATGGCCGTGTTCCTCCGCATGGACATGCTCATGACGATGTGGATCACGCTTGCCCTCTACACCTTCTACAACATGCAGCACGGCATCGGCTGCCGACCCCGCCAGAAAGTGCTCTTCCCCATATACGTCTTCCTCGCCGTTTTCACCAAGGGCCCCATGGGAATACTCATTCCTCTTGTGACGACCACCGTCTTCCTCTGGGAGAAAAAAGAGCTCAGGCAGTGGGGACGATACTGGGGATGGACAACCTGGGGAATTCTTCTTCTGTTCTGCGGAGCCTGGTTCTCGGCTGTCTGGGCCGAGGGAGGGAAAGATTATCTTGACAATCTTCTTTTCCACCAGACCGTAAACAGGGCCGTGAACTCATTCCATCACAAACGGCCCTTCTGGTATTACCTCGTCTCGATGTGGTATACATTCATGCCATGGGCGTTCCTGCTCATAGGCGCGGCTGTGGCCGGATTCCTCCGGAAGACCCGCGTCCGTAACGATGTCGATTTCTTTTTCCTGACGGCAGCCGTCACGACATTGATCATGCTCAGCTTCATAAGCTCGAAAATTCAGGTCTATCTTCTCCCTGCTTACCCATTCTTCTGTTACTTAGCAGCAATCTACATGAGCCGGTATCCGCAATCCGGATGGGTGAAGGCGGCAATCGCTGTCCCGGCGGTAATTATATGTGTCGCCGGCGTCTCGCTCCGGGTGATTTCCGACATGGATGGACTCTCATATCTTGGCCATCCCCTCTTCATTACAGCCGGGATCATTCTTTCCGCCACAGCGGCCCTTTCCCTATGGTTCCTTTTCAGGAAAAGGAAAACCAATCTGGCGGTCAGAACCATGGCCTGCGGCCTTCTGGGGGCGATATTTGTCGGCGGCCTGGCGGTTCCGTCGATCAACGACCGCGCCGGCTACAGAGCAATCACCGAAAAAGCCGCTGAAATAAGCGACACATCGGCAAAACCGCTCTTCACCTACGCCATGCGTCGTCCGGAAAACATTGATGTGTTTCTGGGCAGCCGGAATTTCACCATCGTCGAGAAAAACGACACAATCGGTGTAGACACCCTGACGAATGCCGTGGTAATAGTGAGCGACAATGCCATCGGCAGATTCAAAAACGACAAGAAAACCCAAATAGGCGCCGACTGGATAGTAGTCATCGACCGTCAGGGCGGCGCGTCAGACAAACAATAACCCAAGGATAATGAACAAGACTTCAGAATACGATTTCACCATCGTGGTGCCTGTATATAACGAGGAGGACAACATGGATGCTCTCGAGTCGAGACTCTCGGCGTTCACATCCCATTCCCCGCTCAAGACCTGCGTGCTCTTCATCGACGACGGGTCGAAAGACAGCTCGCTCGAAAGAATGAAGGCCATCTGCTCGCGCCATCCCGAATTCTTCTACCTCGCCCTCAGGGAGAACGGAGGTCTCAGCGCCGCCATGAAAGCCGGCATCGACGCCGCCAAATCGAAATACGTCGGCTATATCGACGCCGACCTGCAGACCGACCCCGAGGATTTCGCGCTCCTGCTTGAACACGCTCCAGAGTATGAGCTCGTGATGGGGATCCGCGCGAACCGCAAGGATTCCGGATTCAAGAAACTGCAGTCGAAGATCGCCAACGGCTTCCGCAGGATGATGACCCACGACGGGGTGCAGGACACCGGATGCCCGCTCAAGGTGATGCACACCGAACAGGCAGAGCGCGTGCCTTTCTTCACCGGCATGCACCGCTTCCTTCCCGCCCTTTTCCAGCTTCAGAACGCAAGAGTGATGCAGATCCCCGTCCGCCATTATCCCCGCACCGCCGGAGTCTCCAAATACAATCTCTGGAACCGCCTCTGGTCGCCTTTCATCGACTGCTTCGCATACCGCTGGATGAAGAAACGCTATATCAACTATCAGAGAGGCGACAATAACTTTATCGGCAAATGAGCAGCTGGTGGGTTCTTGCAATAGGTTTTCTGGCGCAGGGTTTCTTCTCGGCGCGGACCCTCGTGCAGTGGATTCTCTCCGAGAAAGCCAGGAAAGTGCTCTCTCCCACCGTCTTCTGGGTGCTCAGCGTGGCCGGAAGCTGGCTGCTCTGTCTCTACGGATGGCTCAGGCAGGATTTCGCAATCGTACTCGGCCAGTTCTTCTCATATTACGTATATCTTTACAATCTTCGCCTGAAGGGGGCGATGAAACGGGTGCCATTAATAGTGAGGGGGCTGCTGCTCCTAACCCCGGTAGCGGCTATCCTATTCGCCGTCAACGACGCTCCCGCGTTTATCGACAACTTCTTCAGGAATGAAGACATCCCCCTCTGGCTTCTGGTTTTCGGATCGTTCGGCCAGATTCTCTTCACCCTCCGCTTCATCTACCAGATGTGGTATTCCTCACGGCGAGGCGAGAGCGTGCTGCCTCCCACGTTCTGGCTCATAAGCCTCACCGGCTCGCTCTGCATCTGCACATACGGCGTGATCCGCCTCGACCCGGTCCTTATCCTCGGGCAGTCGTTCGGATTAGTGGCCTATATCCGCAACCTTATGATCGGATACAAGTCCCGGTTCAGAAAATCTGAATAAAGACAGAGTCAGAATAAAGACAACAACGTATAAATAATAATAAGAAGAGTGCGAACGGAATCCCGCCCGCACTCTTCTTATTATAGATCTTTACTTATAACTTCATCACTATGACTTCTGACTTAATTCTCGGTGGCGGCGAATTCCATCAGGTATGCCTTGATGAATTCGTCGATCTCGCCGTCCATCACGCCGTTCACGTCAGAGGTCTGATAGTTGGTGCGGTGGTCCTTCACGCGGCGGTCGTCGAAGACGTAGCTACGTATCTGGCTTCCCCACTCGATCTTCTTCTTGCCGGCCTCGATCTTGGCCTGCTCCTCCATGCGGTGCTGAAGCTCCTTCTCATAGAGGATGGATTTAAGCTGGCGCATTGCGTTTTCCTTATTCTTTGGCTGGTCGCGCGTCTCGGTGTTCTCGATGAGGATCTCCTCCTCCTCGCCAGTATAGGGGTCCTTATACTGATAGCGCAGACGCACTCCCGACTCCACCTTGTTCACGTTCTGGCCGCCGGCGCCTCCCGAACGGAATGTATCCCACGACACGCGCGCGGTCTCCACCTGAATGTCGATCGTATCGTCGACAAGCGGAGTGACGAACACGGAGGCGAACGATGTCATACGCTTGCCCTGAGCGTTGTAGGGGCTGACGCGCACCAGGCGGTGAACGCCGTTCTCGCTCTTGAGAAATCCATAGGCGTAGTCGCCCTCGATGTTGATCGTCACCGACTTGATGCCGGCTTCGTCGCCTTCGAGAAGCTGCGCGATCGAGGTCTTGTAGCCGTGACGCTCCGCATAGCGGAGATAGAGGCGCATCAGCATCGACGCCCAGTCCTGGCTCTCGGTGCCTCCGGCGCCGGAGTTGATCTTCAGCACGACGCCGAGCTTGTCCTCCTCGCGGCGGAGCATGTTGCGGAGCTCGAGCTTCTCGAGATCCTTCACAACGGCCTCATACTGCGCGTCGACCTCCTCTTCGGTCACGAGCCCCTCCTTCACGAAATCGAAGGCAAGCCGGAGCTCCTCGTCCTGTTTCTCAAGAGCCGTATAGGAATCGATCCAGAAGTGAAGCTCCTTGATCTTGCGCATCTGCGCCTCCGCCTTTTCGCGGTCTTCCCAGAAATCGGCCACATGGGTACGGAGTTCCTCCTCCTCCACCTCAATCTTCTTTGTGTCTATGTCAAGATATCTCTTGAGCGCGAGAATGCGCTCGTTGATCTCCTTCAGCTGTTCGAGAGTTATCATATATTGATGATTTAAATTTCACAGGTAAATTTAAATTGGTTTATGGTTTGGGTTTATGGTTTAGATAATACCGTTTTCTCCATAACCGAATCAAAGGGTAACCTCTAAACCTTAACCTTAAACCTTAAACCTGAATAACCAAAACTCCTACTCATACATTGCCTCGATCTCGCGGGCGTAGCGTCTGGCCACAATGGGGCGGCGCACCTTCATGGTGTTGGTCACCTCGCCGTTCATGATCGAGAAATGGTTTGGCAGAAGCGTGATCTTCTTGATTTTCTCATACTCGGCGAGATCCTTCTGCAGGGAGCTGATCTGCCCCATCACGAAAGCGACGGTCCGCGGGTCGGAGACGAGCTCGGCCGTGTCGAGGCCGTCGAGGCCCTCCTTTGCGGCCCAGCGGCGCAGCTGCGAGAGGTTGGGCACAACAAGCGCCGTGACGTATTTGCGCCGGTCGCCGATCACGGCCACCTCGTCGATATATTTGTTTTCAGCAAGACGGCTCTCCAGCATCTGAGGAGCGACATACTTGCCGTTGGATGTCTTGAAAAGATCCTTCACACGCTCAGTAAGCACAAGCGCGCCAGAGGGAGTGAGGTAGCCGGCATCGCCGGTGCGGAAATAGCCGTCGTCGGTGAAGGCCTTCGCGTTGGCGTCCGGATTGTTGTAATAGCCCGGAGTGACGGTGGGGCCTTTCACAAGGATCTCGCCGTTGCCGTCGATACGCACGCTGATTCCAGGCAGGGGGAGACCCACGGTTCCGATCTCATAATGATACTGCGGGAAACAGCTCACCGTGGCGGTGGTCTCGCTCAGTCCGTATCCGACGATCACGTCGATTCCCACAGAGCGCAGGAACGTGCAGATACGGTCGCTCAGCGGAGCGCCGGCAGTGGGGAAGAAATTGGGGTCGGGAATGCCTATGGCCAATTTCAGCTTGCTGAAGATCTTCCTGTCCCAGAAACGGTATTGCATCTCGAGAAGCCGGGGCACCTTGCGCCCCTCCCTCACATATCCGATATTGCGGCGGTATCCCGTCTTTATGGCGAGACTCACCATCATGCGCTGCACCTTACCCATCAACGAGATCTTCTCCCTGACGGCGGCATACACCTTCTCCCAGAAGCGCGGCACGCAGCACATCAGGTTGGGATGAACCTCATGGATGGTATCCTGAATCAGGCGCGGATCGTAGTTGACGGCAATGGCAACACCTTTGGTGAGGCAGAATAAGCACCAGGCCTTCTCGAGGATATGCGACATCGGCAGGAAAGCCATCGAGAGGTCGCGGTCGGTGACGGTGCGGAGAAGCCTGAGGTGCATCTCCATGGCGGCGTCATAGTTCGAATGGGTGATGCAGACGCCCTTGGGCTCGCCGGTCGTGCCGGAGGTGTATATCAGGGTCGCCATGTCGTCGGGAAGTCCGCGCTCCTGGCGCGCGGCGACCTCGCGGACGATTTCATCGGGGGCCTCCATGCCCAAGCGCACGAAATCGTCCCAGAAAATAGAGACGGTGTCGTCGTCGAAAAGCTCCAGACCGTCGTTCTTGAAAATAACTATCTTTGTAACATGGCCGGGATTGTTTTTCCAATGGTTGTAGGCCAGCGGATACTGGTGACGGTCGCCGACGAAGAGCACCTTCGCGCCGCCGTCGTTGACGATGAAGTCGAACTGCGCCTGAGAACTGCTCGAATAGAGCGGAATCGATGCGAGCCGGTTCTTGAACGCTCCGAATTCGGTTATCAGCACCTGCGGGGTGTTGGGCGAGCATATCGCGATCGTGTCTTTTTCCATAAGTCCGAGCATGGCCAGAGCCTTTGCGGCCACCTCCACCTGTAGGGCGAATTCCTCCCAGGATGTCGACAGCCATTCGCCGTCCTTGCGCCAGCAGAAGCGGTAGGCCTCGCGGGCGCCGTAGCGGCGTGCCTGTGCCGGAATCATTTCAACCAGTTTGTTTGCCATAGTAATGATGTTATGTCTTATAAACAATCATAGACGTTAAACAATCCTCATCGCTGCATTGCCCATAAGAACCGAATTCAATGCAAAGTTAACTAATTTCCAAAATATTTCCCGAAAAAAGTTGTAATTCCAATTATTATGGCTATTTTTGTGTAATTTTCTGGCAGAGACGAGTGTGAACCCGCCTCCTCATCCGGAGAATAAAAAACACACACTGGAATCGTTAAGCCGATTTCATTAAAAACTAATCCACTTACTTAATCTAATTAAATTTTAGATCATGAAACGTATCCTCAGCTTTCTGGCTGGCAGTCTGCTGCTCGCGGGATCCTCGATTCCGGCGGCCGCCATCACCGAACCGGTGACTGTGGGTAATGCCCGCTTCACGTTCATCACCGACAATCTTGTCAGAATGGAATATGCCGTCGACGGCAAATTCCTCAACGATTCAACTCTTTTTGCCGTTGACCGCTCCCCGCGCGACGTCGATGTTGAAATCAAGCGCGACGGCCGCAAATATCTCTTCACCACCCCCGCCATGACGCTTGTCTACGATGCCGACGGATGCCCCTTCGGCCAGAACAACATCCACGCTAAATGGAACCAGAAGGGGAAAGAGAAGAAATGGTACATCTGGATGCGCCAGAGCGAGAACCTGCTCGGCCCTGTGGTGACACTTGACGAGGTGACCGGACCGGTCGACCGTCTTGAAGGCCTGCTGAGCCGCGACGGGTGGTATGTGATAAACGACACCGGCAAGGACGTCTACAAAAACGGACGTCTCGAGCACCGCGACGGCGCCCACATGCAAGACCTTTATCTATTCGTCTACGGCGACGACTATAAAAAAGCGTTGAAATCGCTCGCCGCTGTCAGCGGCAAGGCTCCGATGACCCGCAAATATATCCACGGATCCTGGTATTGCCGCTGGTGGCCGTACACGGCCGATGACTATCGCGACATCGTCAACGGATACCACGAACATGATTTCCCGATGGATGTCCTCGTCTTCGACATGGACTGGCACCGCAAAAAAGACGCCACAATCGGAATGGGACATGCCGGGACACGCGGATGGACAGGATACAGCTGGAACCGCGAGCTCATCCCGGATCCGGAGGGTCTGATCGGCGAGCTCAAGGAAAAGAACATCTACGTCGCGCTCAACGATCATCCCCACGACGGAATCCGTCCCCACGAGGATGAATACAAAGCGTTTATCGAGGAATTAGGCCTCGACACTCTGAAGCACGGCGTGCCTCCCTTCCAGCCCAACAACCCGAAATACATGAAGGCATTCTTCAACCATGCCCACCGTCCTCACGAGAAGATGGGCGCCGCCCTGTGGTGGCTCGACTGGCAGCAGGACTACGCGCTTCCTTATATAAGCGGCACATCCACCCGCCATCTCCCCTGGCTCAACGAGCTTTACTATAACGACACCAGACACGACAACCAGCGCGGCGCCGCCTTCTCCCGCTGGGGAGGCTGGGGCGACCACCGCCATCCCATCCAGTTCTCGGGCGATGACGAAGGCAACTGGGGAATGCTTAAGTTTCTCGTCGACCTCACCACCACAAGCGGCAACGCCGGATGCTTCTTCTGGGCCCACGACACCGGCGGCTTCTACGGCGGCCGCGACCCCGAGCTTTACACCCGCTGGACACAGTACGCCCTTCTCAATTCCTCGCTTCGCGTCCACTCGGTGGTCAACAAGAAACTCGACCGCCGTCCCTGGCTCTGGGGAGAGCGCCAGGAGAAGGTGATGAGAGACGTCTACCACCTCCGCAGCAAGCTCATGCCGTATATCTACACCAGCGTGCGCCAGTGCCACACCGACATGCTGCCGCTCCTGCGCGGCCTCTATATCGAGAATCCCGCCGACTCGATGTCTTACACACGTCCCGATGAATTCCTCTTCGGCGACCTCATCCTCGGAGCCCCCGTGACTGAAGCGGGCAAAGGGCAGGATTTCACCGTCGACAAGGAGGTATATTTCCCGACAGGGAGCTCCTGGTATCATCTCTACAACGGCAAACGTTTCGAGGGAGGCACTAAGGCCATCGTTCCGACGCCTCTCGAGGAATCGCCGATATTCGTGAAGGGGGGATGGATGCTGCCCATGCAGCCCTACACCGAACGCATGGCCTCCACGCCGCTCACCACTCTCGTGGTGCGCTGCTATCCGGGTGCCGACGGCGACAGCAACACCTATCAGCTCTATGAGGACGACGGCCTGACCCTTGACTATGAAAAGGGGCGCTTCGCCACAACCGACCTCACCTACACGCGCAGCGGCGACTGCCAGACATACACCGTCAGTCCCGTGAAGGGTGAATACGAGGGGCAGCCGCTTAAGCGCGCCTACCGCTTCGAGCTCCCCGGCATCGACGCCAAGGCGAAGATAAAGGCTGTCGGAGGCAAGGCAAAGAAGAGCTACGACAAAGCCTCCGGAACCCTCGTCGTCGAGATCCCGGCCACCGACATCCGCCGCAAGGTCTCCCTCACCGTAAACTGACGAGACCGTGACGATGTAGGGACGCACGGCTCGTGCGTCCGCCGAATAAGATATTGAAAAAACAAGAATTTATAGCGGCAGCGAGGAGCGCAGCGTGAAGATGCGGCGCGACTCGCTGCTCAGCAATGCCCGCATCGCCGGAACGGCGCCGTTACGCGGTGTGCGGATAAAGGGGCGGAAAACAATGTTGGCGATCGGATCGAACCAGCGGTCCATCGTGATCATCGACGAATCGACCACTCCGGGATCGGCGCAGTTAACGCGCACGCCCCTGAGCTCGGCCTTCGAGGCGAATTCCGAGGCGAATCTCGTTATCAAGGCTTTCGACAGCGAATAGGTCTTCAGCTGACCGAAACTGCGTTCCGTCACGGTCTCCGGCAGTACGTCGCCGCTCCATACGCGGCGGGTCAGCGAGGTGGTAAAGATAATGGCTCCTCCCTGCGCAACCTGCGGCAGAAGAAGCAGGTTAAGCAGACGCGTGTTGTGGTAGTTGACATTGAGGGTGGTCTCCGGACCGTCGGCGCTCAACGAAAAATGACGCTGCATGGTGCCTGCGTTGTTGATGATGGCCGCCAGAGGACGCCCGCCAAGAATATTGACAGTGTCGGTCACAGATGCCGAGGAGTTGAGGTCGAGAGGAAGGTAAGTCACCTCCATCTGCGGCGCCTGTGGAAAGATCGTGCCGAAAGTGTCGGCAAACTTCCGCTCCGAACGGCAGGCCATGATCAGAGGCACACCCATAAGGGCGAGACCGCGGCATATTTCTCTTCCTATGCTGCCGTTGGCGCCGGTTACGAGCACCGGCAGATTCGAGGGCAGGTTGTCGAGTGAAAGTCGGGTTCCGGATTTTTTCATTTGTATGAGGATTAGAGTATGGTTTGATTCAGACTAATGTATGCTCGGCAAAGATGCAAGGAGGCGCCGAATTCAGGGTCTTACTATGTTCCTGTCGAGCATCCTGCGCTTCACCAGCATCCTCACCGGCGTCGGGGTGAGGGCGACGGCGACTATGGCGATACGGTTCAGGAGTCCGTTTATATATTGCTTTTTCCCCTTGAGCATTTTTTTCAGCGCCTTGCGGGCGAATCTCTCCGGCGTGTCGAGGGCGCCGATCCTGACGGCGAGTTTTTTCAGCGGTTCAGGCAGCCCGAAGAGATCGGTGGCTATTCCCCCGGGGCACGCCACGGTGACGGTCACCCCGGCGTCTTTCACCTCATAGTGGAGCGCACGGCTGAACACCCGTATATATGCCTTTGTCGAGGCGTACATCGCGATTCCGGGCATAGGCATCCAGCATGACATCGACGACATGTTGAGGATCCGTCCCGACCCGCGCACCATGAAGCGCCGGGCGAACGCGCGGCTAAGGTCGGTGACGGCGCGGACATGCAGGTCGATGAAACGCCTCATCTTCGGCTCCGAAGTCTCCGTCACGGGCATAAAAGAGAAGATCCCGGCGTTATTTATCAGGTAATCGGCTTCAAGGTTGCGCTCGTCGAGAAATTGAAGCACCTTCGAGGAGGCGTCTTCGGCGGTAAGGTCGAGACAGAGCTCGTAAATGTCGGTCTTACAGGCATCGCGAAGCTCGGAGGCACGTTCGGCAAGCGCCTCCTTCTCGTTGCTGATCATCAGCAGCGAGCATCCGGCTTTTGCCAGCTCCCGGCTGAAGCAGAAGCCTATTCCTCCGCTCGCCCCCGTCACTACGGCGAGCCTCCCCTTAATGTCGTTCATCCCTTTCATTGAGCCTCTTGATTTTCTCTATCTCCTTTTCCATCTTCGGGGTGAGGTCGCCGCAATGCTTATGGCATGCCATCTCGCGCGAATACATCCTGGCGATGCAGTAGTTCACGTGGTCGCAGCCGCAGCGGTGGTTCTCCCCGGCCATCATCCGGTTCACGAAATCAGGTTCGTTGAGCAGCGCCCTGCCCATCTGGATGAAATCGAAATTCTCATCGTCGAGCACTTTGTCGGCATTCTCGCGACTCACCACGCCGCCGACATAGATCAGCGGCAGTTTCAGCTCGCGGCGGAACAGTCTGGCGTCATCAAGAAAATAAAGTTCCTTGAACGGCACCGTGGGGATCATGTATTTCCCTACCATTCTCACGCCATATTTCAGCCAGAGCTGCTTCATGTAGTAGGTCATCGAATAGATCGGCATCCTGCCTCTCATCACATACATCGGAGCCTTGCTCACGAATCCGCCGGAGAGCACGATGCCGTGGACTCCGGCTCGCTCGATCTCCCTGGCGACGGTAAGACAGTCGTCGATCTCGAGACCACCCTTGAAGCCATCGCGCATATTGGTCTTGACGATCACGCCCATATCGCTTTCGGCTGCCTTCATCACCTCCTCCAGACACATCTTCATGAAGGTCATCCTGTTCTCAAGACTGCCGCCGAACTCATCGCGGCGGTGGTTGGTGAAAGGAGAGAGGAACTGCGAGATCAGGTATCCGTGGCCGCAGTGCACCTCCACGCAATCGAAACCGGCGTCGCGCGCGGTGCGCACGGCATTGCCGAAATCGCAGGCGAGCTGTCTTAGCTCATCCTTCTTCAGACCTCGCGCGAAAGTGGGCGAATAGAGGTTGAATCCGGTAGAGGCGCCCACGGGAGTACCTCCCGCCGTGGAGCGGTGGGTCATGTTTCCGCAGTGGCCTATCTGGATCGAGGCTTTGGCGCCGGCTTCGTGAATGCCGTCGGTGATCTCGCGCAGCTGAGGCACGATCGCCGGGCGCAGCCAGAGCTGCGTCTTGAAGGAAAGCGCCGACTCGCAGACTCCCGCGTAGGCGAGCGTGGTCATCCCCACGCCTCCGCGCGCCACAGCCCAATGGTAGTCGCGAAGCATCTCCGTAGGGCCGTTGTCCTTTCCCATACCCTCGAAAGCCGCCGAACGGATCGTCCGGTTCCGAAGCTCTACCGGACCAATGCGTCCGGGTGTGAATAATTTCTTTTCCATCATTTAAATTTCGCAAGTAAATTTAAATTGGTTTATGGTTTGGGTTTATGGTTTAGATAATACCATTTTACTGATACCTGCGTTAGATGGCAATCTCTAAACCCTAACCTTAAACTTTAAACTTCAATATATAAATGGGATGATATAGCGGCGGTGAAGCCTGCGGTATTCATCCCCGAATTCGTTCTCGTATCTCTGATGAAGCTTCTTTGCGCGCGGAGCCAGGTTGGCGAAAGTCCAGAGCACGAACACCGCTGCGCCCGCCGACCAGGTGAGGATGGCATAGCCGGTCCATTCCACCAGCTCGCCGAGATAATTCGCCGACGTCACATAGCGGTAGAGGCCGCCGCGCGGAATGTAATGGCGCGTGTCGCCAGGCTTGCGGAGATGGCGGATGATATTGTCCGACTGAAGGTTGATTCCCATGCCGATGAAAAACACGACGGCTCCGAGAATAAACAGCGGATCGTAAAGCCACGACACGGAATAACTCCCCTCCGGAGAGACAAAGAAAAGCCAGCCGCCTATCAGGTAAGCGTTCACAAGATTGAAGACGACGCCCATGACGATGATCGCCAGCGGCATCTTTCCCTTGCCGCGGATCAGGAACGGGAATATGAAGCTTCTTTGAAAATAGTGAAGCAGGAAAAGCGACGCCATCACTATCAGCGCAGGCTCGCCCCGGCGCGGACTCAGCAGCCAGAAACAGAGCATGGCCACAAACACCGGCGCCTCCATCAGGATCCATCCCAGACGGTTACCCACCGAAGGGCCCCACTTTTTCGTATACATCATGCCGTATCCGGCCGTCACTCTCTGCAGGGCCACAAACACCACTACAGCGAGAGCAACCATCACGACCACAACCGAATAATAGAAGTCGGAAGTAAAAATAATTGTAATCGCATCCATCAACGGCAAATTTAATCAGATTCTCCAAAACCACCAAATCTTTTGGCACAAAAGGCCGATTATTGGTAAAAATCGGAGCTTTTCAGGAAGAATCGGAGTTATCGGAATTATCGGAGCTATCGGAGTTATCGGAATTATCGGAGTTCTCCGAGTTCTCTGAGTTCTCTGAGTTCTCCGATAATTCCGATAGCTCCGATAATTCCGATTCCTCCGATTCCTCTGATTTTTTGCCATAATTTGGATTCTTTTTGCTATTTTTGCAAAAGGTTTTAACCGATTTTTACACCAGTAGATTTGATTAGGATGAAACATAACAGCAAAGGACGCCGACAGCTTCTGACGGTGGCTGCCTGTGTGGCTATCGCAGCCTCGCCGTTGGGCGCCGCGGCGCAACAGAGCGCCTCTATCGAACGGTTCTCGCCGCTCGCCGCAGGATATCTCGAAAGAGCACGCGTGATGAGCAAGGCCGGAAACTACGCCGGCGCCATCGACCAACTGAAGCATCTTCACACCCAGAACGTCACCCTCTCCCCCGCCGAACGCGAGGAATATGTATATATGCTTGCAAACGCCTTCTACGAAAGAGGCGACTCCGAATGCATCGAACTCCTTCGTGCGTTTGTCAGGGACTACCCCGCTTCTCCACTGGCGCTTAAGGCTCGCCTGGCCGTCGGAGACTTCAATTTCTTCAAGCATAACTGGGCAGACGCCCTCGCAGAATACGATGAGATAGACTTCGGACGGCTCAACCGCATCGATCTGCCGCTCTACACCTACCGCTACGGGCTGACCCTCATCAAGGCCGGTAAATATGGCGAAGCGCGCCCGTTCATCAGCCGGTTGGCGCAATATCCCGCATATCGCGAGGCAGCCACTTTCTATAATGCATATCTCGAATATGTCGACGGAGACCTTGACGACGCCTACGACGGTTTCTCGAAAGTGAAAAGCTCTGAAAAAGGTCTCGAGGCCGCCTATTACCTCACCCAGATCGACTATACGCGCGGCGATTACGAGACCGTCGCAGAAAACGGACCGTCGCTTCTCCGCCGTCTCGATGACCTCGAGCTCGCTCCGGAGCTCAACCGCGTCACCGGCCTGAGTCTCTTCAAGCTCCACCGCTATTCCGAGGCGAAAGGGTATCTGCAGACCTATATGCTGAATGCCGGCGATTCGGCGGCGCCCGACGCCGTCTATGCCATGGCGGTTACCGAATACGAGGACGGTGACTATGACGCAGCCGCCGAACGGTTCTCAACTCTCACCGCCCTCAACAACGACATCGCGCAGAGTGCGTGGTTATATCTCGGACAATGCGACGTGAAGGGCAACAACCCCGACGCAGCCGCCATAGCTTTCGAGAAGGCCGCACGCATGAGCTACGACCGCAACGTCTCCGAGACGGCGCTCTACAATTACGCGGCGGCAGTGACCCGCGGCGGGAAAGTGCCCTTCACCTCGTCGGTCGACCTGCTCGAGGGCTTCCTAAAGTCGTTCCCAAATTCGCAATACGCTCCCAAGGTCGAGGAATATCTCGCCACGGCATATTATAACGAACGCGACTACGCCCGCGCCCTGGCAAGCATCGAGAAGATCCGCAAACCGTCGGCAAAGGTGCTCGCCGCCAAACAGAAAGTGCTTTACGAGCTCGGCATCGAGGCGATGACCAACGGCCGTGCCGCCGACGCGGTGAAATATCTCCGCCAGTCGATCGCTCTTGCCTCCCACGACCGCGCCCTTGCCGTGCAGTCGAATCTCTGGCTCGGCGACGCCCAGTATTCATTAGGAAACTACAAGGAGGCGCAGAAAGCCTACTCCACGTTCATATCCGGCGAGAAGACCTCTGCCAACCGCTCGCTCGCCCTCTATAACCTCGCCTACTCCCTCTATCAGCAGGAGAATTACCGCCAGGCCGCCCGTGAGTTCGACTCAGCGATCTCGGCGCGCCCCGCGCTGCCGCAGGCTCTGCTCAACGACGCCAGAATTCGCCGCGGCGACTGCCTATATTACACCGGCGACTACCGCACCGCGCAGAAGGAATATGACAAGGCTCTCGACGCCAATGCCGCCGATGCCGATTACGCCTCATACCGCCATGCCGTAATGCTCGGCCTGGGCGGCAACATCAAGGGAAAGATCGCCGAACTCTCAGCCATGCCGCAGAAATTCCCCGGATCGCGCTGGCTCCCCAACGCGCTGCTTGAGAAAGCGCAGACTTTCGAGGCCCTCGACCGCCGCGCCGAAGCCGCCAAAGCCTACGAGGAGGTTGCCGCCTCATATCCCAGGAGCGCACAGGCCCGCAAGGCGATGGTGAACCTCGCCATCACCCGGATGAAGGCCGGCGACTCGGAGAAGGGCGCCGAAGTCTACCGCGAGATCATACGCAACTGGCCTTCGAGCGAAGAGGCTTCGATAGCCAACGAAGACCTGCGCAAGTATTACGCCGCCAACGGAGGTCTGCAGGAATACGCCTCATTCCTCCGCTCCGTGCCGGGAGCCCGTCAGCTTGACGCCGGCGAGATGGAGAAGCTCGCCTTCGACGGCGCCGAGACCGCTTACGCCGACAACGCCGACAACATCCTTCTGCTTCAGAACTACGTCCGCGACTACCCCGACGGCAAATATCTCGCCCCCGCCTTGCTCGACATAGCTTCGTCGCAACGCGCCGCCGGCAAATACACCGAAGCGGTGGCAAATCTGGATATGCTCACCTCCCGCCGCCAGCACTCCGCTCAATATGCCGAGGCTCTTCTGATGAAGGCCGAGATCCTGGAAAACGAGATTCCGGGAGAAGAGCGCAGGGCACTCGAAGCATACAAGGAGCTCGAGCGCTCGGGAAGCAGCGAATTCCTCCCTGACGCCTACGCCGGAATCATGCGCACCACCACCGACAGCAACGAGAAGATCGCATACGCCCGCAAGACGCGCCAGGCCGGCGGAGTCAGCGCCGAGCTCGCCGAAGAAGCTTCACTAATAGAGGCGCAGGCACTCCTTGAGAACGGCCGCGACAGCGAGGCCATATCGATGCTCGAGAATCTCGCCGCCAATCCTTCCGGAATCGCCGGCGCGAAAGCTGCGGTAACCCTCGGCGAGCACTACCTCGCCCGCAAGGACTATAAAAACGCTGAGAAAGTGCTCCTGGAGTTCACCGACGCCGGAACGCCCCATCAGTACTGGCTCGCCAAAGGATTCATCTCCCTGGCCGACGCCTACCGCGGTCAGGGCAAGACCCACCTCGCCAAGGAGTATCTGCAGAGCCTCAAGGAAAACTATCCCGGCAAAGAGAAAGACATCATCTCTTCGATCAACACCCGTCTCAAATCCTGGAAATAATGAAACAGCATAGAATAATATTGCCTCTGGCCCTCTTGGCTCTTCCGCTTGTCGCCGAGGCTCAGTTCAATCAGTCGATCAGCGTGGAGGGGAAATACGTTCCCGAGGTTTTCCGTCTCGACAGGATAAACGCCTTCCCGCAGCCCGTGAGGTTCAATCTCGAAAGCTCTCCGCTCGCCTACGACGGCAGGAGCGTCCCGGCATCGTTCGCCCCGCGACTGCTCGCGCTGCCCGCCACCGGATGGCGCGCCACGCGAGATTTCTCCGACGCCCGCGGATATCTTGAATTAGGCGCCGGCTCTTGGCTCAACACCACCCTCAGCGCAGGCTACCGGTTCATCAATTCCCCGGAGACGACCGTCGGCATCCGACTGCAGCATAACTCCACATCGCTCTGGAAGCCGGAAGTCTCCGATATCAACCCCGACATCCGGCAATATCGCTATGACGAGTCGCTTGGAATTTTCGGCTCGCATCTTTTCGACGGCTACGGACGCCTGGAGGCAGGCGTCGACTGGCATATCGGCAACTTCAATTATTACGGCACCAATATCCCGTTTCTTGACGGGGGCGCCAATCCCGGAGGCGACATGAAAGCTCCCTCGCAGACGCTCAACGATGTGGCCGCCCGTGTCGGCTGGCACTCGCAGTCAGCTCACGACGACATCTCCTGGCGCGCCGAGGCCGGCGTCAGATATTTCGGATACCGCCGTATGTACATCGATGAAATCAACCTCGACAACGAGACATTCGAATCAGTGCCATCGACACGCGAGACCGATATCAACGTCAACGGAGGATTCAATTTCCCGACCTCGACAAAATCGGCCGTCGGCATTGACGTCAACGTCGATGTCGTGACATACGGAGGATATAAGCCCGAAAACATTCCGTCGCATAATTCGTTCCTCCGCAATCAGCCCGAGAAACCGGGATCATACGGTCTCTTCACCCTCACCCCCTACTATCGCTTCACACGCGACAAGCTCATCGTCAACATCGGCGCCGACATCGACATCTCGACCGGCGCCGGGCCTGAGAACGACCGCTACAAGACGTTCCATATCGCGCCAGACGTGAGGGTTGACTATCAGGCAGGACCCGCCGCGCTTTACCTCCATCTCCTCGGAGGCACCCGCAAGCATACGCTCGCCGAGACTTATCAGCTCGACTATTACCAGATGCCGTTCGTCACCAACACTGCCCCGACACATTCGCCGCTTGACGGAGAGCTCGGAGTGGCATTCGGTCCTTTCTCCGGATTCTCGGCAGGCGTGAATTTCGCTTACCGTATCACCAAAGGGGAATATCTCGGCGGATGGTATCAGACTTCGTTAAACGGCAATTCGCCGTATGCGGACGACCTGCCCATAAGTATCGATGAGACCACTTATCTCAATTACGATTTTCTCTCCCCCTACCGCATCGACCTGAGTGGCTTCAGCATCGGCGCGAATGCAGCCCTCGACTTAGGCAAGATTCTGAAGCTCAAGGCCAAGGGCAACTACCAGTCGCAGAAGGGCGACAAGGGCTACTTCAACGGCTACGACCGTCCGCGCTGGACAGCCCGCGTCGAAGCCGAGACCAACCCCTGGTCGACGCTCAAGTTCTCGCTCGCCTACGATTACCGCGGGGTCAGGAACATATACACGATGGCGACGACAGAAAGCGTCACCACCCCCGGCGAACAGATTCTTGTGTCGCGCCGGCTTCCCGACATCACCTATCTGAACTTCGGCGCAAGCTATTCCTTCACGCCGAAGATCTCGGTATGGCTCCAGGCCGACAACCTGCTGAACCGCCACGACGAATGGCTCCCGGGGCTGCCGACACAGGGCGTCCGCGTGATGGGCGGCGTCGGTTTCATATTCTGACGGGCGCGGGTAAAACATTATCCCCAGCAGCTTGTTAGAACTATAGGTTACATCTCCTTGTAACGGCATTGTCCCCGCAGGGGAACCTCTTAAAAAGGGTTCCCCGCGGAGTCCTTATGATAAAAAGCAGTATTATGAGCAAAGAAATATTGACTCTCTCCTATCTGAATGAGGATGACAAGGCCTACGGCCTTGCCGGAATGGCCATATCTCTGGCGGCTCTCGACGCCATGGACCGCGTGGCTGCGGTATCGCTCGATGCCGACGGCCCGATGGTGAGCTTCTCGCATGAATATTTTTTCTCAGGCTCACCCTCGATCTCGCCAAAGGCTACCTGGGACAACCTTCTCCACAATTATTACATAACGTCGGCCATGGTTCTCTCAAACGTGATGGCGCGTTCCATCGTGCGCCTTCAGAGCGACGACATTCCGGCCGAAATCTTCAAGACCATACGCGATGAAATTGCCGAGGAGGGCCGCGACACCTGTTCGCTTGAAGACGACGAGATTGAGACAATCTTCAACAAGACAAACTCATACATGAGGAGAATCTTCCGCAATCCGCGTCTCCATCCGGCGATCGACGAGTTCGCACGCACGCTTTCGCGCCGCCGCAACCTATCGGGTATGGAGATTCTCGACGAACTGCGCCTGCTGCAGATCATCTAATCACATTCCGGATTCTCATGACCATCTCCGAACTTCAGCAAACCGTCGACGGCTGGATCCGCACTACAGGCAACGGTTATTTCTCCGAACTCACGAACATGGCGGTGCTCACAGAGGAAACAGGCGAGCTCGCACGCATCATGGCGCGACGCTACGGCGACCAGGTGGCCAAATCGTCCGACAGAATCTCCGACGCCCGTCTGGCCGACGAGATCGCCGACGTGCTCTGGGTCCTCACGGCTATCGCCAACCAGACAGGCGTTAACCTCGAGGAAGCCGTCGCCGCCAACCTCCGCAAGAAGCAGGAGCGCGACGCCACCCGCTTCCGGAACCGCAAGTAATTTTCAAGACCCATAAAAAATAATCCCGGAAGGCAAGTCCCTCCGGGATTATTTTTATGTCTTTACTGTTTCTTTCAGAGGCTCTCTTCGGGAGCAAACATCGGATCCCAGGCGGGAAGCGTAATCGGCTTGGTGTCGAGAATCTTCAGAATGTCGGCGGGAACGTATTTCTTGTTAACCACCAAGCGGAACATATACTCATCGAACCATTTGTCGGTCATGATGAGGTGACCGTTGTTGGCACCGGGGCCCCAGCTGTTCTCCACCATCCATTTAACGGGCTTGCCGTTGGCGTCGAGATCCACTGCCATAAGGGTCATGGCGTGGGAGGAGGCGCTGGCGTGGGTGCGGATGCGGTCAGCCTTGTTCATGCCGAACGAAACGCCCATCAGCGACTCATAGTCGAAGTTGTCGGGATCGAGAACGCCACGCTCGCGATCAATGAATTTGCTGACATCGCATGAGAAATACATCATGGTGCTGTCTTTGATCGAGGCGATGGCCATCTTCTTGATGTCATCGACGGGAAGGTTGATGTATGTCCAGTTCTTGCCGTCATAGTTGTGACGGTCGAAGTCGATGTCATAGAGCTTGTAATATTCGCGGGTAGGGTCGTTCATGAGCATCACGTAGTCGTTCTTGAGGTCATTGCCTGCGAATTCTTTGTAGAACGACTGGGGGGTGTAGGTCTTGCGGCTCACAACCTTGCCCTTCGAGTCCTTGCGGGTCCATGTGAACTCGGTAGGAGGCACACCAAGATTGAGAGAAAGCATACGGTAGATTTCCCCGAGCATCTGCTCCTTGCGCTCCGCCATTTTCTTGGCTCCGGCCTTTTCGGCATGCATCTTGCGAAGCTCAAGACCGTCCTCACGAAGCTTCGTTGAGATGAGTTTTCTCATTTTGGCGGTGTTGTTGCTGTTGTAGGTCTCGTTCATGATCTCGGCAGGGACCACACCGTATTTAGTGATGTTCTCGGAGATACCTGTATACTGGCCGCCGTCGCCGATAGGATTGCGGAAAAGCCAGTCGACCATCTTGTCGTCCATCGGACGATCGGCATAGTCAATCATGCCCTGCAGGAACAGATTGGCTTTCTCGAGCTGGTCGAAGAAGAAGTTATAGTTTTGTGAAAGTTTGAGTTCCGGAAGGTTGTTCTTTGCCATCATCTGCGAGCGCAGCACGTTGAGACCGGTAAAAAGCCAGCAACGGCCCGATGATCTCTGGTTAGTGATTCCCTTGCTTTTGACCTTATCGGAAAAATCGGTATCGAATCCATTGGCGGCACGCGAATTTTTCGCCAGCTTGTCGATATCGTTGTTTCCCAACGCGTTCATAAGAGCCTGGGAAGACTTACACATTTTCTGCGAACTCTTGATGCGGGCGAGCATCTCCGGAGAGATTCCTCCGGCAGCCCCGATATTCTTCACGTCTTTCGGAGCCTCGGCTGCATGTGCGTATGCCATAAACATCGCCGCAGCCATAGCCAACACAGTGATTTTTTTCATGTTCATATTAGATTAGTTCTTAATTACTGCAAAGATAATAATATTTGTCAAAACTCACAAAAAACTACGGGAGCGAAGTAGCCTCTTACGTCTGTGCTCGAACTGTCTTAAAACATAAATATGTACTCCCTTCAAAAAATTATTGTCGCAGCAGGGCGTTGAGCTTATCATGCTCCACGAGGAAACCGTCATGGCCGAAGGCCGAGTCTATCTGCTCGTAGCGCGCCCCCGGTATCATCGCAGCCAGCCGCTTCATCTCCGGCACCGTAAAGATAAGATCCGTCGAAATCCCCACGACGATAGTATCCGCCTTTACCCGGCTCAAAGCCGCGGCTACGCCTCCGCGACCGCGACCGATGTCATGCGTATCGAACGCATCAAGAATCGTCATATAGGAATAAGCGTTAAATCGCCGGCAAAGTTTCTCTCCCTGATATTGCTGATAGGTGCAGGCACGGTGCGACCCGGGCACTTCCTCCACCCCACAACTCTCCGGACGATCCTGCTGCGTGATGTTATACCCCTCCGGTCCGCGATAAGTCAGCAGTCCGATCGCTCGTGCCGCCGCCAGTCCGTCACGGGCCGCATCCTCGCGATGCTCCCCGTAACTATTGTCCGACAGGATAGCCATACGCTGCGTCTCGTCGATAGCTATCGACCACGGCGAAGCCTTCGCATCCGTAGCGATCAGGATAAGCCTCCCGAACCGCTCCGGTTCCCCGGCTATCCATTCCAGAGCCTGAAAACCGCCCACCGAACTGCCGACCAGAGTATGAATCCGGCGGATACCAAGCTCATCGGCGAGCATACGGTGAGCGTTCACCATATCGCGGATCGTCAGCTTCGGGAAAGAGTCATAGAACGGTTCGCCCGTGTCTGGATTCACCGAGAGCGGACCCGTCGAGCCATAGCACGACCCGATGATGTTCGCGCAGACCACAAACCAGCGGTCGGGATCCAGGAAGCAACCGCACTCCACGGTATGCGGCCACCAGTCGGCCACGTCGCTGTTTGCCGTAAGCGCGTGATTCACCCAGACCACGTTATCCTTCCGTTCGTTCAGAGTGCCGAACGTATGGTAGGCGATCTCCACATCCTTCAGCGCGCCGCCCCTCTCGAGCGGCAAGGTCTTGCCTGACCTCCATATCTTCATCTCACTCATAGAATCACGATTTTTTAAACAGGCGTAACAGTTCGCCGATCCAGAGCACAAGCGATGTCACAGCGATGATGATCAGCCAGTCGGACCATAGCAACGGCACGACGCTGAAGAAACCGTAGCCGAACGTAACGATAATGAACTGCCCGAGCAGGATAATGCCCGCGATCTCAAGGAATCCATTGCAACCTTTAAGGTGAAGCGCCGATCGTCCGGTGCCGAAAGCGCGGGCGTTAAACATATTCCAGAACTGCAGGAACACGAATGTCGTGAAGAAGAGCGTCAGCTCGTAAGGCGACAGTTCGTGGAACGCGCCCAGACGCGACGAAAGGATATTGAGCAGAGAGCCATCGGAATCCCCGGTAAGTTCGGCATGCTGGAAAAGCGACAGCAGAACGAAAAGGAATCCGAAGAAAAGCAGTCCGACTCCTAAGATATTCCACCACATCGGGCGCGAGATGATGAAATCAGTGCGCTTGCGAGGGGGCACCTTCATAACATCATCGGAAGGAGCGATCGATGCGAAGGCTATTGCGGCAAACGTATCCATGATCAGGTTCACCCAGAGCATCTGCGTCACCGTCAGCGGCGATTCCATGCCCATGAACGCGCCGGCAAGCACGATAAGGCAGGCGGCCACATTGACCGTGAGCTGAAACATGATAAAACGCTGTATGTTGCGGTAAAGCGATCGTCCCCACATCACGGCGCGGCCGATCGAGGAAAAAGAGTTGTCGATGATCGTAATATCGGATGCCTCCTTGGCCACCGAAGTACCGTCGCCCATCGAGAGGCCGACATGCGCCGCCTTCAGAGCCGGGGCGTCGTTGGTACCGTCGCCGGTGACAGCCACCACCTCGCGGTTGCGCTGCAACGCCTCGACAAGACGCTTCTTGTCGGTGGGGCGCGCGCGGGCGATGATCTTGAACTTCTCGACACGCTGTTCGAGTTCCTCGTCGCTCATCGCGGCGATCTGCGGGCCTGTCACGATATTCTCCTCGGTATCCTCTTGGGTCCAGAGCCCGATCTGCGTACCGATCTCGCGGGCGATCGCCGGCGTGTCGCCGGTGACGATCTTGATCTTCACGCCGGCATCGAGCACCTCCCTGACAGCCTCGGGCACATCGGCGCGCACCGGATCGGAAATAGCCACGATTCCGAGCAGCGTGAGGTTATCGGCGGTAAGCTTGCCGTCGACGATCACATCCTCGCCCGGTTTCAGCACCTGATATGCGAAGGCCAGCGTACGCATCGCCTGCCGCTGGTAGCCTAAGAGCTGATCCTCCACCTCCTTGCGGTTCACGCCCTCCGGCATGTTGCGGCACATCGCCATTACGATCTCAGGCGCGCCCTTCACGTAAGCCACCTGCACAGGCTCCTTGTCCGAGCCGAGAACCGCGCTCTCCACCACGGTAGCCATAAACTTGCGCTCCGTGGTGAACGGCAGTTCGTCGACCGTGCGCGCCAAGCTCTTTATCTTTGCGTAATCCACCCCGTTGTCGCGAAGCCACAGCAACAGAGCGCCCTCCGTAGGGTTGCCGAGCACCTGCGGTTTGTCGGCACCGCCCGAGAAATCGAGCTGCGCCGTCGAATTGACTGCTATCCCCTCCACCACCGTGCGGCTAAGCGGATCCGAGCCTATTCCCGTGGCGGGAAGTCCGTAGAAATTGGTCTTATAGACCTGCATGCGGTTCTGTGTAAGCGTGCCCGTCTTGTCGGTGCATATCACGGTGGTTGCGCCCATCGTCTCGCAGGCGTGCATCTTCCGCACAAGATTATTGGTCTTGAGCATACGACGCATCGAATAGGCCAGCGACAGCGTGACTGCCATCGGCAGGCCCTCCGGCACCGCAACGACCACAAGCGTGACAGCGATCATCAGCGTCTCGAGAAGATAGGATATGAATCCCATCCATTCGAAATCGCCCGAACGGGTGATATACATCACCATTCTCCCCACCACGATGATTCCGGCCACAGTGTAGCTGCCTATGGAGATAAGACGGCCCAGACGGCTGAGTTGCTCGTCGAGAGGAGTCCTGACGCTGTTGTCGATCTGAGATTCCTTGAACACCTTGCCGTTTTCCGTAGCATCGCCCACGGCCTCGACGCGGAACACGCCGTGGCCCTCCATCACCTTCGTGCCGCGGAGCACGGCGTTCGACTTATAAGTAGCGTCCGGATCGAACTGCTCCGGATCTGTGGTCTTACCGCACGAGGGCTCGCCGGTGAGCGACGATTCGTCGACATTCATCGATACGGCCTCGAGAAGCGTGCCGTCGGCCGGTATCTCGTCGCCCGTGTTGAGCACCACGACGTCGCCGACCACGATATCCTTGCGAGGCACCTGAGTGATGTTGCCGTTGCGCCACACCTGCACCGGCTCGTCATCGTTCACCTGATTAAGCAGGGCGAACTCCTTGTTGGCCTTCATCTCGAAATAGAAACTCAGGCCTGTGGCAAGCAGGATAGCGGCGAGGATACCCACCGGCTCGAAGAAGGGCTGGAAGGAATGCATCGGGTCGATACATACCTCATAGACGGCGATACCAACCGAAAGCAACAAGGCCACCAGCAGGATGATGATAAGCGGATCGCGGAATTTTTCAAGAAACTGCTTCCATAGCGACTCGCGTTTCACGGGAGTGAGGATATTGACGCCGTGACGCTCGCGGCTCTGGGCCACCTCCTCCGCCGTCAGACCCTTATATACATTTTTTTTAGTAGATGACAAAAATTAAATTTATGCTGTTAAACACTTAATTTTC
>CAJTYD010000048.1 GCA_910583775.1 uncultured Muribaculaceae bacterium | reverse complement strand
AGTATCCATAACGTCGTGTAAATCATAATGGCGCAAATTTAGCAAAAAAACCTAACGAATCAAGCAATATACTGCATCTAACAATTGAAAAGGGACCCAGGTACAGCAATTGAAAAGGGACCCACCCCATGGGTAAGTTAACCCCGGACTCCGTTGATAAAATAAATCATATCAAGGCGTCCACAAAATGTTACACATGGAGGAAAAGACAACCATCATTCTGTCTCATCGCCGCGAGGGGATGAGCATCCGTGAGATAGCGCGTCGCAACGGCATGAGCCGCAAGACGGTGCGCAAGTATCTCCGGGAGTTCGAGAAGGAAACAGGCCCTTCTCCCACATCGGGGGAGGTAGACGGCTATCTCCTGACAAAACCGAAGTATGACAGCAGCGGCCGCGTGCGGCGTGTGGTGACCGAAGAAGTCCGCCGCCGCATTGACGGCTTCATATCCCGCAACAGGGAAAATGTGGCGGCAGGGCTGCACAAGCAGCAGATGCGCAAGCTCGATATGTGGCGTCGCCTCCAGGACGATGGCATCCGCATAGCGTATTCCACGGTATGTCAGTATGTACGCGCCCTGGAGGCGGTTCCGGTACATCCACAGAAGCCGGTAAAGGCGTACATCCGCCAGGACTATGAACCGGGATTCCGGTGCGAGTTTGACTGGGGAGTGGCCACCCTGTGGCTCGGAGGTGTCCGCACGCGTCTGCACATGGCGGTTTTCACCCTCGACCACAGCAACATGCGCAAGGCCTATCTGTTCTCGCGGGAGGATACGCTGGCCCTTATGGAGGCGCACCGCAACTGCTTCAGGGAACTGGGAGGGACGCCGCGTGTGATGGCATACGACAACATGCGCACGGCCGTAAAGAAGTTCCTCGGACGCGACCGCGAACATACGGACGCACTGCTGCGCATGGAGGTACACTACTGTTTTACACCCCATTTCTGTAATCCGCGTTCAGGATGGGAGAAAGGGAAAGTGGAGCGTTCGGTGGAGTACATCCGCCGCCGTGCATTCTCGTTCGATGTGCGTTTTGATTCTCTGGAGGCGGCACAGGCGCATCTGTCGGCGGTCTGTGACAGAATCAATGCCGAGGCTTCCAATATGTCGGCCGATGAGAAACGCAGCCGCATACAGGCGGACATTGCGGCGCTCCGCCCGCTGGATCACGGCGACATCGGCTGCTTCGAGCAGAGGCTCTACCGCGTGGGCAAATACTCCACGATAACCGTCGAAGGCGTGCATTACTCTGTCCCGGACCGGCTTGTGGGCTCACAGGTGGCGGTAAAGCTCTATTCCGAGCGTATCGTGGTTATGTCCGGACGCGACCGGGTGGCGGCCCATGCCCGCAGCCGACGATCCGGCGACTGGGTCATAGACCTGATGCACTATCTGGGGACATTTCTACGCAAACCGGCCGCGCTGGGACGGTCCGTGGCACTGCGGCAGGTTCATCCGTCGGTGGCGGCGCTTTACCGGGAACACTTCCGCGAGTCACCGCGCAGCTTCATTGAGCTGCTCGCGTATGCCCGAGACAACAATCTGGCATACACAGACATAGTCCGCGCCGCCGCAAGCCTTGAAGCACGCGGACTCCAGCGCATATCTGCCGAACAGATACAGGCTCAGATGCTCTCGGCGCAAGGTGGCTCGGCTGCTGTGTACGATGTCCCGGCAGCCGACGTTCCGGACACACTGCAGACCGAGATAGAAAGTTCGGCAAGCCATACACTCGATATGCTTTCCTCCTTCATGGAAGCGAGCCGCGCAATGCAGGCAAACTAAATCCCCCCCCAAAAAAAATAAATAAACAGTTAAAATACAGAATAGCAATGACGACCGAATCAGACATGGACAGATTGCGCGAGATAATACGCTCATGCGCCTTCGACCTCAAACTCCCGCTTGTAAGGCGCGACATAGACCTGCTTATACAGCAGAGCGCCGACGAACAGTGGAGCCTGTGGCAGTTCACCGCAGAACTGCTGCGACGCGAGAAAGAAAACCGTACCGAGAACCAGCGGCGCCACCGCATCAAAAACGCCGGGTTCCCGCAGCTGCGCTATCTCAACGAGACAGACACCGACGCCCTTCCGGACGATGCACGAAAGGCGCTCCCGGCACTCGAGACGCTTGACTTCATTAAAAACGGACGGAATCTCATCCTGTATGGCAATCCCGGCACGGGCAAGACACACCTGGCGACCGCCCTCGGAATAGCAGCCTGCAATGCCGGATACTCCGTGCTGTTCACATCCGTGCCCAGGCTCCTGACACAGATACGCGAATGCCGTAACGCGCTGACTCTCCGCTCGCTGGAAAACAAGTTCGAGAGATACGACATGGTCATCTGCGACGAGTTCGGTTATGTCTCATGCGACAAGGCCGGAGCCGAGATGCTATTCAACCATCTGTCTCTCCGCACCGACAAAAAGACCACCGTCGTCACCACGAACCTCGCTTTCAATCGCTGGAACGAGATTATCGATGACAAGGTTCTGGTAACAGCAATGGTCGACCGCCTGACTCACAAGGCCATACTGCTAAACATGACAGGCAAGTCGTTCCGCATGAAGGAAACTCAGGAAATGATGAACCAACAAATTTAATTATCTTTGCAAGCCCGTCCGGGTGGTCCCTTTTTCAATTGCTATCCGGGTCCCTTTTCAATTGTTAGATGCACAATATACTACACAAAAGTGTAGTTTTGTAATCATAATTATTGAAAATACACTTTTGTGTTGCAATAAAGGCGCAAACAGTCCATAGTTTTATGCAAATTTAATAATATAACTATGGAAAAAGCAATCTGGTCATGCAAGGATTATTCTATCTTTAAAGTCGGTGGCAACCTTCTTCAGGACATCGCCCGCTTCGTGGTAACGGAAAACTACAAACACCATTCTTCAGGCCATGCCCCCAATATGGCACAGCGGGAGATTGAGGAGATCTACCGCGAGGAACTGGCATACTCCAAAGATTCTGCGTATTTTATAGTAAAGGACAACGAGGGTAAAATAATTGGGAGTATACGCGTATTCAAATGGGACAGGCGCACTATCACGCCTATGCAAAAGATTTTCCATATCTCTCCGTTGGAAGCTATAGAAAACAATTCCGGCACATCTTTCTGGCATATAGGACGTTTTGCCATAGACTCGCGTTGCGGGTTCTCAACAGTGAGACTATTCAAGCAGCTTATGACTCTTGCCGTAGCTCCTATACTGCATGAGGATGACAGCTATATGATAGCCGAGACCGACAGCCATCTTTTGAAAGTAATGAACGCACTCGGCATAGAAACCCGTCAAATAGGAAATCCTATAATCTACCTTGCATCCGAAACAATTCCCGTATGTTCAAGCAAGAAAGGGCTAACAGATTTCTATCAAAGATTCCACCCTCTTCTGTCAGCATCATAACCAACATGGGCAGAATTACACAAAAGTGTATAAATAGCCTTAAAATCAGAGAAATACACCTTTGTGTAGTTGACAACTTGAATCTCAATATTACTTTTGCAATGTAAAACAAAGGAAACCGGAATCCAATGTAAAAACAACAAACCAAACCAAACTAAAATCAAACAACATGGAAAAAGAAAAGATCCAGAAACTCACAGAAAACGAGAAAGGTCAGCTTCAAGGCGGTTTTGCCATCGCCGGCAGTGGAGAATCAAATTTCTTCAATACCAATACCAACTGCAACAGTGACGGTTGGGTAGACAGCAACACCAACTGCAAATGTGTTGGATGCAATGCCGGAACCATTGTAATCTCACGTCCTCGACCCTAAACCCTAAACAGCGATACCAAGGCCACGGATCATTTCTGTGAGCCTTGGTATCATAAAAAGTAAGACTATGAAGTGGAGTAGATACATAGACATTATTGAGGACATACAGAACACAGGGTTCATGTACCTTTTTAATGCACAGAACAGGACATGGATAAGTCTTGATCCAAAGTTGGGTGAATATCTTGATGGGCTTAACCTATCCCCTGACGAACTGGAGTTAAAGCATCCTCAGTTTTATAGAACGCTTGTTGACAACAACTATATAGTCAAGGACGAGCAACAGGATATAGCCAACTGCTTACAGGCTTTGGATGAAAAGCTATCTTCCAAGAAGCATCTTAACATTATTATAAACCCCACTTTGGACTGCAATCTCCGTTGCTGGTATTGTTATGAAGAACATCTTAAAGGAAGCTGCATGCAGGAAGAAGTAACCGATAATGTAATAACATTCCTCTGCGAGCAGGCCTGCAACCCTGAATGTGAGACATTGCAGTTGTCTTTCTTTGGGGGAGAACCGTTGCTTCGCTATACAAAAGTGGTAGAACCAATTTTAAAGAGGCTCTCACCTCTTTGTAAGCTAAAGAATAAGAAACTTTGGGTATCCTTCACAACAAATGGGGTATGCCTTACGGAATGGATGTTGTCAAATCTGAAATCCTATACATCAAATCTGAGCTTTCAAATAGCTTTTGATGGAGGACAACATCTACACGACAAAACAAAGTTCTTTTCAAACGGAAAAGGGTGTTACGCAATAGTCCTGAAAAACGCCATCAATGCTATCAAGGCCGGCGTTCGAGTCGTTATACGTTGCAACTACACAGCGGATAACATCCTCTCATTTTTAGACCTGATAACGGACTTAAAGGAATATCACAGCCATGCGAACCTGTATTTCTCATTCCATCGAATCTGGCAGGAAGAAGAGAATGAATCCCTTGAACGGCTCAAGGAATCCTTGAAAACTAAGTTAAGCGACTTTAAAATCAATTCAAACATAAACACGTACCTCGGAAGCTCTCTTAGTTCCTGCTACGGAGACTATATAAACAACATAGTCATCAACTATACTGGTGATGTCTTCAAGTGTACGGCTCGTGACTTTAGTCCGGAAAACAGGCTCGGAGTAATTGGTAAGGACGGGGATATCCTGTATTCATCCAAAGGTCTGGACAGGATAAGCCATAGCCAGATATCGGTTTGTTACTCCTGTCGGATGCTGCCTATTTGTCCGATCTGCTCCCAAAGAAAATCCGAAGCGGAGAAAGGGACGTGCCCGATAAATGTTGATGAAAATGTTGTCCGTAGAAATATGAGAGCAGCCTTCTTTGACCTTTCCCGATTAAACGTAAACTAAACATATTTCAAAATGAAATCCATATCCACAATCATCGCATTCCTGGCCATAGGAATATCCGTCTACGCCCAGACAGATCACCAACTTAACGAAGTCGTCGTGGTTGCCTCCCGTACTCACAACAACGCAGAAGGCTACACCACAAACCTACGTGGCACAGATATCACAAAAGGGAAACCGGCCGTGGATGTCCTCGCGTTTCTCCCGAACATTTCTAACGAAAACGGCACGCTCAAAATTAATGGACTTGCGGCGAGCGAAGTATATGTGGATGGCGTCAAGATTTCCGACCTGTCAGAACTCGACAATATTCCGGGAGAAATAATTGACAAGGTTCAGGTCAGATATATGGCCGGATCCGACCAGAATGCCGCACTGAGTGGCGGAACAATCATGATAACATTGCGACGTCCGCCAGAAGGAGGCTTCTACGGAAGTGTCGTCGCCGATGCCAACTGGTATCGCTCTTGCGGATTCGGTAACGAAGGGCTCGGAGCCATGATGAACTACCGTTATAAAAACCTCAGTATATATGATAATGTTTATGTCGGCGGCACCAAGATCAAAGAAAACGCCGAACAATGGATGACAGGAACCGACCTGCACACATTCCTGACAGAAACAACCATGACGAAAGACTTCGGGTTCAGGAATCGCCTCAGTCTTACACAGCAGTTTAAGTCTGGCTCTCAACTCGGCGGCAGCTACCTTATTGCGACCTCTCGCCCGAAATCGTCTTCAAGTTCTTTGGACGGCAACTCCGTATCAGCTATTGACAAGCGAATCAGCACTCTCATACAGGAAGGCACCTTAAAGTTTAACATGCCCCTCAATAAGAACGGAGCCTCCATGGAACTGACAGCAGACTATTTCAATCGTAGCAGCGATGAGTTGTCGGACTATTCAACCAACAACACTAATGTCAGTGCCTTGTCTGAAAAAAACAGTCTGGATCTATGGAAGTTCAAAGCGGATTTCCTTTATCCCAAAAGCCGTGAACTCTCTTGGAAATTCGGAGCTTCGGCACAGTGGATATCATCCGATTATACTCCGTCTGCAACTGTTGAGGACGACCGTTTTACGGTCAGTTCCATTCCTACCCGAACAAACGGCTTCACACCGGTTGTTTACGCCGCAGCCCAAGGCATGGTATGGAAACTTCGTTACAGTGCAGGTGTAAACTGGCAACTCAACCGCATAAGTTACAATGACCGGAGTGCTGACGTTACAAGCCATAACACCCAGTGGTCCATAAATCCGACCATACAGGTCATGATGCCGTTCGGCTCAAGAATGAACCATGCCTTGATGCTGAATTATAAGAGAACCCTGAGCGACATTCCATACTCTGCCATTTCGTCTGTCATAAACTGGGACGACCCATACAACTACACTGTCGGAAATCCAGGACTCAAGGCACAGTCTGCCGACATAGTTATGGCAGGCCTGTCTTTGCTGGGCAACAAAATAAATCTTACGGCATTATATGCCCACGCACATGACCGAATCTATTGGCAGACGTTCCAAGATGCTGAAAATGCCGATATATTTTATACGAAGCCTGTAAACATATCTGGCCAGGGAGTATGGGGCTTTGGCGCGGAATGGATCGGTGCCCCTTGCAAGTGGTGGCGTTTCAAACTGTCAGGGCGTATTGAGATAACACCTGAAAACACGACAGTTGGTAACGTGCATTATAATAAGACACGCTTCAAAGAATATTTCTACCTGAACAATAATTTTACCTTCCCAAATGGTTGGGGCGGTATGCTCAATGCCAACGTTGAACCAACTTTCCATACTCTTGACCGCACTTATCACACAGTCTACAATGTCAGCGGACAAATCTACAAGACATTCCTTGACAACAATCTTCAAGTGGCTGTCGACTTCACGCCGGTAGGGAACCGTAGAAAGCTTGACCGTCAAGCCGGCATCAACAAGGTTTCATATAAATACACAACCCCCGTACAATATGTGGGCTTGTCCCTGACATGGAACTTCTCCGGCGGTAAACAGGTAAATGTAAATGTCACCGACGGCATACAGAACTATCACGAAACTAAAGATAACCGATAAGATATGAAAACCAGACTATTTGCAATGACAATGGGTATCGTCATTTTAACAACATCCTGTTCCTACAATGGAGCCGAGCATGATAAACTCGTACGTGAGCAGGTTGAGCTTATTGAGGAACAAAGCCAGCTTGAACGTGAGCAGGTTGAGCTTGTTGAAGAACAAAGCCAGCTTGAACGTGAGCAGGTTGAGCTTGTTGAAGAACAAAGCCAGCTCGAACGTGAGCAGGTTGAGCTTGTTGAAGAACAAAGCCAGCTTGAACGTGAGCAGGTTGAGCTTATTAAGGAACAAAGCCAGCTTGAGCAGGAGCAGATTAAACTATAAATAATATGGATCACAGGTTGACAGATGTATAATGGATCCATTATACATCTGTCAACCTGCTATACGAAAACAGAAGTATTACAGATAATTTAGCAAAGTCAAAATGAGAAGATTCCCATTTTTCAAGCAATTAGACTCCATGCGCTGTGGAACGACCTGTTTAAGAATGATTTGTAGCTATTATAAGGCATCGTATCCTCTTAAATACATTGAGTCCTTATGCAACACATATATTGATGGCATTTCTTTGTTAAGTTTAGAGGATATGGCTTCTAAATTGAATTTTAAAACGGAATGCCTAAAGGTCTCCGTTAAGGAACTGGATAATTTCAAGAGACCGGTTATACTTCATTGGAATCAGAATCACTTTGTAATACTTTATTCTATCAGAAAAGGGATATATCATATTGCCGATCCAGGAAAGGGACTAATCAAATATTCCAAATCGGATTTCTTATCTAAATGGGCTTCTGCCAAAGAATCGGGAAATGAATATGGCATAGTCCTGGATCTGTATCCATCAGCAGGCTTTTCAAAAAAACAATTCAAAGACGAAGATTCTACAAAGCACACCATTAAATTCATATCTAAATATTTAAATCGATTCGGCAAACATTTAGCCATAATAGGGTCTGGACTATTGGTTGGCTGTTTGCTTCAATTAATATTCCCTTTCCTGACGCAATCCATTGTTGATGTCGGCATCAAACATAATGATTTAAATTTTATATGGCTCATCCTCCTTGGGGAGCTAATGATCGTGACAGGGAGAACGGCTACAGATTTTATTCGCAGATGGCTTTTGTTACATATATCCATGAGAATAAACATCTCTTTAATTAGCGACTTTTTTATAAAGTTGTTAAAACTGCCCATGTCCTTTTTTGATACAAAACTAATGGGAGATCTGCTACAACGTATAAGTGATCATACCCGTGTGCAATCTTTCCTTACAAACCAAACTCTTAGTGTCCTTTTTACATCTCTTAGCTTTGTAGTATTCGGAATAGTTCTCCTCATATATAATCGGGACATATTCACTATCTTCATAATTGGAACCTGTTTGTATACATTCTGGATATCATCCTTCCTGCGAAAAAGAAAAGCCATAGATTACCAGCTATTTGAGCAGCAGGCCATCAACCAGAACAGGACGTACCAGTTCATCACATATATGCAAGAGATAAAGCTGCAAGACTGCGAACAGCGCAGGCGATGGGAATGGGAGGATACACAGTCGGATTTATTTGAGGTTCAAATGAAGTCTTTAAAACTGCAACAAAGCCAAGAAGCCGGCAGTATATTTATTAACGAGGTAAAGAATATCCTAATAACGGCCTTCGCTGCAACCGCTGTTATTGACGGGCAAATAACACTTGGAGCCATGTTGGCAATCCAATATATCGTAGGACAGCTCAATTCTCCAGTAGAACAGCTAATGGGGTTCGTTTATGCCTTTCAAGATGTAAAGATTTCATTGGAACGCATAAATGAGATCCATAACAGCCCTGATGAAGAAAATGATTCGTCATTACATTCATTTCAAAGTCCGAAGTCTATCGCTATAAGGAATATCGATTTTAACTATAATCAATTGTCATCAAAAAAAACACTGAGTGACGTGTCATTTGATATTCCTTCTGGAAAAGTGACTGCCATTGTTGGTTCGTCTGGCAGCGGCAAAACTACTTTGATCAAGCTTATGCTCGGTTATTATCCTGTGCAATCCGGCGAAATATCAATAGCCGGTCGGAACATAAATGAATATAACCTCAAATGGTGGCGACGCCATTGTGGGGTCGTCATGCAGGAAGGTGTGATATTCTCGGAGTCCATTGCACGGAACATCGCCGTCGATGACGGGGATATTGATGTGGTACGTCTTGAAAAAGCCGCAAGAATCGCCAACATACACGAGTACATCATGGGGCTCCCGTTAAAATACAACACACAAATCGGTCGTGATGGCGTGGGATTGAGCCAGGGACAGAAACAACGTATACTTATAGCCCGAGCGGTCTACAAGAATCCCGATTTCATCTTTCTTGATGAAGCGACAAATGCCCTCGATGCAAAAAACGAAAGGGCCATCGTCGAAAATCTGGATGAATTCTACAAGGGTCGCACTGTTGTTGTCGTGGCACACCGTCTATCCACGGTAAAAAACGCAGACCAGATTATAGTGCTTGATGGAGGGGAAGTTGTGGAGATAGGAAATCATGCGTCCCTAATTAAGAAAAAAAGTACTTATTACAATCTCGTTAAAAACCAGCTTGAACTTGGAAACTAAAATGGATACTTCAAACCACGCTCACGACAAGATAGAACTCCGTTCAGAAAAAGTCCGCAAACTCATCGGAGAAATCCCACCTTCATTGGTGCGCTGGGGCATAGCAATCGTCATAATAGTGATCACTGCTGTATTGGCCGCAATATGCCTGCTTCCTTATCCCTACTCAAACGGAGAATCAATACTAAGACACTTAATTGAATAATCCGCTGACACACATAAAGTCTTAATCATGGTTCCTTTAGCAGGATATCCACATAATAGTGACTTAAACGATATTTAGTTTAAGCCATTTACCTTATCCGTGTCATTTTTTGTAAAGCAACCATATGGTAATTAAATGATTTTTACTACTTTTGCATATAATGACAATCGGGACAATGAACGCCGACAGCCGAATAGACACATCAACACATAACATCTCCAGTGTTAATACCGCACAGGAGCTGTACATAATATCAATGTCCTTATCCGGACCGCCGGTACATCCGTCCACTTAAACCATGTGCCTATGAAAATCTCCCGCATGCCGATACTGACAGGATACATACTGATCCTCATACTTACAGGCGCGATAGGATATGCCTATTACAACGAGGAACACACTCTGGCAATGATGGACGAAGAGAACCGTTCTGCCAACAGGCTGCGTCAGGAGATCAACGAGCTTAACATGCACATGACGGCCCTCTCGCTTATGGGTGAGACCGCAGTAGAATGGACCGACAGGGAACGTGAGAGATACCACCGGCAGAGGATTCACATAGACAGCACGCTGTGTGACTTCAGCCGGATTTTTGTTTCCGAGACATCCGGAATTGACAGCCTGCGGACACTCCTTGAGGACAAGGAGGACAAACTGCACCGGCTTGCCGATATATACCGTCGACAGAAAGACCTCGGCGACAGCGTGCTTGAATCACCGCCCGTGATTACCCGCCAGAGCACCCGCACGGAACCACGGAAGCCGAAGCGCAAGGGCTTTCTCGGCATATTCGGCAAAAAGGAGAACCCCGAACCGTCTGTAAAGACAACCACGACCTACAGTTTCGACAGTAGGCTTATGGCAGAGCGCAAGGAGGAGAACGAGCGCCTTAGATCGCATGCTGACAGCCTGGCACGGCAGAACCGGCTCCTGAATATCCGTTTGCAGGACATGATAGGCTATCTGGACGGCAAGGCCCAGGAGAACCTGCATCGGAGGGAGCTGGAGATTGCTGCGACCCGGGAGAAATCATACCACGACATCGGGGTATTGACAGCCATCACATTGCTCATGCTGCTTGCGTCCTACGCGATAATACATGGCGACATGCGCCGGCGCGACCGTGACAGGAGCCGTCTTGAGGAGAGCATCAGACAGAACAACTCCCTGCTTGAAATGCGCAAGAAGATAATCCTCACGATATCCCATGACATACGCGGCCCGCTCAACGTCATCAGCGGGAGTGCCGAACTCGCGATAGACACCCGTGACAAGAAGAAACGCGACAGCTACCTTACCAATGCCCGGTATCTTTGCCGCCATGTGGTACACCTTCTAAACAACCTGCTTGACATATACAGACTTAACGAAGCCAAGGAAACGCCGAACCACATCCCTTTCAGGCTGGGCCTGCTGCTTGACAGGATAGCCATGGGTGCCACGCAGATCATCAATGACAAAGGTCTGCTGTTCGTCCATGATTTCAAGGACGTGGACGTCACGGTCAGAGGGGACGAGGACAGGATTGAGCAGATTGCTGACAACCTGCTCTCAAACGCCGTAAAGTTCACCAAGTCCGGGACAATAGGCTTCACGGCCGCATATTACGGTGGCAGGCTGGTCATGGATGTCAGCGACACCGGGATCGGAATGTCGGAAGAAACGGTGGAACGCATATTCAAGCCTTTCGAGCGAGCCGACAACGTGGAGCATGTCGAAGGCTTCGGACTCGGACTTTCCATCACAAAGGGACTGGTGTCGATGCTCGGCGGCTCCATAGATGTCGTCAGCAATGTCGGCAAGGGCACGACTTTCCATGTGGCCGTACCTCTGGCACTTGCAGACGATTCGGAAACTGCCGACATGCCTGAACGGGTACCTGCCGGTGGCATGAGAAGGCCGCGGAACGTCATAGTGATAGATGACGACCCGATGCAGCTCGGCATCGTGAGGGAGATGCTTGAGCGCAACGCGGTTTCATGTACCGTGTGCTCCACAGCTTCTGAGGTCGTGAAAGCGATGCGGGAGTGCGACTACGACATCATCCTCACTGACATAAACATGCCGGGCACCGACGGATTCGCGCTGCTTGAACTGTTGCGTAAGTCCAAGATCGGCAATTCGAGGACAATACCGGTGGTGGCAATGACAGCGAGGGATGATGATGACAACAGACCGCTGGCACACAGCGGCTTCTCAGGATGTATATTCAAACCGTTCTCAATGCAGGACCTTATTGAACGTATATCCGTCGTGATGGCTAAATCATTGGCCCCAAAGGAGAAAAAGGTAGACTTCTCCCCACTCGTTGCAGACGTGACAAATCCTGTGGCCATATTACAAAGCCTCGCAGAGTCAGCATCCTGCGATATGGAGAAACTGAAACGCGACATAGACATGAATGACCGGGAAGGTATCTCGTCAATGCTGCACAGGATAATGCCCGTATGGGAAATGCTGGGCATCAAGTCCCGCCTGCAACCGTTGAGAAACGCCGTCAGGAATAGGAACACAGCCACCGGCAACCTCAGAAAGATTGCCGCAGACGTTATCACGGCAATGGAAAGTCTGATAGAGAATATAAACGACGAACTGGAAACAATAAGGGATGAAGAGCAGGATACTGATTGTTGAGGACAACGTGACCCTCTCGCAGATGCAGAAGGAGTGGCTCACACGAGAGGGGTATGACGTCACCACCGCCATGGACGCCGCCGTGGCACGCAGGCATATACGCCGTAGGGATTTTGACCTTGTCCTGTCAGATGTGCGCCTGCCTGAAGGCGACGGTCTGTCACTGCTTGCATGGCTGAAGAAAGAGAAGCCTGCCATTCCGGTTGTCATTATGACGGAATATGCCTCGTATCCGGATGCCGTCAAAGCCATAAAGATGGGTGCGAAGGATTATCTGCCGAAGCCGGTTCACCGTGAACGCCTGTTCGGGATCGTGAAGGAGCTGGTCCATCCGGCCGTGACCATACAGCATTCTCTCGAACGGCTTTTCAACCGAGACAGCCCCAAGGCGCGTGAGGCGCTGCATCTGGCAGGACTTGTCGCACCCGCCGACATATCGGTGCTGGTTCTCGGGGCCAACGGTACCGGCAAGGAATCGATAGCCAGGACAATCCATTTCAACAGCTCTCGCAGAAACGAGCCATTCGTAGCCGTCAACTGCGGCGCCATACCGCCTGAACTCATCGCCTCGGTGTTCTTCGGTCATGTAAGGGGTGCTTTCACGGGTGCGGATGCCGACAGGAAGGGATATTTCGATGCGGCCAAAGGGGGGACGCTGTTCCTTGACGAGATAGGCACGCTCCCTTTCCATGCACAGTCGGCCCTGCTGAGAGTATTGCAGGAAAATGTCTACATGCCCGTCGGTGGAAACAGCGAACGCCGCGCCGACGTGCGCATAGTGGCCGCTACCAACGAGGACATTGACAGGGCCATTGCCGAAGGACGTTTCCGCGAAGACCTTTACCACCGTCTATGTGAGTTTGAGATACGACAGCCTTCGTTGGCGGAATGCCCCGAGGACATACTTCCGCTGGCAGAGTTTTTCCGTAAAAAGTTCTCGTCCGAGCTTCATAAGGAAACGACGGGATTCAGCGGGGACGCCGAACGGCAGATGCTGGGACATTCGTGGAGCGGCAACATACGCGAGCTTCAGAACCGGGTGCGCCGGGCCGTTCTGATCTCAAAGACTCCCGTTATCGCAGCATCGGATTTGAATATCCGTAAATCCACAAGTGATAATGTCACAAAAGTCGTTCCCGATTTGCGCCCGATTAAAGATGACGAAGCTGAAAGGCAGCTGATAATCCGCACCTTGGAATCATGCAACGGCAATAAGACCAAGGCTGCGAGAATGCTCAACATCAATCCTGCGACATTATATCGCAAGATGAACAAATACGGTATAAGGTAATATTTATACCGTGACATACAGCCCTTCTCGCTACTTTTTTATAACTTTGGGGCGTGAAATAGAAAATACAGGTAGGCGTATCCCGATATGTCTGCCTTTACATACATAAGTTCGCAAGAGTCTCAGACAGAAATCTGGTAAATTGAAGTAAAGAGCACTGTTGCGTAATGCTTATGCTATGCCTTGTCATAGCGTGGTGTTACGTTTCTCTTTACTGGCTTACCAGAGCCACTGTCTGAAAGCGTAGTCACCGCGCTTTTCTTTTGCTTATAACAGAGAGATGAAACGACATGGCAACGGTACGCATCGTAACGGCAATGACTATCGACGGCTTCCTTCCGGATGCCGGCCTTCCCCTGGTGCGTTGGCTGATGACCGATGCCAAAGGCTTCCGGCACTGGCATGACACAGGCACATACACGCTCGGACCGGATCATCCGGTCCTTGACCTTGTGTGTGACAAGGACAGCACCGACAAATCCTGCACATACACCGCCGAAGTATCGGATCTGGACGGGATGGGACTTATGGCCCGGTTATTCCTTTACAATATAATAGACGAACTGGTAATCCACATTCTGCCTGAGATTGCAGGAACGGGCCACCGTGTCTTTCAAAGCGGTTTACCGTCAGGGTGGATATTACGCAAATCTACCCGGTTCAAAAACGGCATCTGTCGAAACATCTATCGGCGCAAAGCGCGATAATCTCGTAATAGACCATTGCATAACGCCTAAAAGTCTTGCAGAATGCAAGACCCTCGATTTCCATTATTTTACGTTTGAATATTTTTATCTTGCTGATATTCTGATGAATATCGGTGTCTTGTCATGCCTTTTGGTGCCGCTGGCACGGCATTGGCCGATATATGTAGTATAACCGATTGCGCAACACGGTGTAAGACAAACCATTCATTTACATCAAAAGAACCGATTATGCTACATCACGAAACAGTGCATACGATGTTTTCCTCGCTCATGGAGCGCTTCGACAGAATGGAGCGGGCGTTCGAGCGTATGAACAGACTCAAGGACTGCCTGGACGGCGACACACTGCTTGATAATTATGACCTGTGCCGGCTGCTCGGCGTCACCAAGCGCACCCTTGCGAGATACCGCCAGAAGAAACTCATCCGCTACTACATGATAGACGGACGTACCTACTACAAGGCATCCGAGATACAGGAATTCCTGAAGATGAAGGGCAAGTCGCTACCTGCCGCCGTAAATACCTGAAACATATTGTCAAATCTTAAAACCGGAACAAAATGGAAATCATAAGCATGGACATGAGAACCTTCGACGCCCTGTTTTCCCGGATAAGGGAAATCGAGGAGAAATCCGAACATCTGAGCCGCAGACACGAGGACATCGGTCTCAAAAAGTGGCTTGACAACGAGGACGTGTGCAACATTCTCGGGATCTCCAAACGCACGTTGCAGACCTACCGGGACAAGGGGCTGCTACCGTTCAGCCGTATAAGGAACAAGCTCTTCTACCGGCCTGAAGACATCGAGGGACTGCTCCAGTCATCGTATCATCCAAATACCGCACAGTTATGAGCCATTATTTCATTGACAGGAATGATCCGCGCGTTGCGGATCTGCTGCGCCGCCTCGGAAACATAGGGCAGGCGCTCGAACAGGTGGAATCAGCAAGCCGTCCCATGTTCAGGGGAGACAGGTTCCTCACCGACGAGGAACTCTCGCGCCTTCTCAGGATAAGCCGGCGTACGTTGCAGGAATACCGCACGGCGCGTATCATCCCGTATTACATAATACCGGGGAAGGTGCTTTACCGGGAATCGGAGATACAGGGCCTTCTCGAAAAGGCGCACCGGAAATGCGTGGAGGAACAGAAGTGGCTGTAAAAGCCGTTGGATTCCGCAATACACGTCACTGTAAGACATAGGCGGGAACGGGCTGTGATCACAGTCCGTTCCCCGTCTTGTTCCTGAAATTATACTTCCTTCTCTTTGTCATCTCCTTGTCCTGGCTTTCGTCTATCAGGGTGATTCCAGGGCCGGATGCCTGCATACGCAGACGCTTCATGTCCTCGTCCACCTTGCGGTCGGTCACCTGGGCGTAAATCTGGGTCGTGGTAATGCTCTTGTGTCCCATCATGCGGCTGACAGTCTCAATCGGCACGCCCATCGAAAGGGTGATATGTGTTCCAAAATTATGCCTCGCCTTGTGAAATGTGAGATAGAAACCGTATTTCTCGCCGAGCTGCCGGGTAAGCCTTATCAGGTAGTTCCTGCAATACAGGTTGAAAATCTTACCTCCCTTCCGTTCATCCCTGTATTTCTCCATGATGCGCATGGGGATGTCAAGCAGGCGTATCGCCGAGCGGCTGCCGGTCTTTTGTCTGTTCACATGTATCCACCATGTTCCGTCGGGTGCCTGTGATATGTCATCCTCCGACAGCCGTTTGAGATCCGCGTATGCCAGCCCCGTGAATGTCGAGAAGATGAACCAGTCGCGCACCCGTTGGAGGTTCGGGGCATCTATCTGCTTTTCCATAAGCAGTTTCAGGTCGTCAAGCCTCATGTGGCGGCTTTTGCGCCGTGGCAACGGGGGATGAAGCCTCGCATAAGGGTCACGGCGGAGCGTGCCCTGGCTGACGGCACGCATCGTCATCTTCTTAAGGCGGTACAGGTGTTCGTGGACCGATTTGGGTCTGAGCCTGCGGTCTGAGCCGAGGAATACCTCGAAATCGTCATAGAAAGACCTGTCAAGCGCGCGGAGCGGAATATCCTCCATATCCCGTTTCTCGGTCACAAATGCCGACAGGTGACGGTAGGAGTTGAGATAGCTCTCGTATGATTCCTTGGCGCGGTCAACGCCCACGCGCTTGAGAAACTCCTCGTTATGCTCACGGAAAAGGGCCAGAAGTGTTGACGGCTTGCGTCCGATGCCCTTCGTGGCGTTTTTCACAAGTTCGGCTGTGACGAAGCCAAGGCTGCGCCTTATATCCTCGTAATGCCCGTTTATCTCGGCTGTCAGAGAGTCTATAGCGCGGTTGACAGTGACGGCGTTGGCACTGCGCCCGTCGGCACGGCCTTTCTCGGGATTCCAGATGTCGGGATTCACAGACACTTTCGTCCCTATCTGCTCCCATTCGGCATCTATGCTAACCTTGCAAAGAAGCTGGCATGTTCCGTCCTTGCGGATCTTTGTCCGGTTTATGTAGAAGAGTACGGCGAATGTGCTGCGCCGTTTCGGTGTATTGCAGTCCTTATTCTTTTTCATGACTATGAAGATTTGTGATTGTTAAATGGCGACTGTGAAGCGTGACGCTATCCTGCTGTCAAGGTCCTCGGTGTCCGTGCCGATTTTGTCATCGGTCACCTTGGCGTAGATCTGCGTCGTCGTAATCCGGCTATGTCCCAGCATGCGGCTGACGGTCTCAAGCGGCACACCGTGCGCCAGCGTGATTTCGGTGGCGTAGGTATGCCGGGCGCAATGATAGACAAGCCTGCGCCCGATGCCGCAGATTCTGGCAATCTCTTTCAGATAACCGTTCAGGGTGGAGTTGCCGTACATCGGTAACAGTCTGCCTTCCGGTGCCATTCCCCGGTATTTCTCTATTATCCTCAGCGGCAGTTCAAGCAACGGTATCTCATAGTCTATCTTCGTCTTTTTGCGCGAGGATTTTATCCATACAATGCCGTCCTCGGCAGTTTCAAGGCTGTCTTCGGTCAGAAGGCATATGTCGCTGTACGGGATGCCTGTATAGCAGGAGAACAGGAAGAGGTCGCGGACATGGTACAGACGGCTGTCATGGAGCGGTGTCGTCATAATCCGGTGAAGTTCCTCCGATGTGAGGAATTTCTGCTCATGCTGCGGCTTCTCCGCCTCGTATCCGGCAAAAGGGTCGGCGGTTATGATGCCGTCGGTGATAGCCTCCGACACTATCATCTTCAGACGTGTGGCATGAAACCTCACGGTGGATGTGGCAAGCCGGCGTTGGGTTCTCAGGTAGATGTCATATCTGTCGATGAAGGAGCGGTCGAGAGCCGTGAACGGGATGTCCGACAGTTTGTATTCCGTTTCCAGAAATGCTGACAGGCATTTGTATGTGTAACGGTATGATTTCAGTGTGGCTCGGACCCGGTTCACTCCGACACGTTTCGCGAAGTTCTCTATGAACGTTCCGAAATATCCCATCAGTGTCTCCTGGCCGAAAGCCATGCCCTGTATCTGGCACTTCACATCATCGGCGGTCACGACCATGCGTACAGCCGACAGTTCCTGATACACGGAAAGTGCGCTTGCCCTGATTTCGTCAAGCTGACGGTTGATTTCCCTCGATGCGGCACTCTTGCCGGTGGCCCGGCCGAGCATCCACGCTTTCGGCGATGCCGAGAGCTTCGCGCTGAAAGCCGCCTCGGAGTATCTTCCGACATTTATGCGTCCCATCACTGGGCACAATCCGTCTTCCGACATCTCGCTCTTTTTAAGGTAGAACGAAACCTTTAATCCGCTCTTTTTCATAACTCTATTCTTTGTTTGCAAAATTAACTGATATAGAGCCATTTGAAGGTATGCAAAATATGGCGGAACCACGAATAGGAATCACAGATGCCATCCCGGAGCCTATATTTCTTCATATTGTCAGGAAAATTTGCTAAATTTGCAATAGCAAAGATGCCCGACAAGCGGGTACTGAGGCATAAAACAGGGATAATCTCCATCGGCAAAACCGTCTTCAAGACAAGTATTCCGTACAGGAAAAAGGCAACGGATAGGTAGCGATTCAATCTCCCAACCCTTCCAAAAACAGAATTTTCCGTCGAAAGCACCCTTCGGACGAACAACGCCGATCTCTCCTAACTATCAACACCTTACTTTATTCCCCATTTCTTGCCATAGTCTCGCGAACTCTTCGTATATTTGCAGTAATAAAACCTGAGAGATATGATTCTCCGGGGTTAAAACTGGAAATAATTTATTAAAAATCAATATAATGGAAATAGAAGGTAAAATCATACTTGATATCCCGATGGTATCGGGCACTTCCAGAACAGGAAACCCCTGGCGTAAGAAAGAATGGGTGCTTGAAACTTTCGGCAACTTCCCGAAGAAAGTGAAATTCGACACATTCGGCGACCGCGTCGACACCGTCAGATTTGAAGTAGGCAAGAATTACCGCGTTTCGGTAGATGCTGAAAGCCGCGAGTACAACGGGCGGTGGTACACCGACCTGCGTGCGTACGCCGCCCAGGAAATCGGCGACAACAATTACGGCAGTCCCGCTCCTGCAGCCTACAGCGCTCCTGCCGCTTCCCCCGCTACGGCCAGCGAGCCCGCCGCTCCGGTCGATCCCTTTGCCTCCGACAGCAACGACAGCGACGACCTCCCCTTCTGATCAACGCCGCCGCATCATCACATCGAAAAACAAAAAATGGCCTCGCTTCCCGAGGCCATTTTTGTTATGAGCTCTCCGATCACTCCGATTACTCCGATCACTCCGATCACTCCGATCACTCCGATCACTCCGATCACCCCGATCTCTCCGATCACTCCGATCACTCCGATCACCCCGATCTCTCCGATCACTCCGATCACCCCGATCACTCCGATTACTCCGATTTTCAATTAACTTTTATTAACAATCAAAACTATCAAATTAGTTGTAAAACTAATAATTTAGTTTTAACTTTGCCGCATACTCAAAAAGTAGAAAGAATTATGAAAGCAGGAAGAAAACGCGAAATCCTCACCCCGAAAGAGACGGTGATAATGCAGATGCTTTGGGACAACGGTCCCCTCTTCATCCGCGAGATGCTTGACCTCTACCCCGAGCCCAAGCCTCACTTCAACACCGTCTCCACCATCGTGCGGATCCTCGAGACGAAAGGATATGTCACCCACGAAGTGATGGGAAACTCGCATCGTTTCTCTGCCGTGGCGCAGAAGGATGATTTCCGCTCGCGCTCGCTGGCGGAAGTGATACGCAACTATTTCGACAACTCCTATAAGAACGCCATCTCCGCCCTTGCCAAGGAGGAAAAGATATCAGCTGACGACCTCCGCGATATCCTCTCGATGATCGAAAGCAAAAACAACGACAACTAAATTCATAACGAAAATGGGAACGCTGCTCTCTTACTCCATAGCATCGGGAATAATAATGACGGTGCTCTATCTCGTCTTTCGCCTCTTCATGTCGGGCGAGAGGCAGGCAAGTCTTAACCGTGTGGTTATCGGAGGAATCTATGTGGTTTCGCTTACCTTCCCCGCGTTCTACAGCCTTTCCGCCTCCTGGCTGTCGCGTTACTATGGCGCCACGCTCCCCGCCGGAGGGATAACCGCCGGACTCTATCCCGTCTTGAGCGGCGCGACAACCGACGCCGCTTCCCCGCTCTGGCTCCGCGTTGTCCTCTGGATTTATCTCGCCGGCATAATCCTCACTCTCCTCTATTTCATCGCCTCGATCGTGATGCTCATCCGGATGGTGAGCCGAAGAGAAAAGAGGGAGATGGGATTCTATCGTCTAATTCTTGTCGACGACCGAAAGATTTCCCCGTTCAGCTGGATAAGATATATCGTGATGTCGCGTGACGATTATGATAAATCCGGCCGCGAGATACTCATCCACGAGGAAACCCATCTGCGGAAACTCCATTTCCTCGACATCATTTTCGCCGAACTCATCGCCTCGTTGCAGTGGTTCAACCCGACCGCATGGCTCATGATGGATGAACTCAAGACCATCCATGAATACGAGGCCGACGAAGCCGTGATCAACTCCGGAACGGATCTCCGCAGCTATCAGTTATTGCTAATAAAAAAGGCTGTCGGCGCACGATTGCCCTCATCCGCCAACAGCCTGAACCAAAGTAAAATTAAAAAACGTATTGCTATGATGTACAAATCAAGACCGACGTCCGCACGACGTCTCCGGGCTCTTGCCCTCCTTCCGGCCTTAGCTGTCGGATTCCTTACGGTAGACTCCCCCGCCGTGGCCTCTGTATTGTCGGAAACCTCGGAAACAACTCTGCTTCTGAGCTACAACGGCAAAGTTACAAAAAATTCCGTTAATCCGGAAACATCCGTCAACCAGGCTTCCTCAAAAAAAACGGTAGGCGCCGTTGAGAAAGTCGCCTCTTTCCCCGGAGGCATGCAGAAAATGATGGAATTTCTCATGATTAATGTAAAGTATCCGAAAGATGCCGAGAAACAGCAGCTTCAGGGCAAGGTAGTGGTAAAATTTATCGTGACGAAAGACGGCAGCCTTAAGGATGTGACCATCGTGAAAGGCGTAGCCGAAAGTCTCGACAACGAAGCCATCCGCGTAGTGAAAGCCATGCCCAAATGGATACCGGCCGAAACCGGGGGCAAGAAAGTGGACTCCGAATACTGGCTGCCGATCGATTTCCGCCTCAAATAATCCTGTAAATATCCGTGTCGGGATGATTCCGTTCATTTTTGGAATTCATGCGGCATCGGTTATCGAATAAAATCCTTAAATTTGCATCATGCATTCAAACCACCTCTTTGGATGCATGATGCATTTTAATTTTACATTCTTAGAAACTCGATAACCGATGAACCGATACTTTTTCATAACGCTCACGCTCGCGGCCGCTCTGGCAACGCCGGCTGCAAGCCTCTCTTCACATGCCTCTATCCACCCCGCAACAGCGACTCAGGCCAAAGGTGCAAAGATAGTATATCTGAAAGATTACCTTTCAGGCAATGATGCCTCAACCGACGCCACTATGGCGATCCGCGCCGCCATCGCCGACGTGAAGAAAACCGGCGCCACAGCCCTCGTCCTTCCCGGTGGCCAGTTACGCATCCGGCCCGACAAGGCGTTCGAGAAATACCAGTTCATCTCAAACAATGATGAAAGCCTCAAGCGTATAGCCTTCCAGCTCGACGGCATTGACAATCTCACCATCCAGGGAAACAACACCTCCCTGCTCTTCACCGGATTTGTCTCCGCCTTCAATCTTGAGAATTGTCGTAACATCACCATCGAGAATCTAAGCATCGACTATACGCGCACATTCAACTCAGAAGGCATTATAACAGGAGTTTTCGACGGCGGCATAGACATCCGTTTCGCTGATGATTACATCACCGACACTCCCAACGGTCTGCTTCGCTTCCGCGACAGCGAAGGCACCGTCTACCCTTACGGCAACATGCTCGAGTTCGACACCGAAAAACGCGAGCCAGCGCTCTACGCCCACGACATCTGGCTCGGACGCGGCGGCGTCAAGGCCGAGAAGAACCCGGACGGCACCTATCGCCTCTACGGCGACAAAGTGACGGGAACCGTCGGCAATACGATGGTATTCGGAGCGATGGCAAGATATAACCCCGCCTTCACCCTCTCCGACTGCGATGGCGTCACACTCCGCGACGTCAACATCTACCACTGCGGCGGCATGGGCGTGATCGCCCAGAGAAGCCGAGACATCGAGCTGAACAAGGTGAACGTCACCCCTGCCCCCGGCAAAGGACGCATGATCTCGATAACCGCCGACGCCACCCACTTCGTGAACTGCGGCGGCTACATCCGGATGATCGACTGTCTGTTTGAAAACCAGAAAGATGACGCCACCAACATCCACGGTCTCTACATGGCCGTCGATTCCGTGACTGCGCCAAATAAGATACTTGCCCGCTGGCGCAACTCCGGGCAGTATGGCGTAGACTTCATCAAGCCCGGCATGACGCTCGAGTTTGTCGACAACAACAACATGAACACCTACGCGCGGCGCACCGTCAAGGAGGCCGTACCTCTCAACAAGGTGTACACCGAAGTCACATTCACCGAGCCGTTGCCTGCCGGCGTGAAGCCGAGGCACGTCATCGCCGCCGATGATGAATACCCCGACGTACTGATCAAAGGCTGCCGCATGCGTGGGAACCGCGCCCGCGGCCTGCTGCTCGGCTCGCGCGGACCGATCGTGATTGAAGACTGCTACTTCCACATCCCCGGCGCCGCGATCCTTTTCGAGGGTGACGGTAACTACTGGTTCGAGCAGTCGGGCGTGAAAGACGTCACCATTCGCAACAACACCTTCGAGAACGGCAACTACGGCTACTCCGTCTGGGGCAGCGCCTGCATCGCCGTCGGCAGCGGCATTCCCGACACCACGGGCCCGCGTTATCACCGTAACATCAAGGTCGTTGGCAACACCTTCCGCATCTTCGATCCGCGCATCGCCAACCTCTACAGCGTCGACGGCTTCGAGTTCACCCCCGACAACCGGATCGTCATGACCTCCGACTACCCCTACCGCGGCAAAGAGACACGCCGCTTCGTCTTCCGCGACTGCGACAACGTCCGCGTCCCCCAAGAATAATTTTGAAGGTTGAATGTTGAATTTTGAATTGGGGCTGACGCGAGTATAATTTCGAATGTTGAATCATTAGTGGTACGTTAAGCATGTTATATGAGATATATTGCTAATGTTCAGAACATAATCCTCCCGCAAAGGAGCAAGAGGGCCCGCAAAGAATTCTACCACAAGGCATTATCGATTGTAGGGGCACCACTTTGGAATGTTTAAGATAAGGAGATTGCATCTTCGACTTTTAGAGTTCGCAGAGTCAGCCGCGAAAACGATGCCGAAAAAAACTGCGGAATCTTCCGCGCGTCAGCCCTCGGCGCACTCTAAAAGCCGAAGGCGCACCTCTGAATTGAGACAAACCGGAAACAAAAGCCTTTGCGGGGAAACCTCTGCGGGCCCTCTTGCCCCTCTGCGGGATGGTCATACATCTGAGTATTAAAGATATGTATTAGACTTTAAACTAAACGCTCCACTAATGATGTTGAATTTTGAATTGGGGCTGACGCGCGGGAATTGATTGTAGGGACATGCCTTTGGCATGTTTCAAACGTCAGCGGCGCTGTAGGGACGCACGGCTCGTGCGTCCGCCTGACAGAAGATTATAAATAGACAGAAGCTTAGTCAATTAGAAATTAGGAATGTGTAATTAGTAATTGGCAGTCTCGCGGAAAATTATAGACAGGAGTACAGTAGAACATATATTTTTATACTACTGTACTCCTGTCTTTTATTTTTTGTGCTTATGAAACTGTTTAATTTTAAAAGGATTTTGAGAAGATTTTTGAGATGTTTCCTTACAGGCAATCGCCTTGCATTCGGCATAGCCCAAGAATTGGTCTCTGCCCTCATTTTGGGCGATTTTTGCAAGTTGAGAAAGGAGAAACCTTTCGGTTTCGACTGCCGAAACTTGGAGGAAACAGCCAAAAAGATTCTTAAAAGCCTTGAAAGAATCCTTATAATAAAATTTTCGAAAGAAATTTAAACAGTATCTAAGTCGTTCAGGTCGCCGTTGGCTTTGTTTTAGTACAGGAGTGCAGCGAAAAGCGCCGGAAGCGCGATGTCTTTACAACTGCCGGTATTGCTAATTACGCTACTGATTGCCGTGGTTTACGCTTGTATATTGGATAATTTATATTAACTTTGAGAAAATAAAAAACCCGGATTCATCACCTGCATCTAATATCAGGGAGAGGAATTACCGGGACTGCGACACAAATTTAATGATTATGTGTCATATTTTAGTAGATGACAAAAATTAAATTTATGCTGTTAAACACTTAATTTTC
>CAJTYD010000047.1 GCA_910583775.1 uncultured Muribaculaceae bacterium | reverse complement strand
AAATCATCTCAGCGCTCAAATATTACGCCGTTTTGTGGGATTTTATAGATTAATCCATAATCTTGAAAAATAGATTGCCGCAAAACCCGTGCACGATTAAAAATTATAGGTCCGGATATACAAAAAACGCATATCCGGACCTATAATTATATAGGGGATCAAAGCCATAGAATAAAAGTTCTAATCTTCCATCTTTGTTCGCTCGAAATGAGCCTTTTCGAGCTGCGAGGCGACATATTTCGCATCGACCGTGAGTTTTTTCTCCGGGTTGGACGGACTTTCATACATCGCGTCGACCATGATTGTCTCGACAATCGAACGGAGACCTCGTGCGCCGAGCTTATACTCAATGGCTTTGTCGGCGATAAGGTTCAGGGCGTCGTCGGTAAACTCAAGCTCTACCCCGTCCATTGCGAACATTCGCTTATACTGGCGCGTGATGGCGTTTTTCGGCTCTGTCAGAATCCGCAGGAGCGCTTCTTTGTCAAGAGGCTCGAGAGATGTAAGCACCGGCAGACGTCCTATGATCTCGGGAATAAGTCCGAACGACTTGAGGTCCTGAGGCATGACATATTTCATCAGATTCTCTCTCTGACGCTTCTTCGAAGCCTCGTCATGGCCGTAACCGACAACATGCGTGTTGAGACGGGATGCTATCTTACGCTCGATGCCGTCGAAGGCACCTCCGCAGATAAACAGAATATTCTTCGTATTCACCGGGATAAGCTTCTGCTCCGGATGCTTGCGGCCACCGTTTGGCGGAACAAGCACCTCGCTGCCTTCGAGAAGCTTGAGCAAGCCCTGCTGCACTCCCTCGCCGCTGACATCGCGGGTGATCGAAGGGTTATCGCTCTTGCGGGCTATCTTGTCGATCTCGTCGATGAAAACGATTCCTCGCTCAGCCTTTTCTACATCATAGTCGCATGCCTGCAGAAGACGCGTGAGCAGCGACTCGATATCCTCACCAACGTATCCGGCCTCGGTCAGGACCGTGGCGTCGACGATGGTGAAGGGCACATCAAGAAGACGGGCGATCGTCTTTGCAAGCAATGTCTTGCCCGTTCCCGTAGGGCCGACAAGGATGATGTTCGATTTCTCGAGATCCACGTCGTCCTCCTCTTTGGAGTTGATCCGCTTATAATGATTATATACCGCTACGGAGAGATATTTCTTCGCCTCATCCTGCCCGATGATATACTGATTCAGGAAGTCGTTGATTTCCTTAGGCTTGGGAATACTGTTCCTTTTCTCTGCAGTATTGCCCCCCGCTTTCTTACGCTGCTTGAGCTGAATATCCCTTGCCTCGTCAATGAACCCGATACAATCGGTGCAGAGGTTTAAGCCCTCGAGCACCTTGACAACCGGGGTCCTCGCGCAATCGATATTGCCGCACATCGTGCATTGGAGCGCGTTTCTCTTTACAGGCATATCTTTTCTTAGTTTATTTTTCTATAACTTATGTTTACTTCACCTCCTTCTTAGGATTCTGAAGCACTTTGTCGATCATTCCGTATTCCTTGGCCTCGGAAGCGATCATCCAGTAATCACGGTCGGAATCGGCCTCTACCTTCTCGAACGGCTGACCGGAATGATTGGAGATTATCTTATAAAGTTCCTCCTTCAGTTTGAGAATCTCTCTGGCGGTAATCTCGATATCCGAAGCCTGACCCTGGATTCCTCCCATCGGCTGATGGATCATCACTCTGGAATGAGGCAGGGCGAAACGTTTCCCTTTTTCACCGGAGACAAGAAGCACAGCAGCCATCGATGCGGCCATGCCCGTACAGATCGTCGAGACGTCGCTGCTGATATACTGCATGGTGTCGTAGATGCCGAGGCCTGCATAGACAGAACCGCCGGGAGAGTTGATATAAAGCGAGATATCCTTTTCAGGATCAACTGAATCGAGATAGAGCAACTGAGCCTGGATGATGTTGGCGCTCTGATCCGTTACCTGTGTGCCCAGGAAGATGATGCGGTCCATCATAAGGCGTGAGAACACATCCATCTGGGTGACATTCAGCTGACGTTCCTCAAGAATATATGGGTTTATATAATCGGATGTGGGATTCATCACGGCTCCCCCACCGTTCTTATCCATGAAGCGTGCGTAAGAGTCGAGGGTGTTCGAACTCATTCCCAGGTGGTTCACGGCAAAATTTCTAAAATCATTCTTCATATTACAATATTTTTTCACCGGCACGGCCGGTTTTTAAACTGAAATGTATCTGTATGACACAAAGCCACACAGATACATAACAAATTTTATGCCAATAAGGCTATTTTTATCTTTCAGATTCGTCGGATAATTATTTTGCAGCTTCCATCTCCTTGCGGAAAAGGTCGTTGAATTCCTCTACGTCAACCTCTTTCTCGTCAACCGAAACGCTGGCGCGAATGCCGTTGTAAAGCTTCATGTCGGTTGCCTGGTTGTAAACCTGATTGTGGGCATTGCGGTCCTTCAGGATGTCGTCGGCATATTTGTCGATCGACTCGTCGGGGATATTGGTCATTCCATACTGAGCGAACTGCTGACGGGCGAGCATACGGGCAACGTCCTTGAGATCCTCTTCCGAGACGTTGATATCGAGCTGCTCGGCAACTGCCTCTTTCTCAAGTTCCCACTTAAGGTCGGGGAGAATCTTTACATATTCCTCGTCGATATTCTCATCTGTGAGATGCTCATTCTGACCCTTGAGGAATTCCTTAAGAACCTCATCCGGGAGCTGGATATCGCCGATAGCGTTCTTGATGGCGTTCTTGGCGTCGATTGTGAAACGGAAATTCGAATCATTCTTCAGCTGATCCTGAATCTGTTTCTTGAGAGCCTCGCGATATTCCTCCTCGGTCTTCACGCTGTCGCCGAATACATTCTTGTAGAATTCCTCGTTGTGCTCGGCAGGTTTGAGAACGATGATCTCCTTGATCTCGAAATTGAAGTCACCTTTATGGTTCTCGACGTCATCCTTGTCGACATTTAGCATCGAAGCCATCTCTGTAGGATTGGCGTCGCATGTGGCTGCAGGATTGAATTTAACGACATCGCCTACATGTTTGCCCATGAATGCCTCTTTCTGAGCATCATCCTTGAAATACTGGGGAGAAACGATGCCGTTCTCAACAACGATTCCACCCTCTTTTACAGTGCCGTCTTCGTTGAGCTCGGTTATCACGCCCTTAACGACTGCGGAGGCGTCAACAGTGTCGCCGGGTTCCTGCTTGCCGAGACGACGGCTGTACTGCTCGTCCTGACGGTCTATCATATCCTCGCTCACCTTGATGGTGTAAAAAGGAATATGAAGATCCTTGTTTACATGTGTGTCGAATTCAGGAGCCACTCCTACCTTGAACTTCAAGGTGAAATCGGCGTCATTCACATTAAAGTCCTTGTTCTCGGGAAGAGGATTGCCAAGCACGTGAAGCTTGTTCTCCTTAATATATTCGAAGAGAGCGTTGCCGACCTCCTTATTGATTACATCATATTTTACAGATGCGCCATATTTCTTCTCGATAAGACCTGCGGGAACATGTCCGGGACGGAATCCGGGCTCAGCATGGGTCTTGGCGATATTCTTCAATTCTTTCTTTACCTTGTCTGCGTAGTCCTTTTCTTCGAGTATGACAGTGATCTCACCATTCACATCGTCGATTTTGGCATAATCAATTTTCATTTCCTAATATGTTTTTATTTTTATTTTCTAATTTGTCTGCAAAATTATAAAATTTAATCTATAGGAGCAAATATTACACCTGTTTATAGAAAGTGCGGAAAACCTTCACGGTATCCAGATGATCGCTCACTCCGGCTGTTTCCTTTGCCGAGTGCATCGCCCAGATGGCGTTGCCCATGTCCACGCCGCGGAGATCAAGCTGCGCCGAGGAGATGTTGCCGAGCGTCGAGCCTCCGAGAACATCAGAATGATTCACGAAATACTGGCATTTTACTCCTGCCTTTTCGCAGAGCTCTCTGAATACAGAAGCTCCTTCGGCATCCGTCATATATTTGCAGTTGGCGTTAATCTTTATCACGGGGCCACCTCCGATCACCGGATGGTTGGTCGGGTCATATTTCTCGTTGTAATTGGGGTGCCAGGCATGCGCATCGTCGGCCGAAATCATGAATGAATTGGCGATCGCACGATAAACAGCCTCGCGGCTTTCAGAAAGATCAGCACAGAGTCTCTCTATAATGTCGCGCAAAACAGGAGAGGCAGCTCCCTGCTTAGTTCCGGAACCGGTCTCCTCGTTGTCGAAAATTGCCAGAATGCGGGTTGCAGTATTTTTGTTGTCACATTCCTCAAGCAAAGCCTCCAGTCCGGCAAATGCCATCGACAGGTCATCTATACGGGCCGACTGGAAATATTCATTGTTGACTCCAACCAGACCGGCTTTCTCAAACGGATAAAGATTCAGCTCATAATTGATTATATCCGAAGGCTGGATTCCGAGAGCCTCGGCGACCACCGATTTGATCACGCCGCCGTTCTGTCTGAATACCCTGATCTGCTCCTCGCTGAAGTAGCCGACAACGGGCTTCATGTCTTTCTGGACAGAAAGCGGATTCCCCTCGTTTACGGCTCTGTTGAAATGTATGGCGAGATGCGGGATCGTAGCCACCGGCCGTTTCAGGTCGACAACATGGCAGACAGGATGAAGGGCATCCTCCCCTCTTGTGTATACTCTTCCTGAAATCGAAAGCGGACGGTCGAACCAGGTGTAAAGGATACCTCCTCCATATTTTTCGACATTAAGGCTCACCACTCCCCCGTCGCCGTAAATCTCGCAGTTGGGTTTCAGCTTAAAACACGGGCTGTCGCTGTGAGCCGAAATAATTCTAATCCCGTTCTCCTCGACAGCTCCGGTGCCGGTAACAACTGCGAAGACAGCGCTCTCGTTTTTCTTGATATAATATTTTGAATCAGGCATGATTTTCCAGGCCTGATTCTGTTTCAGCTCAACGAATCCCCTTGCCTTAAGTTCGCGTTCCATAACTTTGACAGCCATAAAGTTGCATGTCGATTCATCAAGCCAGTTCAATAGTTTATTGATCATGGTAATATAAATTTATTGGTTGTTATTGTTCAGGATTATAACGCAGGCGGTTTAGCGCCCGCATCACATTGCATACCGACTGCGACCAATATGCCTCGAAATTTTCCTTGCATTCTCTGAAGGCCTTCTCCAGGCTCTCGCCCTCGGAATCATTCACGACAGAGATAAAATTATAAAGAGGCTGGAAAATGTCGGCAAGAGATTCCGATATAGACGCTGCGACAGGAGTGTCACTGTATTTCATATCCTCCTCGAAAGTCTCGAGAAAGACATCGTCTTCCCCCATAAGCGTCTCTATATTGCGGCGTATGGTCTCATAGTAGTCTTCATCCACATATTCCGGGAAATACTCATATTCAGGATCTATGGAATTATCCTCGACCCTGATATCGGAAAACTCCCAGTAGAGTCTGGGCAAATAGCCGAGCAGTTCCACAATAAAGTCCCTCTTTTCAGCCTCTCTGGCCTTTTCGAGAGCAAGACAGTATCTGGCGGATAATGACGCAACGGAAATAAGTCTCGATTTCGTTTCCTCTTCTGTCATCGGATATATAGTTGTTTTTGTTTTACATACTCAAAAACTTTCTCTGGAAGAAAAAAGTTGAGGTCTTTCCTCTCTTTTAAAGCTTTTCTAACAAACGTTGATGAAATTAAAGACTGTGGGGCTCCCTCGATCAGTCTCACGCCAGAAGGCAACGTCTCCGGATCGACAGGGAAGCCGGGACGCTCATATATATATATACCGAACTCACGCTTTATCTCCCAGGAGTTTCTCCATCTGTCGAACCCGAGCCAGTTGTCTGAGCCGATAATAAGACTGAAATCATTTTCGGGATAAGTCTTTTTCAGCTCCGTAAGAGTGCGGTAGGAATACGAAGGAACCGGAAGTCTTAGTTCGAAATCGGAAGGCCTTACCCCTTCGCATCCGGAAGCCACAATCTTCGCCATTTCAAAACGGTCGTATTCACTTGCAGGTTCTGAATCTATCTTCAGCGGATTCAGACGGCTCACCATGAGCCATACCTCATCAAGATCGGTCCATTGCGCGGCGTAAGACGCAATCATGGCATGTCCGATGTGAATAGGGTCGAAACTCCCGCTGAATATCCCGATCTTCATGCTTCCTGTAACTGATTGTTTGCAATAACCATCAAGGTCGGCTCAAGCCATAAAGGATTTTATTAGCCCTCCTACCTCGTTCACAGCCTCATCGAGGCTATCGTTTATTACACGCCGGTCGAACTTATCCGCGAAGCTCAGTTCATATTCGGCTTTTTCAAGACGACGCCTGATGGATTCCTCGCTGTCGGTCGAACGGTTTCTGAGCCGCGCCTCTAGTTCTTCGATCGAGGGGGGAACTATGAAGATCGACAGCGCCTTGTCGCCGAATCTTTTCTTGACATTCAGAGCCCCCTTGACGTCGATGTCCATTATGAGATTACGTCCGCTGCCGGTCACTCTCTCAACTTCCGACTCGAGCGTGCCGTAGCATGTTCCGGGATATACTTCCTCCCATTCCACGAACTCATTGTTATCCGCCTTTCTCCTGAATTCCTCAGGCGATAGGAAATAATACTCGCAACCGTCCCTCTCGCTGCCCCTCGGAGGCCTGCTTGTGGCCGAGACAGAGAAACCGAGCTTCAGTTCCGGTATGTTCATGAGATGACTTATAATCGTCGATTTTCCGGTTCCGGAAGGAGCCGAAAGAATTATTATCCTGCCTTTTTCCATAAAAGTCTTTTGAAAAAGAATCACAATACGTTGAGCACCTGTTCCTTTATCTGCTCAAGCTCATCCTTCATCTTGACCACGATCTTCTGGATCTCAGCGTGATTGGCTTTCGACCCGAGGGTATTGATCTCCCGCCCCATTTCCTGGGCGATAAATCCGAGTTTCTTACCCTGACCGCCATCCTTCGAGCAATCAGCGTCGAGAGTGGCGAGGAAATAGTTCAGATGTGAGCGCAGACGCAGTTTCTCCTCGGTAACGTCAAGTTTCTCTATATAAAAAATCATCTCCTGCTCGAGGCGCCCGGCGTCATACTCTATCGATGTCAGCCTTGAAAGCTGCTCTTCGAGACGCGCGCGGATTCTGGGAACACGTTCTGCCTCGTATGGCTCCACCTGCCCGAGAAGCTCTCCGATATTGGCGATTTTCGAGCAGAAGAAATCATAAAGCTTCTTCCCTTCCTGCAGGCGGAACGACTGCAGATTGACCAAAGCCTCTTCAAGGGCCGTGAAGAAAGTGGCCTTGTCTTCCTCTTCAAAAGCGTTCGGCTCCGAAACCATAACGTCGGGCAGACGCATCAGCACCGAATACCAGTCGGCCGGAAGCGGAATCCCAAGTTCCCGGGCCATTTCCTCACACTGAGCCTTATACTCCTTAAGCATAGGGACATTGAAGGTGGCGGAAGCTTCAACCGACAGGTTCTCTGTCTGAACCGACAGATCGACTTTTCCACGCTCCATACGTTTGGCAAGAATATTGCGCGCCTCGATCTCGTATTCCCTCAGGCTGGAGGGGATACGCATGGAAATGTCAAACTGCTTGCTGTTTAACGATTTCAGATCAACGATTATTTTTTTTGACGGAGAAGAGGAAATTCCTCGGCCGAAGCCGGTCATCGACTGTATCATTGCTGTTTGGAATAGATATCAGTTACAAAAATAAAAAATACTTTTCAGATAAGCAATTTTTGCCGAAAGAAGAAACAAAAAAGGTGTGACCATTAAGCCACACCTTCTCTTATCCGATAAGAAGAATATTCTATTTTACCTTGAGGTCTTTGAGAACCTGCTCTATATGAGCCTCGGCCCTGACGACCATATCCTCATACTGGTCTTTAGACTTCATATCCTCTCTCACCTCGACATAGAACTTGATCTTAGGCTCCGTGCCGGAGGGACGGATCGACACTTTGTCGCCGGCTTCGGTGAAGAACTGTAGAACATTGGAAGTCGTCGGGAATTCGAGCTTCGTGATCTCTCCCGTCTTCAGATTGCGGCAGTTGAGGTCGGAATAGTCCTTGATGCAGGTAACAGGACTTCCGGCAAGCTCTTTAGGAGGATTCTCCCTGTAGTCCTTCATCATGGCTACGATCTCGTCTGCACCTGTCTTTCCGGGGCGGACAACGCTCACGCCCTTCTCACGGGAGAAACCGTATTTAGCATAAATGTCGACAAGGAGCTCGTAGAGATTCATGCCCTGGTCGGCTGCCCATGCCGCGGCCTCGGCCATCAGGGAATTGGCTGAAATGGAATCCTTGTCTCTTACGAATGTCTCGGCAAGGAATCCATAGCTCTCCTCTCCTCCTCCGAGATAACGTCCCTCTGTCTCCATATTGCGCATCACATCGGCAATCCATTTGAAACCCGTGAAGCAATCGAAGCATTTCACGTTGTTGGCATCGGCGATTCTTTTGATGGTCTCGGTGGTCACGATCGTCTTGACCACATATTCATTACCCTTGAGAAGCCCTTTCTCCACATTCTTTGTAATGATATAATAGAGAAGGATCATGCAGATCTGGTTTCCGTTAACCAGCTGGTATTCGCCCTTCTTGTCTCTGACGGCAAGACCGACACGGTCGGCATCGGGATCGGATGCAAGCACGATGCTCGCTCCAACTTCCTTGGCCTTGGCGACAGCCATTGCCATTGCCTCCGAATTTTCGGGATTAGGTGAAACTACTGTGGGGAAATCACCATCCTGAACATCCTGCTCTGGAACATGGATCACATTCTCGAATCCCCAGAGTTTCAAGGAATCGAACATGAGACGTTTTCCTGTGCCGTGAATAGGAGTATAGACGATCTTCATGTCGGAGTGGCGTTTATCGGCTTCAGGATCGAGGGTAAGTGTATGGATATCGGCAAGATACTGATCGTCGATATCCTTTCCGATAATCTGGATCAGATCCTTGTCCGGCTCGAATTTAACCTGATCGAGAGACGTGATGGCGTTCACATATTCGATAGTCTTGACATCGTGGGGAGCGATCATCTGGGCGCCGTCGCTCCAGTATGCCTTGTATCCGTTATATTCCTTTGGATTGTGACTCGCAGTGATCATGACTCCGCTCTGGCATCCGAGTTTACGGATTGCATAAGAAACCTCTGGCGTGGGGCAAGGACCGTCAAACAGGTAAACCTTGATTCCATTTGCCGAGAAAATATCGGCTGTCAGCTCAGCGAACTCTCTCGAATGATGGCGCACGTCATGGCCTACGGCAACGCTAATCTGAGGCTCACTCTTGAAACAGTCCTTAAGGTAATTGGCCAGACCCTGGGTTGCAGAACCGACGGTATAGCGGTTCATACGGTTTGTTCCGGCTCCCATGATGCCTCGGAGGCCTCCTGTTCCGAATTCAAGGTCCTTGTAGAAAGACTCGATAAGTTCCGTCTTATCTTCAGCGTTCAACATTCTTTCCACTTCCTTGCGAGTATTCTCGTCATACTGAGGAGTAAGCCACTTCTGAGCCCGTTCTGTCACGGTTTTAAGTAATTCAACGTTACTCATATTTTATATTTTAAATTAGTAATTTCTCAAAATCCTGTTATTCATTTTGTCCTTTATCATGTAATATCCCCTATCATATACAACGCAAAGATATAAAAAAAAATTAAACTTTAACACTATTTAGCCAATTTGTGTTATATTTGCTAAAAACATATTATTAATTTAAATTTCGCAAGTAAATTTAAATTGGTTTATAGTTTGAGTTTAGGGTTTAGATAATACCATTTGTCCTGTTATCTCAGTCACGCGGTAACCTCTAAACCTAAACTTTAAACCCTAAACTTCAAGTTTTCAAGTTCACTGGAACTTGCGAAACTTGAATTATTAACAGACAAAAGAATATACTATGGCAAAAGAATCCTGGCGCCCCGGAACCATGATATACCCTCTTCCGGCTGTGCTTGTAAGTTGCGGAGCTGATCCCGAAGAATGGAACGTGCTTACCGTTGCATGGACGGGCACGATATGTTCCGATCCTGCAATGTGCTATATATCGGTGCGTCCCGAACGGCATTCATACGATATTATTAAAAGGAATATGGAGTTTACCATCAATCTCACCACCGCGGAAATGGCTAAAGCCACCGACTGGTGTGGAGTCCGTTCCGGTAAAGACTTCGACAAATGGAAAGAGACAGGACTGACTCCTATTCCGGGCGAAAAAGTGAAGTCGCCGACAATCGAGGAATCTCCTCTGAGCATTGAATGTCGTGTGAAAACCATTGTTTCGCTTGGAACTCACGATATGTTTATCGCTGAAGTCTTAAATGTCAGGGCCGACGACAGATATATCGACCCTGAAACAGGCAAATTCTCCCTCGAAAAATCAGGACTTATGGTATATTGCCATGGATTCTACCATCATCTCGGCGAGGAGATAGGAAAATTCGGCTTCTCTGTCGCAAAGAAACCAACCGGCAGAAAATAATACCATTTCTTAGGTATTGCTGCTCCCGAATTTTAATCATAAAATGCGATTGCGGGCTTTGACTTTTATTGTTAATTTTGCATCGTAATAAAAAGCAGTAGTTTTAGTTATTAGTTATTTAGATGAGGTATAAAACCGCAAACGGGGGGACCGGGAGTCTCTCCGGTTTGTGGCTTGATAACTAAGAGTGTGTTTGAATTTAAACCGATTTTAACTTTTAGAGCATATAATGGAAAATCTTGAAAGCTCTATCTGTATTAATTTCATTTAAATCCAAACAATCTAAGAAACTAATTAAAACCTTAGAATTTGAAATATGTCTAAACATTACTCGCCTTCCGACTCCATGGCGTCTCTCATTTCAGAGAATTATTCCCTGATTCACATTATGACGAGATTTGGAATCAAGATAGGATTTGGAGACAAAACCGTCGAGGAAGTCTGTTCGATATATGGCGTCGATACAAATACCTTCCTTGCCGTTGTAAATTTCTTTATGGAGGGTTTCACTCATTTCGACAAGGCGCAGCCTCTTTCGCTTCCCTCCCTTATGCAATATCTCAAGCAATCGCATATCTATTTCCTCAGCTACAGTCTTCCGTCGATCAGACGTAAACTGCTCGACGGAATCCGGGTCAAGACCAATGACGTCTCTTTCTTTATCCTTAAGTTCTTCGATGAATATTACGACGAGGTGAAGACCCACATGGAATATGAGGAGAAGACAGTCTTCAAATATGTCGAGGATATCATAGAGGGAAGATTGCCGGAGGATTTCCATATCTCAACCTACAGCGACCATCATGAGCAGGTCTCCCTGCGGCTTGGCGAACTCAAAAAGATCCTGATCAGATATTGTCCGGAAGATGCCGATCCAAATCTTATCAACGATGTGCTGTTCAGAATCTTCCAATGCGAGAAGGAGCTGTCGAACCATTGCATGGTTGAAGACGCCCTTCTTGTCCCTGAGATCAAGCGTCTCGAAAAAAGATTAACCGACAATAAAGACATGTGAAGATGACAGATGAAAAAACTCATGTGATAATTGCCGAAAGCTCTCCCATAGTTTCTGTCGGTTTATCCAATATTCTCCAGCAGCTTCCGCATTCAAACATCCACGTCACGGAACTGAAAACACCATCGGCACTTATGGAATGTCTGAAAAGCGAGCATCCAGAGATTCTTGTCGTCAACCCCTATTTCGGAGGCTACTTCAATATCTCGGGAATCAGGGAAGCATATCCTGAGATAAAGATCGTGGCTATAGAGACAGCCCGCCTCGACAAGGCCCTTCGCGAACAATATAACGAGACGATCTCCATCGTTGACGATATCGAAACCATATCATCCAAAATAAGGAATCTCGCCCAGATGGAAGAGGCTGCCGACGGCAAGGAGCCGCTCTCCACCCGGGAAAAGGAGATTATCTCGCTCGTCGTAAAAGGATTGACCAACAAAGAAATTGCAGAAAAACTCTTTTTGTCTATCCATACCGTGCTCACTCACCGGAGGAATATCGCGCGAAAACTCGAGATCCACAGCGCCACAGGCCTTACAATCTATGCGATAGTAAACAAACTCGTTGACCTTTCCGAAATCAAGATTTGACAATATTCTTCAATCAATCTGCGGAATTGGAAAAATTTTACTAATTTTGTAGATTAGAGTGTATTTGGATTTAAATGAAATTAATACAGATAGAGATTTTTGAGGGATTCAAGCAAGTTGAGAAAGGAGAAAACTATCGTTTTCGACTGCCGAAACTTGGCTTAAATCACCAAAAAGATCATCTGTAGTGATTTCAAGATTTTCCATTACCTTCTCTAATAGTTAAAATCGGTTTAAATTCAAACATACTCTAAGAAAGGCACTTCAACGGCTATCTTTAACAGCTGCCTTTATTTGAAGAATATGAACAACAATTTCGACAATATTAATCCCTGGGGGAGCAAGCAGGCCTCCAGAACGGCAAAGAAAATAGCAAGAAACCAACGGATTGTGAAATGGCTCTGGGGGTCGTTTCTCGCCATCGGGTTCTGTATTCTCCTTTTCCTGCTTCTTATATACAACGGAGTTATCGGATATATGCCTCCAATCGAGGAGCTGGAGGATCCGCACGACAAGCTTGCTTCACTTGTCTACGCCTCCGACGGGACAACAGAGCTCGGCCGTTATTATTTCGGGTCGGGCAACCGCGTCTATACCGACTATGACGCCGTCTCTCCCCATGTGATCAACGCCCTTATCGCCACCGAGGACATCCGTTTCAAGGAGCATTCAGGAATCGACTTCAAGGCTCTTGGAAGAACCGCCATCAAGACCGTATTGCTTGGCGACAAATCCTCCGGAGGAGCCTCTACAATAACCCAGCAGCTCGCCAAACAGCTTTATTCGCAACCCTCGAGCAACCTGATCAAGCGCGCCATCCAGAAACCCATAGAATGGATGATCGCCGTAAAGCTCGAGCGTTTCTACACAAAAGACGAGATCATCAACATGTATCTCAACCGTTTCGACTTCCTCAACAATGCCGTCGGAATCAAAACGGCTGCCAACGTCTATTTCGGCAAAGAGCCCTCGGCGCTTAAAATCGAAGAGGCCGCGATGTTGGTCGGAATGCTTAAGAACCCGAGTTACTTCAACCCCCTCCGCCATGAAGAGCGCACCAAAGAACGCCGCAACACGGTCATCGACCAGATGGCGAAAGCCGATTTCATCAGCTATGCCGCGGCAGATTCCCTCAAAGCCCTCCCCCTCAAGCTTGACTATCATAAGGTTGACCATAAAGAGGGAGGCGCTCCATACCTCAGAGAGGAAATCAGACGCCTGATGACGGCTAAAAAGCCCGAAAGGCCCAAGCGCTCAGACTATAACAGCCGCATGGCCTATACCCTTGCGATGGGCAACTACAACACCGATTCCACCCAATGGGAGGAGAATCCCCTTTACGGATGGATAATCAAGAACCCCAAGCCTGACGGTTCGTACTACAACCTCTACACCGACGGTCTACGCATCTATACCTCTATCGACACCCGTATGCAGAAATATGCCGAAGAGGCTGTCAACCAGCATCTCGGAGGATATCTGCAGCCTGCTTTCGAAAATGAGAAACGCGGCCAGCGCACCGGCCCTTATACCTCAAACCCGGCGGAACTGAGTTATTCGGGTGTGCAGAAGCTTATCAAAAACGCAATCCGCCAGACCGAAAGATACCGCCTGATGAAACAGGCCGGAAACTCCGAAGAGGAGATTGACAAGGCATTCCATACTCCCTATGAAATGGATGTGTTCGCATACGTCAAGGAAACAAGAAACGAGAACGGCAACAAAGAGACAAAGATCGTACCCGGCACAAAAACCGTAAAGATGTCGCCCTACGACTCACTTCTTTACATGAAGACTATCCTCCGCACCGGTCTGATGAGTATGGATCCCGTTACGGGCTATGTGAAAGCATATGTGGGCGGCCCCGACTTCACTCATTTCCAATACGACATGGTTTCGAGAGGAAAAAGACAGATAGGATCAACGGCCAAGCCGTTCCTCTATACTCTCGCCATGGAGCAGGACTTCACGCCATGCTCTATGTTCTCCAACACTCAGCCGGTTTTCGGAAACTGGGCTCCCCGCAACTCCGGAAGCGCAAGAATCGGAGAAATGGTAGACCTGCGCTGGGCTCTTACCAACTCCAACAACTGGATCTCGGCCCGTCTGGTAAACGAACTTTCGCCGAAAAGCCTTGCCAACAAGATGAGGATGTTCGGAATCACCGGTTATATCGAGCCGTCTCTGCCTCTCTGCCTCGGAACAGTGGATGTTCCCGTCGGCCACATGGTGGCCGCCTATACCACATTCGCCAATCGAGGCATCCGTGTAGATCCTGTATTTGTCACGCGCATCGAGGACAATCAGGGCAACCTCATTTATTCCGCGGTGCCCCACCGCACTGAGGTGACAAGCGAGGATGCGTATTACAAAATCCTTTCAATTCTCCTCAATGTCGTTGACAGCGGTACGGGAGCAAGCCTTAGAAGCCGTTACGGCATCAGCGCGCAGATGGGCGGAAAGACAGGTACGACAAACTCCAACTCCGACTCTTGGTTCATGGGATTCACCCCCGAGCTCGTAACCGGAGTCTGGGTAGGCGGTGAGGAACGTTACATACACTTCAACTCTATGGCCTTCGGCCAGGGCGCACGCGCGGCTCTGCCAATCTACGGCCTCTACATGCAGAAAGTCTATAGGGATCCTAAACTTCCTTACAGGCAGGATGCGAAATTCGTCTTCCCATCCGACTTCGATCCCTGTCACGGCGAAATATCGGAAATGTCGGAAGTCACAGTCGAGACCGAAGAGACAATCGAAGGAGTGTTCGATTAAAATATCGACGCCGGTTTTACTTAGATTGGAAAGTAAAACCGGCGTTAAACTATAATTTTATACGGAATTTGTTTCTCCATTAAGGAAAAATTTCGATAATTTATGAAATTTGTTTGGTTAGTATTTAATTTATTAATATATTTACGCCAAATAAAGGATTTAATCTTAAAACTTTACCATGAGCTCCTTAACCCTCAATTTAGAATCAAGCCTTAAATTGATAGAATAAGGACAAAAACAAAAAACACAAACACTTACTATAAAGTATCTAATTATGGCAAAGGTATTAAAAATCAGAGACCTTACTCTCCGCGATGGACAGCAGTCGCTGTTCGCTACGCGTATGAAGCAGGAAAACATCGACAAGCTGCTTCCCCTTTATCGCGAAGCTAAGTTTTACATTATGGAAGTCTGGGGCGGCGCAGTTCCCGATTCCGTGATGCGTTATCTTGGCGAAAGCCCCTGGGATCGTCTCAGGGCATGCTCGAAAGAGATGAAAGGCATTTCCCTTTTGTCGGCGCTTTCCCGCGGACGCAACCTCTTCGGATATGTTCCCTACCCCGATTATGTTCTTGAGGGATTCTACAAAAAAGCCATCGAGAACGGCCTTAACGTAATGAGAATCTTCGATGCCCTCAACGACATCAACAACATAAAGGAATCCGTTAGAATGATCAACGACCTCGGTGGCATTTCCGATACCGCCGTCTGCTACACGGTCGATCCCCAGGATGCCCCGGCCGAAGCCCCGCAGAAAAAAGGATTCTTCGCCAAGCTGTTCGGAGGCTCGAAAGAAGTGGCCGTTCCTGAGAAAATATTTACGGATGAATATTTTGTTAACAAAGCCCGCGAGATGGAGTCTTTGGGTGCGAAGATGGTTACACTCAAGGATATGGCAGGCCTTGTCAATCCTTCGAGAATCTTCTCTCTTATGCCGAAGCTCAAACAGGCTCTCAAGGTGGATGTCGACTTCCACACCCACTGCACCCCCGGCTATGGTCTTGCATCCGTGCTGACCGCTATCATCAAGGGCGTTGACATCGTCGACACCAATATCTGGTGGTTCGGAGGCGGTTCGGCCGCTCCCGCTATTGAGCTTGTATGGATATTCTGCCAGAAACTCGGAATAGAGATGGATGTCAACATGGAGGCTGTCGCCAAGATAAGAGCAGAGCTCCGCGAGGCAAGAAAGGCTCTTGCCGACTTCGACATCAACAAAGACAAATGGCCCAATGACTTCGACGAGTATTATAAGAACATGCCCAAGGAGATCGACGCTGAATTCGACCGCGCCATCCAGGCCGCTACCGAAAACCGCGAGGAAGACCTTCTTGACGCCTGCCATAAGATCGAGGCTTATTTCGGATTCCCGAAACCTAACGAACTCGTCAAAAACGCAGAGGTGCCCGGCGGAATGTATACCAACATGGTTGCAAACCTCAAGGCTCTTAAGGCAGAAGACGTTCTCGACGAGGCTATGGCCCTCATCCCGAAAGTTCGCCGTGACGCCGGTCTTGTTCCGCTCGTGACCCCCACCAGCCAGATCGTAGGCTCTCAGGCAGTGGCTCTCGCTCTCGACCGCCGTAAAGGAGCTCCCGACTATTCGAACAAAAACAATCAGTTCATCTCTTTGGTCAAAGGAGAATACGGTCAGACTCCGGTCGAGATCGATCCGGCGTTCAGAGAGAAGATTACCGGTTCGGCAGAGGAGAAACCATACGACACATCATCATTCCGCGAACCTGCCAATCCGGAACTTCCTGAATTCGGCGGCGTCAAACTCGCCCAGGACGATGAGGAATACCTCCTTCTCGAACTTCTCCCCACTGTGGCCAACACATTCCTCAAGAACAAGCGTAAAGCCGAATTCGAGGTCAAAAAGGCTCAGGCTTCTGCCGATGCCGCCGCTGAAACCTCCGCAACTCCTGAGACAAAGACCGACGAAGCCGTTACCGGCCCTGTCTTCAAGGCTCCCATGGGAGGAACAATCATCGAGATAATTGCAAAACCGGGACAGAAAATCAAGATGGGCGACCTTCTCCTTGTCTACGAAGCAATGAAGATGGAGAATGACCTCGCATCCGATATGGAAGGAACCGTGAAACGCATTCTCGTCAAGGAGGGCGATGTCATCGCAACCGACCAGCCTCTTGTGGAATTCGAGTAAAATTCCAGGAAAAGGAATCATGGAATGCACTTCATGATTTAATTTATAAAGCATTAGGAGCGGTAGCCAACGGGGCGCCGCTCCTTTTTTTGACAGGATTCTTTGGTAAATTTAAAGAAAAGTGTTAACTTTGCAAGCCATTTGACGGGATCGCGACCTGTCAGAAAAAAACAAACAATTAACTGCAGTATTAATAAAAATGAAAAAAGACATTCATCCGAAAGAATACCGTGAGGTAGTTTTCAAAGACATGTCGAACGATGAGACATTCATCACTCGTTCAACAGTAGCTTCACGCGAGACTATTGAAATCGATGGTAAGGAATATCCTCTTGTAAAACTCGAGATCACCAGCTCGTCGCATCCTTTCTTCACAGGGAAGCAGAAGCTCGTCGATACCGCCGGCCGTGTGGACAAATTCCGCAGCCGTTACGGCAACAGAGCGAAGAAATAATCATCGCTTCAACAAATATAAAAGCCCGCCGAATTTCGGCGGGCTTTTATATTTGTGTAGACTTAGGATCGAATTCCTATATTATATTAATCCTCATTGATGATTTTATTTCTCATTGATGAACTTAGCAAGCACATCGAAGAAACCGGGGTCCTCACCTACCGTGATATTGACGATCTTGCCTTCGGGATTGACGATGACTTTTGTCGGGAAGCCCTGAACAGCATAGTCGGTAAGCACCTTGCTTTCGCCACCCATTTCCGGATTGCGCACGTTCACCCAGGGAAGCTCATACTTCTTGACGGCGTTTCTCCAGGCCTCTTCCTTGTCATTGCAGTCGATGCCGATGACTTCGAGCTCGGTCTTATACTGCTCGTATGCATCCTTGAGTTTCGGGAAACCCTTTATACACCATGGACACCATGCTCCCCAGAAATCAAGAACAACCCATTTGCCGCGGAAATCAATCAGGCTTACGTCCTTACCTTCAAGATCCTTGAAAGTGAAAGCGGGAGCCATTGTGTTGCCGGAGGCGAGTTCAGCACGATGCTTGTCGGCTGCGATACGGCTCTCGACCGAGGCTTTCTGACGCTCTGCCAGAGGATATAGGGCCGTGCCGGCAAGAGAGCTGTCGAGCGCGCTGAAAGCCTCAAGGAAATCATTCCCGTCAAGCTGCATCACGGCGTATACAACGGCCGGATTCTTTGGATTCATTGAAATATAGTCCTTGATAACCTTATTGAAATCCACCAGAGCCTTGCTCATGGCGGCTGTGTCGCGCGGCTCGGCCTTGGCTGCATTCATATAACGGGTTTCTATTGCCGACATAAGAGGTTTCAACGTATAGATGCCTTCCATGAGCTCGGTTCCGGAAACAGAATAATCAAGCGGAGAAAGCGACTTGACATCCACCACGACATTCTCTCCCGGATTCGTATAGAATTCCAGTCGGTCACGGCCCTCGAGAGGGATAACATAGAAAGCCGCACCCGCAGGATCAGTGGATATTGTAAGAACGTTTTTCACTGTCTTGACTGTCTCGGAAGAATAAGAGGGGCGTTCCCCCCGGGGCTTGATCATGTTTGAGATAAGCATGTGCTCAACATCGTATGATTCCTTGCCTTGCCCGGCCGGGAACTTTACCGTAACGTCGGCAAAAGACGTGCCGGCGAATACAATCGCGGCCATAGCCGCAAAAATAGTTTTTTTCATTTCGAACTATAATTTATTATATGTTTTATTGCTTGATTTTAACATCCTTCAGTTTATTGAGGAGCAGGTTCATGAACTGATAGTTTTTAAGACCCCATCTTGGTGACACCACTTTCTCGGGAGGAGAAGAGGCCAGAAACCTTTCTATCGCTATGTTTCCGGGCACTAATTTAATGATTTTTACGCATAAGTCAATATATTCTTCCAATTCAAACCGAATTAAATCCGTTTGTCTGCTATAAAACATCTTTTCGAGTTCCGTTCCCCTGATGATTTGCAGATGGTGGAATTTAAGCGATTCAACCGGAAGCCGGCAAGCGCGCCTAACTGTCTCAAGCATCATCTCCTCGCTTTCTCCCGGCAGTCCCTCTATCAGATGCAATCCGACAGATATGTCGGCAGAAGCCAGACTTTCAACGGCCTTCACGGTTGTTTCCCAGGTGTGTCCCCGGTTGATGATATCAAGCGTCGAATTCCAGGAAGATTCAGCCCCCAGTTCTACAAAGACTCTCCTGAGGCCATTGAGATCCCGCAGGACCTCAATCACTTCTTCATCCACACAGTCCGGACGGGTCCCCACGATAAGGCCTATGACATCTTCCACGGAAAGAGCCTCCTCGTAAAGATTCCTGAGACTCTCGCAGGATTTGCTGAACGTATTACTGAACGACTGAAAGTAAGCAAGATATTTCATATCCTTATACTTCCTCCCGAAAAAGGCTTTCCCTTTCTCAAGCTGCACCTTTACAGGATCGTTGCCGAAACAATAACGGGGAGTAAAGGATGAGTTGTCGCAGTAGACACAGCCTCCTCTTCCTATCGTCCCGTCTCTGTTAGGGCACGAAAATCCGGCGTTGACTGAAATCTTCTGCACCTTTGTTCCGGGAAATTTCTCCGAAATATACTCTCCGTAATCCTTGAAATATGGATTCATTCGCAAGCGTACTTTCTATAAAGCGACAATAGAGCGATTCTTTCAATAACCGATGGAACATACTAATATTGCGAACCTTTTCGCGACGCTCCCTTTATCATGTCGGCTACAGTAAGCGCGGCCATGGCCTCCACAACCGGCACAGCCCTCATGGCCACGCAGGGATCGTGACGCCCCTTGGGGTTGATAACGACTCTGTGGCCATCAGTATCCACGCTCGGAACATCCTGCATTATCGTAGGAGTAGGCTTGAAATATACCGTGAAATTTATCGGCATTCCGTTGGATATGCCACCAAGTATACCGCCGGAATGATTTGTCAGAAACCTATATACACCGGGGCGTCCCTCGATCTCCTCGCCGAAAAGATCAAGACACTCGCTGCCCCTCATGGCCGACATATCTCGTCCGTCGCCATATTCAAAGGCCTTGGCTGCGTTGATGCCCATCATTGCGGCGGCAAGTCGAGAATGAAGTTTCTCGAATACAGGCTCCCCGATTCCGGCAGGCATTCCGGAAATGACGCATCTCACGGCACCTCCCGTGGAATCAAGACTGTTTTTTGCATCCTCAACCGAATTAGTCTCTATGAATTCAGCTGCTATTTCGATTCCCATGGCAGAAAGCCACTGACGGACGATCGCACCGCCTATGACCCACGACACGGTTTCTCTGGCACTCGCCCTTCCGCCGCCTCTGAAATCATTTATACCATATTTAGTATAATATGTGTAATCGGCATGATTGGGGCGGAACCGACCCTGATAACCGGCATAGTCACCGCTTCTCGCATCCCGGTTTCTGACGATAAAGCCGATAGGCGTGCCCAATGTCAGGCCGTCGGCCGTGATTCCCGAAAGGATTTCCGCCTTGTCTGGCTCGCGACGCTGGGATGTGAGCGCGCTTCGACCCGGAGCGCGTCTTTCGGTCTGACGGTCGATTTCTGCTAAATCTATTTTTACGAGCGAGGGCATCCCGTCGAGAATGCCCCCCATCGCCGGCCCATGACTTTCTCCGAAAGTCGTGAGCGTTATATATTTTCCAAATGTGTTCATATTTTAAGGAACAAGCCGTTAAGCTTATTTGTCCATTGTTACAAGAAGCTCCTCGTTGGTGCGGGTCATCTCCATTCTCTTCTTCATGAATTCCATAGCTTCCAAAGAATTCATGTCAGCAAGATAATTGCGGAGAATCCACATTCTGTTGAGTGTCTCTTCGCTGAGAAGCAGATCGTCGCGACGTGTGGAAGAAGCGATGATGTCGACTGCCGGGAAGATTCGCTTGTTGGAAAGCTTGCGGTCGAGCTGGAGCTCCATATTGCCGGTTCCCTTGAATTCCTCGAAGATAACTTCGTCCATCTTTGAAGAGGTCTCGGTAAGGGCCGTGGCGATGATCGTAAGCGAACCGCCGTTCTCGATGTTTCGGGCCGCTCCGAAGAAACGCTTGGGTTTCTGAAGGGCGTTGGCGTCGACACCTCCGGAAAGAATCTTGCCTGAGGCCGGGCTGACGGTATTATAAGCTCGTGCCAGACGAGTGATGGAGTCGAGCATAATGACAACGTCATGGCCGCTCTCTACCAGACGTTTTGCCTTCTCGAGGACGATTCCCGCGATTTTTACATGACGCTCGGCAGGCTCGTCGAATGTAGAGGCGATCACTTCGGCGTTGACACTGCGCGCCATGTCAGTTACCTCCTCGGGGCGCTCGTCGATAAGAAGCATTATTATATACGTGTCGGGGTGATTCGACGATATCGCATTGGCGATATCCTTGAGAAGTATTGTCTTACCTGTCTTAGGGGGAGCCACGATAAGGGCTCGCTGTCCCTTGCCTATCGGTGCGAACATATCGACAACCCTTGTGGAGATATTTCCGCTTCGGCCTCCAGTAAGATTGAATTTCTCATCAGGGAACAAAGGCACAAGATGCTCGAAAGGAACTCGGTCTCTTATCACTTCCGGGGAAAGGCCGTTGATCGACTCAATTCTGCATAAAGGGAAATATTTCTCTCCCTGACGGGGAGGACGGATACCGCCTTCAACCACATCGCCGGTCTTGAGGCCAAAATCCTTTATCTGCTGCTGCGAGACATAGACGTCATCCGGACTGCCGAGATAATTATAATCGCTTGAACGAAGGAAACCATAACCGTCGGGCATTACCTCAAGCACCCCCGAAGTAGTAAGTATTCCCTCGAAATCGAAGCTTGTTTCCTGTGTCCTGGGGGCAGGCTGCTGAGCCATTCGCTGCTGCTGGCGAAGCTGGCGCTTGGTCAGATGCTTCTGCAGCTTCTGCTGTATCGCCGGTTTTGCCGGAACCTCCGGTGATGGTTCGCTTATGATAATTGGAGCGACCGCGGCAGCGATGGCCGCCTCCTGTATCTCACGCTGCGAACGTGGAACGAAAGTCTTGCGCTTCGCATTTGAGAAAAACGAATCAAGCGAAGGCTTCTCTTTCGGTCTGAACACCGTTTGATGGGCCGTCTGATTCTCCTGGGCCTGCGGAATGCTTTCAACAGGAGCTGAAAATTCATTTTCTATAACTCTCGGCAGATTTTCATCCCCGGCGTAATTTATTTTTTCAGCGGGAGCCGGCCGGTCGTTAGAGGTTTCAGCCTGATTTCCCGCCGCATTCTCATTAGCCGAATCAACAACTTCTGCACCTGAAACCGGCAGAGAAATCTCAACTTCATCCTTTGCAGCTGTCTTGGCAACTTTTTTCACTGCCTTTTTTGCGGCGGGGACGACATCGGCAGCATTGTCGGCTGCATCCTCCGGTTTAACCTTGGGCTTGCGTCCTCTTTTTTTCGGAGCCGCCACCCCATCGGCAACAACAGAGTCATTGGCATTTTCAGCCTGTATCACCGAACCGGAATTTTTATCCTCGCCATCCGAAGGGATCTCGCTTGAAACTGCGGTCTCCTTTTTGACAGCGCGTTTGGCCCTCGGTTTCTTCTCCTTGTCAGACTTTGACTTAGACGCGATTCTTGCAACAGTTTCCTTTGCTGTCGTTTCAGAGTCACTGTCGATTATGTGATAAGCTAATTCCTCCTTTGACGCCGAGGAGGTTTTCTTCATTCCCATAGACGAAGCCATTTCTCTTAAAACGGAATCGTCCATGTTCATTAATTCTTCAAAAGTATACATATAATGAGTTTGTGTCATTGTTCCCTTCTGGCTGCACCTCTACAACATGGTATACCTGCAGGTCGCTCCTAAGAGCTGAGGGAAACACTTTTATAGTTTTATCCGGGAATTGTCAAGAAATCGATGAGATCTCTTAGAATCTAATTCAGAATACCTGTTTCGACATTCTGAACAGGGATTTAGTTTGAATCATTCTTTGTTGCACGAATAGCATTCAGCTGCGTTCAGCCATTCAACCTATTGATATAACAATCAGAATATAAAAATGTGCGAATGATTTAGGCAAACTAAAGCCTGAAGCGGCTATGCCTTGTGGAAATTTTTCACAAAATTATCATATTTTTTTTATTTCACAAAATTTTTCTTGAAATTCTGTAAAATGCTTTCCCGTCATCCTCTATCAGGTCGATTCGCGAACGCCTTAACCCTTCGACCCAGAGAATCTCGCCACTCTCGATGTTTTGAACTATAACTAAATACTCTTTCTCTTCCGGAGAGAGTCCGGCATCCTTTATTATGTCGCTGACAAGTTTACTGCCCTTCATTCCCAAAGGCTTCATCCTGTCGCCTGCCCGGAATCTCCTGAATTCCACGTTGACGGGAGAATAAGGAAGATAAAGGATAGTGTTCGGAGAATTCTTCATTTCACTCCTTGCCGCAACCGTGTTTTCCAGAACCGCCACATCAAAATCCAGTCTTATATCTCTTTCCGAAACTGCTTTTCCATTATCCCTATCTTTCAAAAAATAAAGCCCGTCTCTTCCGAAAATCAGCCGGCCGTTTCCGACAAACCATTTCTTTCCCTTCGCTTTTTTCCCGCCTCTTGAATAAACTCCCGATATCTCCTTTATTAATTTTTCATCCGCATTATGCCTCCGGCAGAACCTTCTGATTATCCATTCCTGACACTTCGATTCCTCTATCTTTTCCCAATCAAGCAGATTTCCCACTCCGGAAAGCAGATTTTCCTCAAAGACATCAAGAGCCTTCTCCTCCATAGCCATATTCTCCATCACGCGGGAAAGAGTTGTCCGGATTCCGGGCCAGCGGCTTTCAATCTCCGGCAAAAGGCGGTTGCGGATAAAGTTTCTTTTGTATTCCGAATCCAGATTGGTTGAATCAGTCATAAACGTCTCATCCTTTTCTTTAAGATATTCCTCGATTTCGCGGCGAGAAACCGAAAGCAAAGGCCTGATGATCTCTCCGGTATCCACCTTCATTCCCCTGAGGCCCTTCACACCGGCTCCTCTGAATAGATTCAGCAGCAAAGTCTCCGCATTGTCGTCGGAATTATGTGCTACGGCAATACGCTGAAGATTCTCGCGTTTCATGATTTCGCGGAAAACCCCGTAGCGCAGATCACGGCAGGCCATCTCAATCGAGACATTATGTGAAGAGGCATAACCGATCGTTTCGAAGTCAACGATTTCCAAAGGTACGTCATGTCTGAGGCATAATGTCTCGACATGACGCTGGTCACGAATGCTTTCCTCCCCTCGAAGATGGAAATTGCAGTGGATACATCTCACCTTGACGCGAGCCTCTAAAAGCGCAAGAAGCAACGCCGTGCTGTCGGCACCTCCGCTGATTCCCAACAACACGCTCCCAACGCCGGCCGCCTTCATCAAAGATGAAACGCAACCCTCGATCGTTTCAGAAATATTAACCTTGTCACTCATTCTTTAAGGATTTATCAATCAAACCAAAGAATTCGTATTCTATCGTTTAATCAATATTAATGAAATGCAAATTTATAAAATTGAATTGTAATTCATCTTAAAAATTACTACTTTTGTATTGACAATAGTTCGTTAAAAAAATGATTATAGGCTAAGCGGCATCTACCGCGAAGCCA